>DATLQK010000084.1:0-63062 GCA_035535195.1 Gaiellaceae bacterium | reverse complement strand
AGGTAGAGCTCGGCCGACCCGGGCCACCTACGCAGGAGGCTCTCGGTTCGCTCGATCGTCGCCGTGATGGCGGGGATCACCGGGTAGCCGTCCTCGGCGTAGCCGATCGCATGCTCGAGGACGTCCTCGGGACCGAGCGTCCCGAATTCCCGCAAGAGGAGCATCCAGCCGTCGAAGGCGCCGGGAACGCAGGCGGCGAGGAGGCCGGTCCCGGGCACGAGCTCGTGGCCGAGCTGCCGGAACCGCTCGACCGTCGCCGCCGCCGGCGCCGTGCCCTGGCCGCAGACGACGAGCGGCTCTCCGCGGTCCGCACTCCACAGGATCACGGGCAGGTCGCCGCCTGGTCCGTTCAAGTGCGGCTCGACGACCTGGAGCGTGAACCCGGTCGCCGCGGCGGCGTCGAAGGCGTTGCCACCGCGCTCGAGGATCGCCATCCCGGCCGCGGATGCGAGCCAGTGCGTCGAGGCCACCATCCCGAAGGTGCCGCGGAGCTCAGGGCGGGTGGTGAAGTTCAGTGGTCGGCCGCTCCCGCGAGCTCCGCCGGCGCCTCCGCGAGCCTCGGCGCCTCCGCGCCGCGGCGCACGAGGTGGCAGGCGACCAGGTGCCCGGCGCCGGTCACGTCGACGAGCGGCGGCTCCTCGTCGGTCGAGCGCGGCGCCGACTCGTGCTCGAGCGGGCACCGGGTCCGGAACCGGCAGCCCGACGGCGGCTCGATCGGGCTCGGGATGTCCCCCTCGAGCACGACGCGCCGCCTGTTGCGCTGAATCTCCGGATCGGGCACGACGGCCGCCGAGAGCAGGGCCTGCGTGTAGGGATGCTGCGGCCGCGCGAAGAGCTCCTCACGGGGCGCGAGCTCGACGAGCTTCCCGAGGTACATCACGGCGACGCGATCGCAGAGGAACTCGACCGTCGCGAGGTCGTGGCTGATGAAGAGGCACGAGAAGCCGAGGTCGGCCTGAAGGTCCCGCATCAGGTTGAGCACCGAAGCCTGGACGGAGACGTCGAGCGCCGACACTGGCTCGTCCGCGATCAGCAGATCAGGCCCCACGCTCAGCGCCCGCGCGAGCCCGACGCGCTGGCGCTGCCCGCCCGAGAGCTCGTGTGGGTAGCGGAACCGCAGCTCGGAACGCAGGCCGACCGCGTCGAAGAGCTCCACCACGCGCGCGTCGACCCCCCTCCGCCGCGCGAGCCCGTGCAGGCGGAGCGGCTCGCCGACGATCTGGCCGCAGGTCATCCGCGGGTTGAGCGACGAGTACGGGTCCTGGAAGACGATGTGCATCCGCCGGCGGTGCGGCCGGAGCCCGCGGCGCGAGAGGTGCGTGATGTCGGCGCCGTCGAGGCGGATCGTGCCCTCGGTCGGCTCGTAGAGGCGGTTGACGCAGTACCCGACCGTCGTCTTGCCGCTCCCGGACTCGCCGACCAGGCCGAGCACCTCGCCGGGCGCGATCGAGAACGAGACGCCGTCGACGGCATGGACGATTCGACCGCCTCCGCCGACCCTCCCTCCCACGGTGAAGTGCTTGACGAGGCCCTCGACCTCGAGCACGGGCTGGGCGTCGCCGCTCATTGCTCCCCCGGATGGAAGCACGCAACCGCGTGATCGGGCCGAACCTGGCGCAGGACCGGCACCTCCGACCACGACTGCTCGTCCGCGCGAGGACAGCGGTCGGCGAAGGCGCAGTGCGTAGGGAGCTCGGAGAGGGACGGCACGCGGCCGGGGATCTCCTGAAGCCGGCCGTTCCGGGCGGCGGCCCCGGCGCGAGGGACCGCGCCGAGCAGCCCGATCGTGTACGGGTGCTGGGGGTGGGCGAAGAGCTCGCCGACCGGGGCCTCCTCCGCCTTGCGCCCCGCGTACATCACGACGACGCGGTCGGCGATGTCGGCGACGACCCCGAGGTTGTGGGTGATCAGGACGATCGCG
This sequence comes from Gaiellaceae bacterium, assembly GCA_035535195.1. Classification (GTDB taxonomy): domain Bacteria; phylum Actinomycetota; class Thermoleophilia; order Gaiellales; family Gaiellaceae; genus JACDAN01. Next base: position 61,141 of record DATLQK010000084.1, on the reverse strand, counting down.
GTGCCGAGCCGGTCGCGAAGCTCGCGGAGGAGGTCGAGGATCCCCGCCTGGATCGTCACGTCGAGCGCAGTCGTGGGCTCGTCGGCGATCAGGATCTTCGGGTCGCAACCGAGCGCCATCGCGATCATCACGCGTTGCCGCATCCCACCCGAGAGCTGGTGCGGATACTCCTCGGCCCGCCTGGCCGGGTCAGGGATGTGGACGAGGTCGAGGAGCTCGACGACGCGCTGCCGCGCCGCGGCGCGGGAGAGGTTCATGTGCTCCCGCAGCACCTCCTCGATCTGGTGGCCGACGCGGAAGACCGGGTTCAGCGACGTCATCGGCTCCTGGAACACGAACGAGATCTGGCGGCCCCGCACCCTCCGGAGCTCCGACTTCGAGGCGGCGAGCAGCTCGAGACCCTCGAAGCGCACGCTGCCCGTCACCTTGGCGGTCTTCGGCAACAGCCCGACGATCGAGAGCGCCGTCACGCTCTTCCCGCAACCCGACTCGCCGACGACGCCCAGCACCTGCCGGGGCTCGAGCGAGAGCGACATCCGGTCGACGGCGTGGACGCTGCCCTCGTCCGTGTCGAAGCGGACCGAGAGGTCATCGACCTCCAGGAGCGGGCCGCTCAACGCTCGGTTCGGGGGTCGAGGACATCGCGGAGGCCGTCGCCGAGCAGGTTGAACGCCAGGGCGACGATCACGATCGCCAGACCGGGATACACCGCCAGGCCGGGCGCCTCGTTCAGATACGGCTGCGCCGCGTTCAGCATCACGCCCCACGACGGCGTCGGCGGCTGGACGCCGAGCCCGAGGAAGGACAGCACGGCCTCACCGATGATCGCCGCCGGGATCGTCAGTGTCGCCTGGACGAGGAGCGTGCTCGTCATGTTCGGGAGGATGTGGCGGCCGATGATCACGGCGTCGTTCGCGCCGTTCGCGACCGCGGCCCGCACGTAGTCCTCCTCGCGCAGCGCCAGCGTCTCGCCCCGCGCGATCCTGATCAGCGGCGGAACGGCGGCAATGCCGAGCGCGAGCGTCGCGTTCAGCAGCGACGGTCCGAGGATGGCCGCGAGGCCGACGGCGAGGATCAGGAACGGAAACGCGAGTAGGACGTCGGTCACTCGCGCAATCGCGGTGTCCAGCCAGCCGCGGTAGTAGCCGCCGATCAGCCCGATCGGGACGGCGACCACCATCGCCAGCACCGTCGCGAGGAATCCCGCCTGAATCGAGGCGCGCGCGCCCCAGATAATGCGCGAGAGCGTGTCGCGGCCCAGGTCGTCCGTCCCGAGCAGGTGCTCCCGCGACGGGCCGGAGAGCAGCGCGTTGAAGTCCGTCGCATCGGGCGAGTACGGCGCGACCCACCGGGCGAAGGCCGCCGCGAGCACAGCGCCGACCACGATCAGGAGCGAGATCACCGCCGCCGGCCGGCGGAGGAAGCGGCGGCGAAGGATCCGGCGGCGCCGAGCGCGGGCGCCGAGCGGCGTAGCCTCGACGTAGCTCACGTGCGCGCTCCCGAGACGCGGATCCGCGGGTTGATCAGCGAGTAGGCGATGTCCACGAACAGGTTGACGACGACGTAGCCGACGGCGACGACTAGCACCACCCCCTGGAGGAGCGGGTAGTCGCGCTGCGCGATCGAGTCCACGGTCAGCCGGCCGAAGCCCGCGATGCCGAAGATCTGCTCCGTCACAACCGCGCCCGAGATCAGGGCTCCCAGCTGGAGCCCGATCACGGTCGTCACCGTAATCAGGCTGTTGCGCAGCGCGTGCTTCCCGACCACGGACCACTCGCTGAGCCCCTTGGCGCGGGCGGTGCGGACGTAGTCGGCGGCGAGCGACTCGAGCATCGCCGATCGCATCTGGCGCATCAGGACGGCCGAGAGCCCGAGGCCGAGCACGAGCGCCGGCATCACCATGTGCTTGAGGTTCTCCACCGGGTCCTCGCGGAACGGGACGTAGCCGCTCGCCGGCAGCCAGTTGAGGTTGACGCTGAAGACGATGATCATGAGCAGCCCCAGCCAGAAGTGCGGAACCGAGAGCCCGAGCAGGGCCGCCGTCGTCGCGGCGTAGTCGGACGGCTTGCCCCTGCGGACGGCCGCGATCACCCCCGCCGAGATCCCGACCACCGTCCCGATCAGGAGCGCGAGGCCTGCCAGCTCCAGGGTCAGCGGGATCCGCGTGCGGATCGTCTCCGCCACCGGCAGGCCGCGGCTGTCTGTGCCGAGGTCGCCCTGGAGGGCGAGCCCAGCCCACTTGACGTACTGGACGGGAAGCGGGTCGTTGAGCCCGTACTTCTCGCGAATCGCCGCGAGGACCTTGGGGTCGCGGTCTTCCGACGCGTATGCCAGCGCCGGGTCGCCCGGTATCGCCCGGACGCCCACGAACACGAGCACGCTGGCGAGGAACACGACGATCAGGGCGGCTCCGGCCTTGCGCAGGATGAAGACGCCCATGATCGCCGTCGTCGGGGGTTAGATCACTTGAACTCGGCGTTGTAGGCCCGGATCAGGCCGTCGCCGTAGAGTCGAACGCCTTTCACGTTCGCCGTCACGCCGTGACGGTTGACGGGGTAGTAGAGGTAGAGCAGCGGCAGGTCGGTCCGCAGGATCTTGTACACCTCGTGGTAGAGCTTCTTGCGGGCCTTTGGGGTTGCCGCCTTTCGCGCGTTGTCGAGCAGCAGGTCCATCCGCCCCGAGGACCAGCCGAGGTTGTTGAGCGAGCCCTTCGAGTGGACGAACTGGTAGATGTTGCCGTCGGGGTCGACGCGGCCCGACCAGCCCACGGCGAACATCTGGTAGTTGCCCTGGTCCTGGCGGCGGAGCGCCGTCACGAACTCCGTCGGTGCGAGGTCGACCTGGAAGCCCGCGTCCTTGGCCATCGACTGGATCACCTGGCCAAGCCGCGCGTTGACCTGGTCGGTGCCGATCATCAGGCTCACGTGCACCGGCTTGGCCATGCCCGAGCTGTTCACGAGCTGACGCGCCTTCGCGATGTTGCGGCCCGGACACGTGATCTTCGGGTCGAAGTACGGGCTCACCGGCGGGATCGGCAGGCAGCCCGGCAGCACCGTGCCGCCGAACACGACCTTGTTGATCACCTTCCGGTCGAGCGAGAGCTCGAAGGCCTGGCGGAGCGCTCGCTTCGAGGCGATCGGCGTGCCGACGTTCTGGAACGGCTTCCCGATCCCGTTCTTGTTCCCGATGTTGATCGAGATGCCCTGGTAGCCGATCGACGTCGCCTTGAGCACGCGCAGGCCCTTGTCGCGCCTGATCGCCGGCAGGTCGGTCGAGGCGATGCGGTCGAGCACGTTGATGTCGCGCGAGCGGAGGTTCGCCGCTCGGGCGCTGTTGTCGGTGATGATCCGGAAGACGATCCGGCTCAGCTTGACCTTGCTCTTCCCGTAGTAGGACGGCGACTTGTCGAGCACGATGCGGTCGCCGGCGGTGCGGCTCGTGAACTTGAACGGGCCGACACAGACCGGGTTCGAGGCGAAGTTGCGGCCGAGCGCGTCGAGTTGCTTCGGCGACATGATCATCCCGGAGCGGTCCGCCAGCTGCGCCGTCAGCGGCGAGTAACGCGCGTTCAGCGTCAGCCGCACGATGTAGTTCGAGACCACCCTGACGTCGGTCACCGGGGATACCTCGCTCGCCCGCGCCGACCCCGCGAGGGTGCGGTGCCGGTCGAGCGAGATCTTCACGGCCTGGGCGTTCAGCGGCGTGCCGTCGTTGAAGCGGACGCCGCGGCGAATCCGGATTGTCATCGTCTTCTTGTCGCCCGAGAGCGTGGGCATGGCTGCGGCGAGCTGCGGGACGATCTGAAGCTTTGCGTTCAGGTCATAGAGCTTCTCGCACATGTGGAGGAACACCATGCGGCCGACGAACGTCCGGGCGAGCGTCGGGTCGAGCGCATCGGGATCCTCGGCGAGTCCGATCGTGAGCGTTCCGCCGGCGCGGCCCTGCGCGGCGATCGAGCCGGAGGCGCCGGTCGCGAGCAGGCCGACCGCCACGACTGCGAGTCCGGCGAGCGCACGGCGCGCCTTGCGGGTGCGAATCCTGTTCATCAATCCCCTCCTGAGTGTGGTGCCAGCCCCCTCCAGAGCCGTTTTTGAGCGTCCGCGACTCTACCACAACATGTATCCATTTCGCTCTAGGTTGGATCCAAAGGCTGCTAAGGTGCGGTCGTGGCGGCGGAGCACCCCAGCGGGCGCGACAGCGCCACGATCACCACCGGCGAGGCGCAGATCGCGGCCGTCCCGCCGGAGACCGACCGCGCCCGGCGCCGCCCGTACGCCCGGCTCGCCGCCATCGGCCTGGCCGGCGGCCTGTTCTCGGGCCTCCTGGGCGTCGGAGGCGGCGTGGTGATGGTGCCGCTCCTCGTGCTCTGGGCGGGCTACGGCCAGCGGAACGCTCACGCGATCTCCCTCGGCGCGATCATCCCGATCAGCGCCGCGGGCGTGATCACGTTCGGCGCCGCCGGCGAGATCCAGGTCTGGGAAGCACTGGCGCTTGCGGCGGGCTCGATCGTCGGCGCCCAGGTGGGCGCAAGCATGCTGTCGCGCATCGACGAGCAGCTGCTCAAGCTCGTCTTCGGCTCGTTCATGCTCGTGGTCGCGGTGCTCCTGGCGGTCGGACGGTGACCACGTTCGCCCTGCTCCTCGCCCTCGTCGGGGTCGGCGCGGCAGCGGGCGTGCTGGCCGGCCTGCTCGGCGTGGGCGGCGGCGTCCTGCTCGTCCCGTTCCTCGTCCTCGCGCTGGGGATGACCCAGCACGAGGCGGAGGCGACCTCGCTGCTCGTGATCCTGCCGACGGCGATCGCCGCCAGCGTCGCGCTTCGGCTGCGCGGGGTTGGGGATCTGCCGGCGGCGCTCGGCCTCGGAGCAATCGGCGCGGGGGGCGCCGCCGCCGGCGCGCTGCTCGCGCTGGCGCTTCCGGGAAGCGTCCTGCGCATGCTCTTCGCCGTGCTCCTGGCGCTCGTCGGGCTCCGCCTGATCAGTGACGCCAGGGCGGAGCGCGCGTGACGGTCCAGACGGATCCGTCACCGCTCGTCGACCGCCTCGCCGGCGAGATCCAGGCGAGAGTGCTGAGCGGCGCGACGCCGGTGGGGACCCGCCTGCGCCAGGAGGCGCTCGCGGACGAGTTCGGCGTCAGCCGCACACCGGTCCGCGAGGCGCTGCGCCAGCTCCAGGCGACAGGCCTCGTCGAGCTGCTGCCGAACCGAGGCGCCGTCGTCCGCGGACCATCGGCGCGCGAGATCCGCGAGGCCTACGAGATTCGCGCGGAGCTCGAGGGGCTCGCGGCCGAGCTGGCGGCGGAGCGAATCAGCGACCGCGACCTCCGGCGGCTCCAGGAGGCGCAGCAGCTCTTTCAGGACGCGGTGAAGACGCTGATCGCGCGCCGCGCCCGCCGGCGCGAACCGTGGAAGGACGAGAGCCTGTGGGTGAAGGCGAACGACCTCTTCCACCAGGCGATCCTCGATGCGTCGGGGAACGCCAGGCTGGCCGACACGATCGCCGATCTCCACCGCAGCTTCCCGCGCAACCTCACGTGGGCGGCGCTGTCACAGAGCTCCCGGCTGCTGGAGGAGAACGTCGAGCAGCACGAGGCGATCCTCGACGCGATCGGGCGCCGCGACCCCGCCGAGGCGCGGCGGAGCATGGTCGAGCACGTCCGCAGCGCGGGCGAGCTCGTCACCCTCCACTTCGAGCAGGCGAGCGCGGTCCCGGTTAGCTGAAGCGCGGCCCGAAGCCGGGCGGCACGGGCATGCGAGCGCCGTCGCGATCGAAGCGGTGGAACCTCGGCGGGGCCGGGAACCGGCCGTTCACGAGGTCCGTGATCCGCTTCTTCAGACCGGCGAGCATCTCGGTCTTCTCCGCCTCGGTCAGCCGGCCGTTCTTCACGGCCTGGTCGAGCTTCTGCTCCGCCTGCTTCGTGAGGGCGTCGACCAGCCCGTCGGGCGACTTGCCGTGCGCCTTGGCGACCTGCGCGAGGCTCTTGCCGTCGCGTAGCTCCGTCATCAGCTGGGCGCGGGTGAGGCCGAGGTAGTCGGCAGCCGTCTTGAGCCCCTCTGCGAACGGCCCGTGGCCGTGGACGCGGAACCCGAAGTGCCCGTGCTCGTGGAACCGACGCGGGCCGAAGCCGAAGAGCGGCGCGTTGCCGGCGTCGATCGCCTGCTTGAGCCGGTCCGCCTGCGCCTTCGTCAGACGTCCGTCCGTGACCGCCTCGTCCACCCGGTTCTTCAGCGCCTGCCTGAGCGCGCCGGAGAGCTGGGCGGGCGTGACACCGAGCTGCTTGGCGGCGTCGTCGATCACGGCCTGCGATTCCTGCTTCGGCGTGAGCGCTTTCGTCGCGGCGATGCCGCCGCCCACGACGATCACGGCCAGGAGGGCGGTTCCGAGGACGATGAGCTTGCGGCTCATGCTTCCTACGGAACCACACCTCCCTAAGAGGCCGCTAAGAGGGACCTAAGAATCGGTCCCGGACCGCTCGTCAGGCGGCCGACCCGCTCTCCGGAGCCGGAACGAAGGAGCTCGAGCCGCCCGGCGGCGGCCCGAACCCGCGCCGGCCCGGCCCGCCGGTGCCGTTCACGAGGTCGGTCATCCGCTGCTCGAGGGCCGGGAGCATCGCGTCACGCTGCGCGGCGGTCATCCGCCCCGCCTTGACTGCGTCCGCCCACTCCTGCTTCTCCGCCTTGACGAGCGCGGCGACCAGTCCGTCGACGGACTTCCCCTCGCTCTTCGCCACCTGCGCCAGGGTCTTGCCGCCCTCGAGCGACGAGCGGAGCGAGGCCTGGCTGACGCCGAGGTACGACGCGGCGACCGCGAGCTCGTCGCCCAGGCCGTGACCGGGGCCGAAGTGGCGATGGAAGCCGGGCCCGCCGAAGCCGAGGAGCGGGATCTCGCCGGAGTCGATCCGCTGCTTCAGCTCGGTGCCCTGTGCCTGGGTCAGGCGTCCCGCCTTGACCGCCGCGTCGACGTGGTTCATCAGCGCCTGCTTGAGCGCCGCCGACAGCTTGTCGGCGGAGACGCCGAGCTGGCTCGCGGCGTCGTTCACGACCGCCTGGCTCTCCTGCTTCGGCGAGAGTTGGTTAGCCGCGATCGCGGCTCCACCGCCCGCGACGGCGACGACGGCAACCGCGCCTGCCGTGATCTTCCTGAGGTGTCGCATCTGTGCCTCCTTCGCTGGTTGACCTGCCATGCGAAGGAGGAAACCGCCCGCCCCTAAACGGCCCCTAAGCCGCGCCGCAATGTTTTCTAAGAGCTCGGCCGGGCGCCGTTGAGCCGGATCGTGACACGAGTGCCCCCGCCCTCGGCGCGCTCGGCGACGACCTGGCCGCCGTGCGCCTCGGCCACCTGACGGACGATCGCGAGCCCCAGGCCGGACCCGGGCATCGTCCGGGCGGAGCGCGAGCGGTAGAAGCGGTCGAAGACGTACGGCAGGTCGGAGTCGTCGATGCCGGGGCCGTGATCGCGCACCTCGACCGTGCCGTCGGCGACGCGAACGTCCACCTCGCCGCCGGGCGGGCTCCACTTCGCCGCGTTGTCGAGCACGTTTCCGATCGCGCGCTCCAGCGACGAGGGCACGCCGCGGACGACGGAGCTCGTGAGGTCGGTGTTGAACTCGACTCCAGGGCGGTCCCGCCTGGTGCGTTCGACGACGTCCGCCGCGACGAGGTCGAGCCTGACCTCCTCGGGCTCCGACGGGTGCGTGTCGCCTCGCGCCAGCTCGATCAGCTCGGAGATCAGCGCCGTCATCTCGCCGATCTGCTCGACGACGTCGTCGAGCAGCTCGCGCCGCTCGTGCGGGTCGAGCTCCCGGTCGCTCATCAGCACCTCGAAGTTCGTGCGAAGGCTGGTGAGCGGCGTGCGGAGCTCGTGCGACGCGTCCGCGACGAGCTGCCGCTGGGCGCGCAGCGACTCCTCGAGCGCCGCGAGCATCGCGTTGTAGCTCGCCGCCAGCCGGCTGAGCTCGTCCTGCCCGTCGGCGGGGATGCGCTCCGAAAGGTCACCCGTCTTGGTCACCCGCTCCGTCGCACGGGTCAGCCGCGCGACCGGGGCGATCGCCGCGCGGGAGACGATCAGGCCGAGCGCCACCGCCAGCGCGATGCCGGCGAGCGCAATCAGGATCAGGAAGTTCCGCAAGCGCCCGAGCGTGCTGTCGACCTCGGTCAGAGGACGGGGAACCTGGAGCGCCCAGCCCGGGACGTTGGAGGGGAAGGTGAAGACCCGGACGTGGACGCCGCTGATCGTCTCGTCGGTGAAAAAGCTGCGTCCATCGCCCTGCGCGACCTCCAGCACGTGGTCGTCGACCGGAATCGGAATGTCGGCGCCGGGCGGGCGGAGCGTCGTTCCGTCCGCCGCGACCGCCTGCACGTAGCCGCCCGGGCCGCCGAGCACCGGCGCCGGCACGTCGAACCCGCCGTGCGGCCGGATCCGCTGGATCTGCTCCGCGCGGTCGATCAAGGCCGAATCGACCTGGCTGCGAAGCTCCTCCCGCACGATCACGTACGCCACCGCGGACGCCAGCACGACGGCGAGTGCCACCGCGGCGGCGGCGGCGAGCGTGAGGCGAGCCCGGAAGGTCACGGCTCGCGCAGTGCGTACCCGACGCCGCGGACGGTCTGGATCAGTCGCGGCTTGCCGCCGGCCTCGGTCTTGCGGCGCAGGTAGCCGATGTAGACGTCGAGCGAGTTCGAGGCGAAGCCGAAGTCGTAGCCCCAGACGCGCTCGAAGATGATCGACCGGGTCAGGACCTGCTTCGGGTTCGTCATGAAGAGCTCGAGCAGGTTGAACTCGGTCCGGGTGAGCTCGATCAGGTCGCGATCGCGCCGGACCTCGCGGGTGCCCGGATCGAGCTTGAGGTCGGCGAACCGGAGCACGCCGTCGAGTGAGGGCGTGCCGCGCCGGATCAGCGCCCTGACCCGGGCGAGCAGCTCCTCGAGCGCGAAGGGCTTGACGAGGTAGTCGTCCGCGCCGGCGTCGAGGCCTTCGACGCGGTCGCCGACGGCGTCGCGGGCGGTCAGCATCAGGACGGGCACCGAGTCTCCGCTTCGACGGATCCGCCTGCACACCTCGAGCCCGTCGATCCCCGGCATCAGGATGTCGAGGACAACGGCGTCCGGGTGGCCGTCGGCGCCGAGGCGCGCCAGCGCTTCCTCGCCGTCCGCCGCGAGGTCGACCTCGTACCCCTGAAGCTCGAGCGCGCGCCGAAGCGCGTCGCGCACGGCGCGCTCGTCGTCGACAACCAGGATCTTCACGGGCGAATTGTGGCGAACCCGGCTAAGAAAACCGTGAGATCAGCCGGTGAGCCCGCGTGCCTGCAGCCAGTCGCGAACCGCCTGGTAGAGCCCATCGACCATGTGGCTCGAGCGGGCCTGCTCGTCCAGGAGGCCGTTCGACGTCAGCACGAGCCCGTGCGTGCCGCCGGGGAAGAGGCGGTACGAGAAGTCCCGGCCGGCCTCGCGCATAACCGGATCGAGCCGCTCGACGCAGAGCCGCGACGGAACGGTGCGGTCCTTCCCGCCGAAGAGCCAGACGGCGGGGATCCGCATCGAGCGGATCGCGGGCATCGGGTCGACCCCGCTCGGACCCGCGCGGCGGACCTCCGCCTCGAGCTCTTCGTCCGAGCGCGTCGGCGGCGAGCGGCCCTGGTCGTTCAGCTGCGCCCAGAGGTCGGTCTCGCCCTGCGTCAGCGTCGGCGGGACGAAGCCGAGCATGAACCGGATCGCCGGCTCGCGTGAGGCGGCGACCGGCATGATCCAGCCCGCCTGACTGGCCCCGGCGATGCCGATGCGCGCCGCGTCGATCTCGGGCTGGGTCCTGAGCCAGCGCGCCTGCGACTCGACGTCGCGCGCGTAGCGGTCGACGACGGACTCGGTCGGGAGATCGCCCGGGTACGAGCCACCCGACTGGCCGACCCCCCGCTTGTCGCAGCTCAGCGTGGCGATCCCGAGGTGGTTGAAGTAGAGCTGGTTGACCGAGTTGTACGAGCGCGGCGCGGGGCCGCCGCCGTGGGCGAAGGCGATCGCCGGGCGCTTCCCGCTCGCTGGTGGAATCGCGAGCGTGCAGGCGAGGAGCGCGCCCCCACTCCGCACGAACACCTCCTTTTCCCGCACCGGCACCCGCTGGGCGGGTGTCCCCCGCCAGGTTGCCCTGTTGCCCGCGAACGTCGCCGCACCGGAGGACGGGCTCCGCGTCTGGAGCCCGGCACCGAGCGAGTAGGTGCCCACCTGTGTCCGGTAGAGGCCGCGGACCTCCGCCTCGTCGTAGAGGCTCGCGATCCGCGGGCCCTCCCCCGACCAGACGCCGAGCGGGCGTCCGTCGGCGAAGCGGTAAAGGCCGAGCGTCGCCTCCTCGAGCGCCCGCCCGCGGCGCAACGAGAAGCGGCCGCGAACGGCCTGGTTCCGGACCGTTCCGGCGATGCGACGGCCCTTCAGGCGTCCGTCGAACGCCAGCCGGCCGGGGCGGGCAGGGATCGAGAGGCGGAGCCGGCGGCCGGTCACGCGGGCGACGACCGTGGTGCGGGCGGCGTGGCCGCGGCCGAGGCTCACCACGGCGCGCCGGCCGCGCAGCTCGATCGAGACGGGCAGCGGCTCCACGCCCGCCGGGCTCCTGAAGGAGATCGTTCCGACCCAGGTTCCGGAGAGCCCGGACGCGGCGCCCGCGCCGGTCGCGCCCGCGCAGGCGAGGACAGCGATGATGGCCGTGATCGCGCGCTTCTTCACCGCTCGAGCTCCGCGATCGCGTTCTCGGCCCAGGCGAGCTCGAGCTCGGTCCGCTCGATCCCGAGGCGCAGCAGGAAGTAGTGGTAGTAGTCGTGGCCCGTCCGCGTGTTCGTCGGCTCGATCGCGCGGAGCGTGTCGAGGTACGCCCGCCGGTCCTCCACGTACTGCCGGTAGTGAGCGACCAGGGCCTCACGGCTCTGGAGCCCGCCGTAGAAGACCTTGAGCATGAAGAGATGCGGGTCGCCGGACACGGGCTCCTCGAGCCACAGCCGCGTGAGCCGCGCCCCACGCTTCGTCACGCAGTAGAGGCGGCGGTCCGGTCCTCGCTCGCCGGGCGCCTCCCGCACGGTCGCGAGGCCCCGACCGACGAGCCGTGGGAGCACGGCATAGAGGTGGCTCCTCGTCGGCCGCCAAACGTGGCCGACGCTCCGCTCGACCACCTTCAACAGGTCGTAGCCGGAGATCGGGACGTGCGCGGTTTCCACGGTGAGCACGGTGAGCACGGCGTACTCGGTCGTCGTCAGCTCGGCGGTGCGCGGCCGGACCGCGCGACTAGTCCTCATAGGACTAGATCGTAGGGAAGCCGAACGGCCGCGTTGTTGCGCGGCGGTTAACGCGTCAGGCGGTCGGCTCGGGCGCCGCCCGGGCGGGCGCGGTCTCGCGCACCCAGACCTGATTCAGGCCGCTCTGCAGATAGGCGTCGTACGCGGGCGTGATCACGAGGAACAGGATCAGCGCGATCCAGCCGTTGAGCGGCTCGAGCCCGGCCAGCCGCTGCGCCGCCTGGACGCGCTTGGTCGTGTTCCAGATCGAGACCAGGAACGGAACGATGATCAGCGCCCCGAGCGTCACCGCGAGCAACGAGGTACCCGGGCTTTCGCCGAGCTCGTTCGAATCCCTGGTCCTCCCGTAGTCCCGGAGCTCCCGGTTGATGTAGTACCACCAGAAGAAGAAGTAGATCCCGAGCGTGATCAACGGCAGCAGCGCCGGAGCGAAGATGCTGCGGATCTTCGCGGTGGACGGTGTCCCCGGGATGGTCACGACCTGCGCCATCAGGCCGCTACCCGCGCGAACTGCGGGATGATCTGGTCGCCGTAGGCGGCCAGCGTCTCCTCCTGGCTGTGCGTCATCAAGTAGATGTTGAACTGGTCGACGCGGACGGCCTCGAGCTCCTTCAGCTTCGCCGTCGCCTGCTCGACGTTCCCGAGGACGCAGAAGCGGTCGCAGATCTCGTCGGTGACGAACTCGCCGTGGGCGGCTCCGACCCGGCTGTGGTCCTTGTAGTCGTAGAACTTCCGGGCCTTGACGAAGTCGGTCAGGGCGGTCGGGATCTCGGAGTCCCACCCGTAGCGCTCGATCAGGTCCATCACGTGGTTCGAGACCATCGCCGGGAACCACCGGACCTGCTCGCGCGCGTCGGCGAGGTCGTCGGTGATGTGGCTCGGCGCGCCGACGATGCACTTGAGCTCGGCCGGATCGCGCCCCGCCTCCTCCGCCGCTTTTCGTGCGGTGTCCATGATCCACTGGATGATGTGCGGGTCGGCGAGCTGGATGATCACGCCGTCGGCGACGCGTCCCGCGACGGCGAGCGCCTTCGGCCCGTAGCCGGCGATCCACATCGGGATCTCGGGCTGATCCTTCGCCCACTCGAGCTGGAGCTCCTTGCCGTTCCACTCGACCGGCCGGCCGTTCATCAGGTCCTTGATCATCCGGCAGCGCGCTTCGAACTCCGCCACCCGGACCGGCTTCAGTCCCACGACGCGGCGCGACGAGTCCCCGCGGCCGATGCCCATCACCATCCGGCCGTTCGACAGGTCCTGCATGGTCGCGTACCAGCTGGCGGTGATCGTCGGGTCGCGGATGCCCGGGTTGGTGACGAAGTGCCCGAGCTTCACGGTGTCCGTGCGCATCGCCGCGACCGGAAGCGTCGCGTATGACTCCTGCCAGAGGATGTGGGAGTCGTACGTCCAGACGTAGCCGAACCCATTCTTCTCCGTCAGCTCGACCAGCTCGAAGAAGCGGGAGTGCGGCGGGTCGGGCAGGACGGTGACGCCGAAGTCGAGCATGGGGCCTCCTGGTCGGCGGGCAGGGAAACCAGCATTTTCTCTTGAAAACCGGAGCGTGGCAATCTGGAGCTACCTTCTCTTCGCGCTGCTCGCCGGCGCGATGCTGCCGATCCAGTTCGGAATCAACGCCCAGCTCGCCGAGTGGGTGGGCGGGTCGGTGCGGGCGGCGTTCGTCTCCTTTCTCGTCGGGCTCTCGCGCTGCTTGTCGCAGTCCTCGCGACTGCCCGCGAAGGGTGGCCGGACCGGGCGGGCGACGCGCCGTGGTGGGTCTGGATCGGCGGCCTGCTCGGCGCCTTCTACGTCCTCGGGTCGATCGTGACCGCGCCGAGGCTCGGCGCCGCGACGCTCGTCGCGCTGATCCTCGCCGGCCAGTCCATCGCCTCGCTCCTCGTCGACCACTACGGCTGGGTCGGTTTCCCGGAGCATCCGATCACGGCGCTGCGCGTGGTCGGGATCGCGTTGCTGGCCGGCGGCGTGCTGCTCGTTCGCCTGTCGTAGGCTTGCTCCATGCTCCGCGCGCTCGTCGCGCTGGTCTCGACTGCGGGAGGCGCCGCCGCGATCGACCTCGCGTTCAAGGCTGGTGCGGGCGCCTCGCCGCTGCACGAGCGCTCGTCGCTCTACGTGGTGGTCGTCGTCGCAGGGTGCGCCGCGTGGTCGGCACTGATCGTGCTGACGCGGTCTGTCGCGCTTTCGGCGGCCGGCGGGCTCGTGGTCGGCGGTGCGGCCGGCAACGTCCTCTCGCTCGCGCTCTGGCCGGGCATCCCGGACCCGATCGTGCTCGAGCCGCTCGCCTTCAACCTCGCGGACGGTTTCGTCCTGGTCGGCTTCGCACTCGTCTGCGCAACGGCGCTCGCCGTCGCGGTCGCCCGCCCGGAGCGGCTGCGCGAGCCGTTACGCCTGCGCTAGCGAGTCGATCGTCTTCGACGCCAGGCGGTCGAGGGCCTGGACCGAGAGCTCGAGGTGCTCCTCCTTCGTGTCCTAGAGCCTCGTGTGCGAGAGGCCGCGGAGGCTCTGGACGAAGAGCATCACCGTCGGGATGCCCGCCCTCGAGACCTCGGCCGCATCGTGGAGCGGCCCGCTCGGCAGCCGGTGCGACGTCCCCGCCACTTCCTGGATCGCCTCCTCGGAGAAGCCGATCAGCTGCTCGTCGAACAGGATCGGCTCGATGTTCCAGATCCGCTCGAACTCCACCTCGATGTTCTCCTCGCGCGCAAAATCCTCGCTTCGTGTCTTCGCGTCCTCGAGCAGGGCCGCGAGCTTGTCCGCGTCGAGGTGGCGCTGGTCGAGGAGCTGCTCGGCCGTCTCCACCACGGAGGTGACGATTCCGGGCGAGCAGACCACGTCGCCCGACGTGCAGACCGCCCCGTCGCCGACCCGGGCGGCGATGTGGCGCAGCTCGAGCGCCAGCTTGGCGGCGCCGGCGAGCGCGTCCCGCCGCTGATCCATCGGCGTCGAGCCGGCGTGCGCCGCCTGGCCGCGCCAGGTGACGCGGTGCCGCTCGACCCCGAACGTGCCGAGCACGACGCCCAGCGGGAGATCCATCGCCTCCAGCACCGGCCCCTGCTCGATGTGGAGCTCGAGGTAGGCGGCTGCGTTCCCGAGCTGCGACCGCGCCTCCGTCGCGCGGTCGAGGTCGACGCCGTGCGCGCCGATCGCATCTGGGAGGGGGACGCCGTCGCGGTCGACGAGCTGCCGGAGCTCGTCCTGGTCCGCCATCGAGCCCGCGGCGGCCGACGATCCGAAGAGCGAGCGACCGAAGCGCGCGCCCTCCTCGTCGGCCCAGCTGACGAGGCGAACCGTCACCGGCGGCTCGCCCTCCTCCGCGATCCGCCGGAGCACCTCCGACCCGGCGACGACGTTGAGCGCCCCGTCCAGCCAGCCGCCGTTCGGCACCGAGTCGAGGTGGCCGCCGATCAGGAGCTCCCGATCGGAGGCGCCGCGCAGCGTCCACCACTGGTTGCGCGCCTCGTCGAAGGCCAGCTCCGCCCCGGTCCCCTCGAGCTTGGACGCCATCCACTCCTGCGCCTGCACCCAGGTGTCGGTCCAGGCGACTCGCTGCGCGCCGTCGGCGTTGCCGGTCAGCTCGCGGAGCTCCTTCAGCTCGGCGACGGTCCTGCTGGGATCCAACGAGCTCACGAGACGCAGAACCCGTTTCCCTCGGGGTCCTTCATCACCGTCCAGAACTCCTCGAACGGGCCGATCTTCTGGGACCGCTCCGCGACGAACGTCGCACCGAGGCCCGTGAGGCGCTCCACCTCCGCGCCGCGTTCTTCGGACTTGAGGTCGAGGTGGATCGGGATGTCGGTTGTCTGGCTCTTCGGACGGCGCTGGAAAAGCAGCCGGGGGCCCGTCCCGTC
Organism: Gaiellaceae bacterium; assembly: GCA_035535195.1. Lineage (GTDB taxonomy): Bacteria > Actinomycetota > Thermoleophilia > Gaiellales > Gaiellaceae > JACDAN01. Next base: position 46,014 of record DATLQK010000084.1, on the reverse strand, counting down.
GGGGTTGACGAGCATCGCCCACCCTGTCGGGTCGAGCTCGCCCGCCTCCACCGCCTGATCGACCGCGGCAACCGCCTCCGGGGGCGGCTCCACCGGCTCGTAGCCCAGCGCTGCGGCCCAGAACTCCGCCAGTCGAACGGGCTCCGCACAGGCGAAGGTGACGTTGCTCAGGTCCGCCACGCCGCCGAGCCTAACGTGGTAAGCATCGCGCGATGGGGTCGACGGCGATCGAGCAGGAAAACGGCGGGATCCACTGGCGCGACCTCGCGCTGCGTCTCGCCTCGCTCGCCGGAATCCTCGTCGTCCTCTGCCTGCTCTGGGAGGGCTTCAAGTGGGTCGGGGAGGCAACGGACCTCGCGATCGGCGCCTTCCGCGTGAACGACGAGACCTTCCCCCACATCCACAGCATCGTCGGGCAGCTGTTCGAGCCCTCACGGCGGAACGGCCCGCTGCTGATCGACGTACTCGGGCATGCGGCGCTCTTCACCGCGAAGGAGGCCCTCGTCGGCTTCCTGCTCGGCGCCTCGATCGGCTTCGGGATCGGCGTGTTGCTCGCCCACTCCCGCCTGCTCCAGCGCGGTTTCCTGCCGTACATCGTCGCCTCGCAGACGATCCCGATCCTCGCGATCGCGCCGATGGTGGTCGTGTGGCTGGGCGGGCGCGGCTTCCCCGGCTGGTTCTCGGTGTCCGTGATCGCCGCGTATCTGACCTTCTTTCCCGTCACGATCAACTCCCTCCGCGGCCTGACCAGCGTCGACCCGCGGGCGCTCGAGCTGATGCGCTCCTACGCCGCGAGCCCGCTGGAGATCCTCTGGAAGCTCCGGATCCCGACCTCGCTCCCCTACCTCTTCGCCGCCCTCAAGATCGCCGCAACCGCCTGCGTGGTCGGCGCGATCATCGGGGAACTGCCGGCCTCGATCCAAGAGGGCCTCGGGGGTGCGATCCTCAACTTCAACCAGTACTACTCGCTGGAGCCGGAGTCGCTGTGGGCGACGAACCTGATCGCGGCGCTCCTCGGCATCGGCTTTTACCTGGTGATCGCCGGCGTCGAGAGGCTCGTCGTCCGGCGGGCTCCGGAGCACGTCGGATGAGCGACCAGGCAGTCGTCAGCCTGAAGGGCGTCGACAAGGAGTTCGGCACCGGCGGCGTCGTCGCGCTGCAGGGGATCGACCTCGACATCGGCGAGCGCGAGTTCGTGTCGCTGATCGGCCCCTCGGGTTGCGGCAAGTCGACGCTCCTCCGGATCATGGGCGACCTGATCCAGCAAACGCACGGCGACGTCGTCGTCAACGGCAAGCCGCCCCACCAGGCGCGGCTCGACCGCGACTACGGGATCGTGTTCCAGGACGCCGTGCTCCTCGACTGGCGCACCGTGGCCAAGAACATCGCGCTGCCACTCGAGATGATGGGCTGGAACCGGCAGCGCCGCGCCGACCGCGTCCGCGAGCTCCTGGACCTCGTCGAGCTCAGCGGCTTCGAGGGCCACCACCCGTGGCAGCTGTCCGGCGGCATGCAGCAGCGCGTGTCGATCGCGCGCGCGCTCTCGTTCGATCCGCCGCTGCTGCTGATGGACGAGCCGTTCGGCGCGCTGGACGAGATGACGCGCGAGCGGCTCAACCTGGAGCTGCTGCAGATCTGGGAGGCGAGCAAGAGCACCGTCGTCTTCGTCACCCACTCGATCTCCGAGGCCGTCTTTCTCTCGACGCGGGTGGTGGTGATGTCCGCGCGGCCGGGGCGCATCGTCGGGCTCGTCGACATCGACCTCCCGCAGCCCCGGACGATCGAGACGCGCGAGGAAGCCCGGTTCGCCGAGCTGACCCGCGACGTCCGCCGCCTGCTTAGAGAGGGCGGGGGCTTCGACGCGGCCGAGCCGACCGACGAGGAGGAGTACATCGTCGCGGAGGAGGGGCTGTGAGAAGCCTGTGAGCACCGTCGTCGAACCGATCCCGCGGGGCACCCTCGGCCGCCGAATCGGGCGCGGGTTCCAGGACTGGATTCCGGCGGTGGTCGTGTTCGTCGCCGGAATCGCACTCTGGGAGGGCCTGGTGCGCGGCCTCGACATCCAGAACTTCCTGCTCCCGCCCCCTTCTGACATCACGCAGACGCTCTGGACCGAGCGCGACACGCTCTGGTCGGCTGGGTGGTTCACGTTCCAGGAGGCGCTCGGCGGCTGGCTGATCGGCTGCAGCGCCGGCGTCCTGGTGGCGCTCGTCCTCGCCCGCTGGCGGCGGCTCGCGACCGCGCTGATGCCTTACGCGATCGCCGCGAACGCGATCCCGATCATCGCCTTCGCCCCGATCACGAACAACTGGTTCGGGACGCTGAACCAGACCTCGAAGATGGTGATCGCGGCGGTGCTGTGCTTCTTCCCGGTGCTCGTGAACACGATCCGCGGGCTCACCTCGGTCCGGCCGCAGCAGCTCGAGCTCATGCGCTCGTACGCCGCTGGCGAGCTCGCCACCTTCCGGCGGGTGCGGTTCCCGAATTCGCTGCCGTACCTCTTTACCGGGTTGAAGGTGGGGACCGTTCTCGCGATGATCGGCGCCATCGTGGGCGACTACTTCGGCGGTTCGCAGGATGCGCTGGGGATCCAGATCCGGCGGCAGGCAGGCGTGTTCGCCTTCACCGAGGCCTGGGCGGCGATCGTCGTCGCCAGCATCCTCGGGATCGCGTTCTATGCAGCGGTCTCCGTCGCCGAGCGACTCGCGATGAGCTGGCACCCGTCGATGCGGGGGGCGGCGGACTGAGAAAGCACACCTTGAGCACGGAAAGGGGAAGTGGATGAAGCGAAGCAGGTGGCTCGCGCGCGCCGCGAGCGTCGCCGTCATCGCAATCGCGCTGACGGCCTGTGGAGGCGACGACAACGGCGGCGGAGGCAGCTCCGGTGACAAGGACGCGATCACGCTGCAGTCCAAGTGGGTGCCGCAGGCGCAGTTCGCGGGCTACTACGCCGCGCTCGACCAGGGGTACTACGACGACGAGAACCTCGACGTGACGATCAAGCCCGGCGGCCCGGACATCGTCCCGGAGCAGGTCGTGCTCGGCGGCCAGGCGGAGTTCGGCATCGACTGGCTTGACAGCCTGCTCGCGACGCGGGACAAGGGCCAGGACATCGTCAACATCGGGCAGGTCTTCACGCGGTCCGGCATGACCGAGGTCACTTGGAAGGACAGCGGCCTCGACCAGATCACGGACCTCAAGGGCAAGAAGGTGGGCGTGTGGCTCGGCGGCAACGAGCACAAGCTCTTCGCGGCCCTGAACAAGAACGGGATCGATCCACAGAAGGACACGAAGATCGTGGCGCAGCCCTTCGACATGAACCTGTTCCTGAACCGCGAGATCGACGCCGCTGCCGCGATGACCTACAACGAGCTGGCCCAGGTGCTCGAGTCGAAGAACAAGGACACCGGGAAGCTCCATACGATGGACGAGCTGAACGTGATGAAGATGTCGGACCTCGGCACCGGCGCACTCGAGGACGGCGTCTTCGTCAAGGGCGACTGGATCGCCGACGAAGGAAACCAGGACATCGCGAAGCGATTTCTGAAGGCGAGCTTCCGCGGGTGGATCTACTGCCGCGACAACCCGGAGGACTGCCTCCGGATCGTGCTCGACAACGGGCCGACGCTCGGTGAAGGCCACCAGCGCTGGCAGCTGAACGAGGTCAACGCGCTGATCTGGCCGGCGCCGAAGGGGATCGGGATCATGGATCCGCAGTCGTTCAAGATCACGAACGACATCGCCCTGAGCGGCAAGGTGATCAAGAAGGCGGCGAGCGACGACGCGTACCGGACCGACCTCGCGGAGGCCGCCGTCAACGAGCTGAAGGACGACGACCTCGACGTGACCGGCGAGAACTGGCAGAAGGAGGACGTGCAGGTGACCGAGGGCGGCGAATAAGCCCTACCGGCCCTGGCGACGTTCGAACGATGAAGGGAGATCCGCCATGAGTTCCGTTCTGATCAAGGGAGGCCGTGTGATCACGGCGGCCGACGACTACGTCGGCGACGTCTTCGTCGAGAACGAGCGGATCTCCCTCATCGGAGAGTCGCTCGACGTCGACGCGGACAAGGTGATCGACGCAACGGGCAAGTACGTGCTGCCAGGCCTCGTCGACCCCCACACGCATCTCGACATGCCGTTCGGCGGCACGGTCACGATCGACGACGTCGAATCCGGGCAGACCGCCGCCGCCTTCGGCGGCACCACGTGCCACGTCGACTTCGTGATCCAGCCCCAGGGCGAGACGTTCGCCACGGCCCTCGACATGTGGAAGGAGAAGGCGAACGGCAAGCAGATGATCGACATGGGCTACCACATGGCGATCACCGACCTCGACGAGGGGGGCACGCTGGAGGAGCTCGCCTCGCTGCCGGAGCAGGGCATCACTTCCTACAAGCTCTTCATGGCCTACAAGGGCGCGCTGATGGTCGACGACGAGACGCTGTTCCGCTCGATGCAGGTCGCGGCGGACTCGGGCGCGCTCGTGATGGTGCATGCCGAGAACGGCGACGCGATCGACGTGCTCGTGAAGGAGGCGCTCGAGGCTGGGCACACGGAGCCCAAGTACCACGCGCTGACGCGGCCGCCGGAGACGGAGGGCGAGGCGACGAACCGGGCGATCCAGCTCGCACGCGTGGCGGGGGCTCCCCTCTACGTCGTGCACGTTTCCTGCAAGGAGTCCGTCGAGCCGATCCAGCTGGCGCGTGAGAAGGGCTGGGACATCTGGGGCGAGACCTGCACCCAGTACTTCTTCGTGGACTACACGTTCCTCGAGCGGCCGAACTTCGAGGGCGCGAAGTACGTCTACACGCCGCCGCCGCGCGACAAGGCGAACCAGGACGTGCTCTGGAACGCGGTGCGGACGGACATCCTCTCCGCGATCTCGACCGACCACTGCACCTTCAACTGGGACGGGCAGAAGACGCTCGGCAAGAACGACTTCTCGAAGATTCCGAACGGCGGGCCCGGGCTCGAGAACCGGCTCCACATGATCCACGAGTTCGGCGTCAGGGCCGGACGGATCTCGCTGAACCGGATGGTCGAGCTCCTGGCGACGAACCCGGCGAAGCTCTTCGGCCTCTACCCGCGAAAGGGGACGATCGCCGTCGGGTCCGATGCGGACATCGTCGTCTTCGACCCCGAGAAGAAGCTCACGATCTCGGCCGCCGCGCACCACTCGAAGATCGACTACAACCTCTACGAGGGCGCCGAGGTCACGGGCTCGCCCGAGGTTGTGCTGCTCCGGGGCAACGTGCTCGTCGAGAACGACGAGCTCGTCGCCTCCCCGGGGATCGGCCAATTCGTTGCGCGCGCGAAGTTCGGCGAGAAGCTGAAGCCGGCCGCGGCCGTCGCCTGAGGTTTCGTGCGAAGGCGAATCGTTCTGGCGGCCGTCGTGGCGCTGGTCCCGGCCGGCGCGGCGTTTGCGCATGGACCGCACGGCGTGAACGGCACCGGCTACGTCGCAAGCGTGAAGGTAGTCGACCCCCAGGTCGTGGGGCTCGAGGCGAAGGTGATCCTCGACGACCAGCTGCTCGTCAGCAACCTCACCCGCAAGCCGCTGCAGATCCTCGACCGCAGCGGCCGGCCGTTCATCCGCTTCCGGCCGTCGGGAGTCGAGCGGCTGCTCGACGGCGAGTGGCGGCACATGAACAGCGGCGCGGCCTACGCCTGGCACGACAGTCGCGTGGTGGGCAGCGGCACACCGCCGCCAGTTGACCCCGGCGCAGCCGAGACGGCCCCACGCTTCGTGCGCAACTGGACCGTCCCCGGCCGGGTCGGAGCCAAGGCGTTCGCGATCGAAGGCGCGCTGGCCTGGGTCGAGCCCCCGAGGCAGCAGGACGAGGGCGTCTCAACAGCACTGCTCGTGGGGGGCGCCCTTGCCCTGGCCGCCCTCTCGCTCGGCGCGATGCTCCTGCTCGGTCGCCGTCGCCAAGCGGGGTAGCATTTCGCGATGCCCCGCTACCTGATCGTCAGGCGATTCTCCGTGCAGGAGTCCGAGATGCCGACCGTCGGACGTCGGTCGCGGGAGATCGTCGAGGACGAGCTGCCCGCGATCACGTGGGAGCACAGCCACGTCGTCGTCGACGGCGAGGGCGCCGTCCGGACCTACTGCGTCTACGCCGCGCCGGACGAGGAGATCGTGATCGAGCATTCGAAGCGGCTCGGCGCCCACACGATCGAGTCGCTGCAGGAGATCGCCGGCGACGTGAGTCCGGCGGACTTCCCCAGGGACTAGGGGCTAGTCGCCGAGCCCGAGCAGTCGCGCGTCGGGCACGTGGTACTTCGCCGTCTCGGCGAGCGCGATCCTCCGGGTGAGCTGCCGGCGGCGGTCGCCGTCCACCTCCGGCACGAGCTGGAGCGCCTCCCGATAGAGCGCCGCCGCCCGCTCCTTCGCCCAGCCATGCTCCGCGACCTCGGCGGCGGCGGCGAGGTACTGGATCGCTTTTTCCGAGTCGCCCGCATCGCGCCAGTGGCGCGCCAGCGCCGCGCCGACCTCGCCGCCGTCGCCGCCGACCGCTTCGAAGAAGAGCGCGGCCTCGCGGTGTCGGTCCTGGCGGACCGACCGCGGTAGCAGCTCATAGGCGACATCGCGGACGAGGACGTGGCAGAACGTGTACTGCTGCTGTCCCTCGAACGCGGAGACCGTCTGCCGCGCGATCAGGTCGCGCCGCTCGAGCTCGGCGAGCGCGGAGCTGAGCGTGCTCGAATCCGGTGTCATCCGCTCGAGCGCGCCGCGCCAGAAGACCCGTCCGGCGACGGCCGCGTTCAGCAGCACCGCCCGCTCGCCGGCGGGCAGGGCGTCGAGGCGGGCCGCGATGATCCCGCGGATCGTCGTCGGCATCGGACCGGCCGGGTCCCCCGACTCCAGCAGCGTCGCCGCCAGCTGCTCGATGAAGAGCGGGTTTCCGTCGGCGACAGCGGCGAGGTCGGCCGCACGCTCGATGCTCTCCGCGCCGTCGTTCGAGAGCCGGTGGGTCGCCAGCAGCGTCGCCGCGGCCGTGTCGAGCGGTCTGAGCCTGAGCGCGGTGTGCGCCAGCAGGCCGCCGCCCCAGTCGGGTCGGAGGTCGAGGAGGTCCGGCCGCGCCAGGACGAGCAAGAGCACCGGCAGGTCGCGGAGCCGCGCCGCGAGCAGGCTGACGAGCTCGAGCAGCGCCTCGTCGCCCCAGTGGAGGTCCTCGAACACGAGCATCGTCGGCCGGTCCGCAGCGACGGCCTCGATGAACGTGCGGATCGAAAAGAAAAGGCTCTCTCGGTCGGCGATCGTCCCCTCCGGATCAAGGCCGAGCAGGATCGCGAGGTGGAGTGTGACCTCCTTGGACTCGGCGGGCGGCAGCAGCTTCGAGACGACCTGCTCGAGCTTCTCCAGCGCCGCCTCCACCGTGTCCGTCTCGAAGATCCCGCACAGCTGCTTGAGCTGGAAGGCGAGAGCCGAGTAGGCGGTGCTCTCGCGGTAGGGGAGCACACGACCGCGGACGGGGCGGCCGCCGCGCTCGCGGACCTTCGCCGCCAGCTCGACCGCGAGCCTCGTCTTCCCCACCCCGGCCGGGCCGATCACCGTGACGAGATGAGGGGTGCGCTCCGTCGTGACGCGCTCCCAGGTGCCGAGGAGCATGTCGAGCTCCGGATCCCTGCCGATCAGCGGCCCGGCCACCGCGCGCTCTCCCGGCTTCCGGATCTCGTGCAGCGCCACCCAGGCCGGCACGGGATCCTCCTTGCCTTTCGCCTGCACGGGGTCCGCGGGCGCGAACAAGATCGCTTCCTTCGTCGCCCGGTAGGTCTCCTCACCGGCCAGCACGGCGCCGACGGGCGCCGCCGTCTGGAGGCGGGCGGCCGTGTTGACGACGTCGCCCGCGATCATCGCCTCGCCGAGCGCCGGCCGGGCGTCGACGACCACGAGCGCCTCACCCGTGTTGACGGCGACCCGCACCTTCAGGTCGAGCCGAGGGTCGGCCGCGTCCATCGCCGCGATCGCGTCGCGGACGGTGAGCGCGGCCCGGACCGCCCGCTCGGCATCGTCGCCGTAGGCGACCGGCGCCCCGAAGACGCCGACCACGGCGTCGCCGATGAACTTCTCCACCACGCCGCCGAACGACTCGATCTCGCGCCGGACGACGTCGTGGTACGGACGCAGGAGCTCCTGGACCTCCTCCGGGTCGAGGCGTTCGGCCCGCGCCGTGAAGCCGACCATGTCGACGAAGATCACGCTGACGTGGCGGCGCTCCTCCCGCGCCGCGCCTCGGACGTCGGACAGCGGCAACCCGCATGCGAGGCAAAACCTCGCGATCTCCGGGTTTTCCTGGCCGCAGGAGGCGCAAATGGCCATGGAGCAACCCTACGGCGCTCCGCGGTCGGCGGATTGGACTTCTAGCGCGTTCTAACTGGCGTTAGACGAGTCGCTGCGCTTCTGTGCCGCCTCGAGCGGGTTTCCCGCCGCGCCCTCGACGGCGTCGGCGGCTCCCTCGGCAGCCCCGCCTACCGCGGCCGCAAACGCCAACAACCGGTTGCGCGCGACGTACGCGAGTACGATCGCCACCCCGGCGGCCGCTGCGACCAGCCCGACGCGGGCGACCGGCGGCATGCCCTGCAGCGCCTCGGCGAGCCGCTCCGAGCGCGACTTCCTGCGACGCACGATCTTCACCACCACAGGCGGAAGCTGACCGAAGGTCCCGGCGACCCGCTCCGCACTGGACTTGCCTCGATCCAACACCATGCTCGTTTCCATTCTCATCACCTCGTCTGCGGGAAGCCGAGGTCGACTTTGCTGGTGGAGGGATCCGGCCAGCGTGAGGTGACCACCTTCCCGCGGGTATAGAAGTTGATTCCTTCGGGCCCGTAGATGTGCGAGTCCCCGAAGAGGCTCGCCTTCCAGCCGCCGAACGAGTAGTAGGCGACCGGCACGGGGATCGGCACGTTCACGCCCACCATGCCTGCCTGCACCTCGAACTGGAACTGCCGCGCCGCACCGCCGTCGCGCGTGAAGATCGCGACGCCGTTGCCGTACGTGTTCTCGTTCACGAGCTGGACCGCCTCGTCGTACGTGTCTGCACGGACGACGGAGAGGACCGGGCCGAAGATCTCGTCCCGATAGGCGTCCATCTCGGGCGTGACCTTGTCGAGGAGCGATACGCCAAGGAAGAACCCGTCGCCGTCGGGCGCCGTCTCGCGGCCGTCGGCGACGACCTCGGCGCCCTGCTCCGCGCCGCTGTCGAGGTAGGACGCCACCTTGTCGCGGTGCTCGCGGGTGATCAGCGGCCCCATCTCGTTCTCGGGCTCGGTGCCCGGGCCGACCTTCACCTTCGGGAGGCGCTGCTTGACCGCCTCGATGAAGGCGTCGCCGATGTCGCCGACGGCGACGACCGCCGAAACCGCCATACAGCGCTCGCCGGCCGAGCCGTACGCCGCCGAGACGGCGGCGTCCGCGGCCATGTCCAGGTCCGCGTCCGGGAGCACGATCATGTGGTTCTTCGCCCCGCCGAGCGCCTGGACCCGCTTCCCCTTCGACGTGCCCGTCGCGTAGATGTACTGGGCGATCGGCGTCGAGCCGACGAAGCTGACCGCCGCGATTTCCGGGTGCTCGAGGATCGCGTCGACTGCGACCTTGTCGCCGTGCACCACGTTGAAGACGCCGTCGGGGACGCCGGCCTCTTTCAGGAGCTCGGCGGCGAAGACCGATGCCGACGGATCCTTCTCGGACGGCTTCAGCACGAACGTGTTGCCGCAGGCGAGCGCCGGCGCCCACATCCACATCGGGACCATCGCCGGGAAGTTGAACGGGGTGATGCCGGCGACGACGCCGAGCGGCTGGCGGATCGAGTAGACGTCGATCCCGCTCGAGGCCTGCTCGGAGAAGTCGCCCTTGAGCAACGTCGGGATCCCACAGGCGTACTCGATCACCTCGAGCCCGCGCTGCACCTCGCCCTTGGCGTCGGAAAAGACCTTGCCGTGCTCCTCGGTGAGGATCGCGGCGATGTCGTCCTTGCGGCGGTGGAAGAGGTCGCGGATCGTGAAGAAGAGGTCCTGCCGCTTCGAGAGCGAGACCGCTCGCCACGCTTCGTACGCCTGCTTCGCCGTCTGGACGGCGCGGTCGACCTCCTCGACCGAGGCGAAGTCGACCTCCTTGGTCTGGATGCCCTGAGCCGGGTTGTAGACCGGCCCGCTGCGGCCCGACTCGCCCGGGACGATTTGGCCGCCGATCCAGTGGCTGACGCGCCCCAACTCGGTTTGCTGCTGGTTCTTTCGCTCCAAGACCTCGGTCATCACTTGCCTCCTCGACGTGGCGGCTTCCAGGGTAACCGATGATTTTCTGCGGCCCTCGGTGTCACTACTGCTAAGACTGAAGGGCCGTCACCAAGGGAGGACCTATGACCGAACCACGTGCTGATCGTCGTGCTGCGCACGAACGCCTTTCGACCGGCGCGCTCGCCCGCTGGGCGCGTGCCTGCGCCTCGCACCCGTGGCGCGTCGTCGCCAGTTGGCTCGGCATCGTGGCCCTTCTGATCGTCTCGGTCGCGACGCTCGGCGGCAGCCTCCGGGACGAGTTCGAGATCCCGGGATCGGACACGCAGAAGGCGACCGACCTGATCGAGTCGCAGTTCGCGTCCGAGCAGGGTGGCGTGCTCAACATCGTCTTCGCAGCGCCGGAGGGCGAGCGGCTGGACACGCCCGAGCGCAAGCGGGCGATCGAAGCGGCGATCGCGAAGCTGAAGACGTCCGAATTCAAGCCCAGCGAGGGGAAAGCCGGCCTCGAGAGCGTCGGCAACCCGTTCAGCAAGGACACCTTCTCCGACAACGGCCGGATCGCCTACGCGGAGGCGCAGTTCGACCAGACGATCGAGGACGCCGACCGCAGCCAGGTTGTCAAGGTCGAGGACTACGTCCGCGATGCGGTAGCGCCGGCCGGCGTGACGACGGAGTACAACGGCGAAGCCGAGTTCCCACCGATCGAGCAGGGGACGTCGGAGGCGCTCGGCCTGCTCGCGGCGATCATCGTGCTGCTGATCGTCTTCCGGACGTTCGTCGCGGCGCTGATCCCGATCCTGCTCGCGATCACGGCCGTCGCCGGCGCCTTCCTGCTCCTCTTCCTGATCGCCGGCTTCACCGACATCAACACGATCACGCCGATCCTGGTCTCGATGATCGGCATCGGCGTCGGGATCGACTACTCGCTCTTCATCGTCACGCGCTTCCGCCAGTACCTCCACGAAGGCCTCTCGCCGCAGGATGCGGCGGCCGAGGCCGGAGCCTCGGCGGGCCGCGCGGTGCTCTTCGCCGGCGTGACCGTGGCCATCTCAGTCACCGGCCTCGCGTTCTTTGGCCTCGACTTCGTCACCAAGCTCGGCATCGGCGCCTCGCTCGGGGTGCTGACGACGGTGCTGATCGCCAACTCCCTGCTGATTTCCGTCCTCGCCAAGCTCGGCCACAAGGTCGACCGGCTGAAGGTGCCGTTCCTGAGGCCGATCGACGACCGCGAGGCCGCCCGCGAGCGGACGCTCGTCGCGCGCTGGGGACGGTTCGTCGCCGCCCATGCGGGGCCGGTGTTCGTGGTCGTGCTGCTCCTGATGCTCGCCCTGGCGTCGACGTCCGCCCTTGTCCGGCTGGGCGCTTCGGACCAGGGGACGCAGCCGAAAAAGCAGACGGCGCGCCGCGCCTACGACCTGCTCGCCGAGGGCTTCGGGAAAGGCTTCAACGGCCCCATCCCGATCGTCATCGACGTGAACGACGACCCCCAGGCGCCGCAGAAGATCTACGACCGGGTCCGGCAGCTCCCGGACGTGGCCTCGGTGCGGCAGCCTCAGCTGAACGACGAGAAGAGCGTGGCAATCGTCTTCGTCACGCCGAAGTCGGCGCCGCAGGACGAGGAAACCGACAAGCTCGTCGACCGGATCCGGAAAGACGCCGTTCCGGCCGCGACCGCAGGCGGCAACGCCGTGGCCTACGTCTCCGGCCTGACCGCGGCGTTCAAGGACATCGGCGACCGGATCATGTCGCGGCTTCCGGTGTTCCTGCTCTACATCATCGGTGTCACGTTCATCCTGCTCGCGATGGCGTTCCGCTCGATCGTGATCTCGCTCACCGCGGCGATCACGACGATCCTCTCAGCGTTCACCGCGTTCGGCGTGCTCACGCTCGTCGTCCAGGAGGGGCACCTGCTGAGCCTGACCGGGCTCGACCGCACGGGCCCGATCGAGACGTTCGTGCCGCCGATCGCCTTCGCGATCCTGTTTGGGCTCTCAATGGACTACATGGTGTTCCTGATGAGCCGGATCCGGGAGGAGCACGTCCACGGGTTGAAGACGCGACCCGCGATCGAGCACGGGATCGCCGCGATCGGCCGCGTGGTCGTGGCGGCGGCACTGATCATGGGCACGGTCTTCGCCGCCTTCATCCTCAGCGGCGACCGCGTCTCGAAGGAGTTCGGGATCCTGCTGTCTGTCGCGATCCTCACCGACGCGTTGATCGTGCGGATGACGCTCGTGCCGGCGTTCTTCACCCTCCTGGGCGAGCGGACTTGGTATATCCCGCGCTGGCTCGACCGGCTGCTGCCGGACATCACGATCGAGCCGCCCCACGAGCGGGAGGAGCGCGCGCCGGCCGGAGCCGCGGAGGCGACGACCGGGCCCTAGTGACGGAGCTGCGAGGGGAGCGGGTCGTCCTCAGGCCGCTGGCCGCCGAGGACGTTCCCGCTCTCCGCGCGATCCAGGCCCAGCCGGGCGTCGCCCGCTGGTGGGGCGAGCCCGAGGACGCCGACTACGAGGAGAAGCTGTCTGGCGCCGAGGGTGTGACGGCGTTCGCGATCGAGGTCGACGGAGAGCTCGTCGGGCTGATCCAGTACCAAGAGGAGGACGACCCGATGTACCGGCACGCAGGCATCGACCTCTTCCTGTCGGAAGCCGCCCAGGGGCAGGGTCTCGGGCTCGACGCCGTCCGCACGATTACGCCCCACCTGATCGAGGAGCGCGGCCACCATCGGCTCGTAATCGACCCCGCGGCCGACAACGTCGCAGCGATCCGGACCTACGAGAAGGCGGGCTTCAAGCCGGTCGGCGTGATGCGGCGGTACGAGCGTCTCCCCGGCGGCGACGGGCACGACGGCGTGCTCATGGACCTGCTCGCGGACGAGCTATAGGATCGAATCGATGGCGACGATCGAGACCAACTCGGAGCTCGGGCAGCAGATCGTCGAGGACGCGAAGCGCTACGTCCTCTACTCGTGGTCCGTGCAGGGCGCGATCAACCCGATCGCGGTCGCCGGCGGCGAGGGCCGCTACTTCTGGGACTACGACGGCAAGCGCTACCTCGACTTCGCCTCACAGCTCGTCAACCTCTCGCTCGGCCACCAGCATCCCCGGATCGTCGCCGCGATCAAGGAGCAGGCCGAGCAGCTCGCGACGATCGGGCCGCCGATGGCCAGCGAGTCGCGGTCGAAGCTCGGCCGTCTGCTCGCCGAGGTGACCCCGGGCGACCTCGCGATGTCGTTCTTCACGAACGGCGGCGCGGAGGCGAACGAGAACGCGATCAAGCTCGCCCGCTGGTATACGGGCCGGCACAAGATCGTCGCCCGCTACCGCTCCTACCACGGCGCGACCGGAGGCGCGATCACGCTCACCGGCGACCCGCGCCGGTGGCACGCCGAGCCGGGCCTTCCTGGCGTTGTGCGGATGCTCGACCCCTACACCTACCGCTGCCCAGCCGGTCATCCGGACCCGTGCCCCGTCTGCTCGGGCGCGCCGCACCTCGAGGAGATCCTCCAGTACGAGGGGCCGCAGACCGTTGCCGCCGTGATCCTCGAGACGGTGATCGGGACGAACGGCGTCATCCCACCGCCGGACGGCTACCTCCAGTCGATCCGCGAGGTCTGCGACCGCCACGGGATCCTGCTGATCTGCGACGAGGTGATGGCGGGCTTCGGCCGCACGGGCAAGTGGTTCGCGGTCGACAACTGGGACGTCGTCCCCGACATCCTCACCGTCGCGAAGGGCATCAACTCGGGCTACGTGCCGCTCGGCGCCGTGATCGTCCGCCAGCAGATCGCCGACTGGGTGCGCGACAAGTACTTCGCAGGCGGGCTCACCTACAGCGGTCACCCCCTCGCATGCGCCTCGGCCGTCGCCTCGATCGAGACCTTTCGCGACGAGGGGATCGTCGAGCACGCCTCCGAGCTCGGGCCGCAGTTCGAGGAGCGGCTCCGCGGGCTCGCCGAGAAGCATCCGTCGATCGGCGATGTGCGCGGCCTTGGCTGCTTCTGGGGCATCGAGCTCGTCAAGAGCCGTGAGACGCGCGAGCCGCTCGTCCCCTTCAACGCCGCAGGCGCCGACTTCGCGCCGGTCGCGCAGATGGCGAAGGCGGCGCTCGACCGCGGGCTCTACCTCATGACTCACTGGAACGTGGTCATGGTCTGCCCGCCGCTCAACATCACGCTCGACGAGCTCGACGAGGGCATCACCATCCTCGACGAGGCCCTAGCCGTCGCCGACGAACACACGGCGTAGCGCGGGCTAGACCGTCAGCCCGTTCCCCAAAGGAGCGTGCGCCTTGATGCGCTCTTTCAACAGGTCCTCGATCTCCTCCGACTGCCCGACGCTCAGGGCGCCGACGATCTCCTCGTTCTCGTCGGCGTAGAGCGCGTACATCTGGCCGTCGTTCAGGGAGCCCTGGACGCTGACCTGGTAGTCGCGCCTGGCGTCGCCGAACACCTTGATCGTGATCCCGAAGATCTCGGTGAAGAACTCAGAGACCTTGTCGTACCCGCCGTCGGCGCCCGCCAGGATCTTGCCGACCTCGGTGCCCTGGTAGTTCGCGTTCGACCAGTGCTCGATCCGGCGGTGCTTCTCGAAGAGCGGGTCGTAGAACCGGGCGACGTCGCCGGCCGCGTAGACGTCGGGCACGTTCGTCCGGAACCCCTGGTCGACGACGATCCCGTCGTCGACCGCGATCTCGCTCCCCTCGACGAAGTCGGTCAGCGGCGCGACGCCGACGCCGACGACCGCCAGGTCGGCCTCCACCATGCGGCCGTTCTTCGTGGACACGGACCGCAGCCGACCGTCGCCCTCGAACGACGCGACCTCGTGTCCGAGCACGAGGTTGACGCCCTTCGACTCGTACAGCGCCGCCAGCTCGTCGCTCAGCTGCTCGACCCCGAGCTGGTCGAAGAGCCAGCGGCCGAGGTGGATCATCGAGACGTGCTTCCCGAGCTGGTTCAGCGAGGCGGCGACCTCCATGCCGATGAAGCCGGCGCCCACGACGACCGCCGTCTCGGCCTCGCCAGCCGCGTCCCTGATCGCCTTCGAGTTGCCGACGGTCCGGAGCGTGAAGACGCCGTCGAGGTCCGCTCCCGGCGCGTCCAGCCTCCGCGGCCACGCGCCGCTCGCCAGGAGGAGCTGCCGGTAGCCGAGCTGCTCGCCGTCGAGCTCGGCGGTGCGCTCTCGCGTGTCCAAGGATGAGACCGCCGTCTCGAGCTGCACCTCGACGCCGTGGTCGCGGTAGAAGGCCTCGTCCTCGACGAGCGGCTCCTCGTCGGTCTCGCCGCGCAGGAACCGCTTGGACAGCGGCGGCCGGTGGTACGGGAGCGTCGCGTCCTTCGAGACGAGCCCGATCGATCCCTCGCCGCCGGACTCTCGGAAGGACTTGATCGCGCGAGCGGACGCGAGACCGCCGCCGATGATCAGAAGGTCGAACTGGGGCATGGGCAGTAGCTTGCAATACGTACCCGGCTCCGTTCGGGTTCACTCACGATTTAGAGAACCCCGAAGGGCTGTTGCTAGCTTCGAAGCATGTCCGGAAACGAGGGTATTCGGGACCTGACCTGCGTCCACTGCGGGAAGTCCTTCCGCGCCGACGTCCTCGGCTCGAACACCGAGCTCGCGGGCGTCAAGTGCCCGCACTGCCGGCTCTTCATGCCGCTCGAGCGCGTCCCGTCCGACGACAAGGCCGCCTAGCTCTCGCGAAAGTCACGCGACTTTTCGCGAGCCTCGAGGCGACGAAGCTAGGCGGAAGCGTCGCGTAGACCCTGGGCTTCCGGCAGCGTCTCGAGGCGCTTCAGGGTGTTGTTCTCGATCTGGCGGATCCGCTCGCGGGTCACACCGAAGGCGCGGCCGACCTCCTCGAGGGTGAACGGCTGGTGGCCGAGCAGCCCGAAGCGGAGCTCGATCACCTTGCGCTCGCGCTCCGGAAGCGAGTCGAGCGCCCTCTGCACGTCCTCACGGCGAAGCATCAGCGAGGCGGTGTCGAACGGCGACTCGGCGGTCTCGTCCTCGACGAAGTCGCCGAGCTGCGACTCCTCCTCCTCCCCGATCGGCTTCTCCAGCGAGACCGGCAGCTGCGCCATCCGGAGGATCTCGCGCACCTCCTCGGTCGTGATCTCGAGCTCCGTCGCGATCTCGTCCGGCTGCGGCTCGCGCCCGAGCCGCTGGACGAGCTGGCGCTCGATGTGCACGACCTTGTTCAGCTTCTCGACCATGTGCACGGGGATCCGGATCGTGCGGGCCTTGTCGGCAATCGCCCGGGTCACGGCCTGGCGGATCCACCAGGTCGCGTAGGTCGAAAACTTGTAGCCCTTGCGGTAGTCGAACTTCTCCACGGCCCGGATCAGGCCGAGCGAGCCTTCCTGGATCAGGTCGAGGAAGCTGAGGCCGCGACCGAGGTACCCCTTGGCGATCGAGACGACGAGGCGGAGGTTCGCTTCGATCATCTGCGTCTTCGCGATCATGTCGCCGCGCTCGATCCGCTTCGCGAGGTAGACCTCCTGGTCGGCGGTGAGCAGCGGGACCTTGCCGATCTCGCGCAGGTAGAGCCGCAGCGAGTCGAGCGACGGCTCGACGGTCAGGTCGAGCTTCGTCGTCTTCGCGTTCTCCTCCTCGGCGAGCGCGGGCTGCTCATGGGGCGGATGCTTGTGCTGCTCGCCCTCCATGAGCTCGATCGAGTGGTCGATCAGATAGGTGTAGAAGTCTTCGATCTGCTCCTTGGTCAGCTCGACTTCCTCGAGCGCCGAGACAATCTCGTCGTACGTGAGGAACCCCTTTTCCTGACCCTCCTGGACGAGCTTGTGGAGCTCTTCGACGTCGGGGAGCGAGATGTCGACCGTGAGCAATGGGGGCCTCGCTTTCTCGTGCGGGGACGGGGAGGTGCGACCTCTGCACGAAGAGAGCCAGGACTTCCCGACCCGGCTCCCCTCCGGCCGCCCGAATATACAACGCCTTCTGCGGAACGACCAGGGATTTTCGCCGGTTCCCCCAAACGCGTCACTCGGCCTCGACCTGCCCCACCTCCTCGCCGCGGCTGTTTCGGATCGGGGCCCGTTCGAGCCGCTCGACCGGGTGACCGACCCGCGCGAGGAAGGCGGCGAGCGCGGGACCGACGGCGCGCGACGAGCCGTCCTCCACCTTCAGCGCCAGGCCCAGTCCGCGGGGCCCGGCCGCGCACATCAGCCCTTCGGCGCCGCCTTTCGCGATCCAGCCTTCGTGGGCGCGCATCAGCGCCGTGTCGACCCCACCTGGCCCGCGGATCAAGCCCGGGTGGGCGCGCATCGCCGCCGCCACCCTGTCGCCGCCGTCCAGACGTTCGAGCCTCGCGAACGCCAGCGCCATCCGCTCGAGCGGCAGCGCGAAGGTGACGACCCCGCAGCCGTCGATCGCCGTCTCGAGCTCGTCCTCGTCGAGGTCTGCCGCGCGCGCGACCTCGGCCTGCGCGGCGTGCTGGCAAGGGTGATCGGAAAGGCGATAGCCGCGCGAGTCCCACCCGTGCGCCCGGCAGAGCGCAAGCATGCCGGCGTGCTTCCCCGAGCAGTTGTGGTTGATCGGGGAGGGCGGGTCTCCGTCCGGGCCGCATTCGAGCTCGTCCTCACCGGCGGGCGCGCGGGCGAGGAGCGCCCGGACCGCCTCGAGCTGCTCGGGCAGCGCCTTGTGCGACGCGCACGCGATCGCGAGCTCCTTCTCGTCGAGCTCGGGCAGGGCGCGGATGAGCGGCAGCGCCTGGATCGGCTTCGCGGACGACCGCATGAAGGTGAGCAGGCCGCCGTCGCCGGCCTCGGCGACGACGGTTCCGTCCTGCACGGCGACGGCGTGCACGCGATGGCGCGACTCCACGGTCTCGCCGCGGCGGACGGCTACGGTGATCGGGTCTGCCATGCGGGGGAGAGCGTAATCCGACTTGCCTGAATTTCCGGAAATGGAGGCGTGGCGCCGCCAGCTCGACGAGCCCGTGCGTGCTTTTCCGATCGCCAAGGCCGGGCCGGCACACATCGCAACGCTGAAGACGTACGACCCGCCGCTCTCGGCGCTCGAGGGGAGACGCTTCGAGGGCGCCGAGCGGCGGGGCAAGCGGCTCTTCTTCCCGACGGACGACGGCGAGCTCGTCTTGCTCGTCCACCTGATGACCGCCGGCCGGCTGAAGTACCTGCAGGCAGGCGCGAGCGGGCCGAAAACGCCTGCGTTCAACCTCGAGTTCGAAGGCGGCGCACGGCTGGTGCTCACCGAGGCGGGCGCGAAGAAGCGGGCCGGGGTGTGGCTGCTGACGCCCGAGCAGGCCGACGCCGAGCTCGAGCATCTCGGCCCGGAGGCGTACGGCCTCGGCGCCGAGCGGCTCGCGGAGATCTGCGCCGGCGATTCCCGCCGGCTCCACTCACTGCTGCGCGACCAGCGGGCGATCGCCGGGATCGGGCGCGCGTGGGCGAACGAGGTCCTCCATACGGCGCAGCTCTCGCCCTACGCGCTGACGAAGGACCTCACGCGGGACCAGGTCGAGCGGCTGGCGGCGGCGATCGACTCGGAGCTCGGGCGCGGCCTCGAGCTCCGCGAGCGGGGCGCCAAGGACGACCGTGTCTATCGCGTCCACCGCAAGCTCGACGAGCGGTGCCATGTCTGTGGGACCCCGATCGCCCAGGTGGACTTCGAAGAGCACACGATCTTCTACTGCCCCGAGTGCCAGACCGGCGGGCGGATCCTCAAGGACAGGCGCCTCTCGCGCCTACTTCGCTGACCCTCGAGATGCACTAGCATCGGGCCGACCCTCGTCGGGGGGAGAGGGAGGTAGGCCGCGCGCCCCCGGCCCGGGCCGGAGTGGGTGGATCCTGGCCCGGCCTTCAGCGCAAGACAGCCGCCGTCAAAGGAGAGCCATGAAGAAGCTCCTAGTACTCAGCGGCCTCGTTGCCGTGCTCTCGTTTGCAGTCGTTTCGTCGTCGAGCGGTGCCCCGGCGTCGAGCTTCACCGCCAACTCGTTCTTCCCGATCGAACTGACCGTGTTCGTGCCGTGCGCCAACGGCGGGCTCGGTGAGGACGTCGAGCTGAGCGGGACGATCCACGACCTGTTCCACGTCACCGTCAACGACAACACCGTCCACGTGAAGACGCACGACCAGCCTCAGGGCGTCACTGGAACGGGGCTCGTGACGGGCGACAAGTACCAGGGCA
This sequence comes from Gaiellaceae bacterium, assembly GCA_035535195.1. Taxonomy (GTDB): domain Bacteria; phylum Actinomycetota; class Thermoleophilia; order Gaiellales; family Gaiellaceae; genus JACDAN01. Next base: position 26,608 of record DATLQK010000084.1, on the reverse strand, counting down.
CCGGAGTGAGCCAGGACGAGTTCACCGCGGCCGTCGGCCAGGAAGAGACGTTCATCAACAACTTCCGGATCATCGGCCAGGGCAACGGGAACAACTTCCTGGTGCACGAGAACTTCCACATCACCGTGAACGCGAACGGCACCATCACGTCGTTCCACGACAACTTCACGGTCGACTGCAAGTAGCGGCGCCCTGCGGCGTGCGGCGCGGAAGGCCCGGTTCTGCCGGTCTTCTCGCGTCAGGCGACGGCTGCGCCGGCTACGTCGGTCGCGGAAACGTGACCTGGACTCGGTCGCTCGCCGGCTCCACCGCCGCGCCCGTCGCGCTCAGGACACGTGTCCCAACCGCTGCGGCGAAGTCCTTCAGCTCCTCACCGACGGCGATCACTCCGGCATCGTCTCGGATCGGAGCGATCGCGATCGACGCACCGTCCACGGTCAAGGTGATCTGCTCCAGGCCGCCGTGGCGCCGAGCGGCCTCCGCGAGGGCCGAGAGTGCGAACGCGCTCCAGATCGCATCGGCCCGGACGGTGTCGCCCTCTCCTTCGACCGTCGCTGCGCCGTCGAGCCGCGCCGCCGCCTCGTCGGCGAGCTCCCGCGCATCCGCCTCCCGGAACTGGGGCTCGAAGCGGTCGGACTCGATCCGGGCCGCGACGGCGAGAAGGTCGAGCAGGCTTGCCAGCTGGTCGGCCGCTGCGCCGATCATCTCCACATAGCGGTCCGCGGGCTGCTCGAGCGAGTCGAGACGTTCGAGCGTCCGTGCGAACCCCGAGGCCGTCGCGAGCGGCGTTCGGAGGTCGTGGCACGCGAGGGAAACCAGCTGGGCGAAGGACGGTGGAGCCACGATGAGCACTGCTAGGTTGGCGCATAGTCTCACCCATGACGGACGTCGGGCACTTCCTCGAGGATCTGCAGGCCTCGGAGCCGGAGGTCCGCCTCGGCCTGTCGCGGGCGGGCGTTCGCGGCGTCTCGAAGGCGATCCGCATCCGGTACGGCGACAGCGAGAAGCTGATCGCGGCCCAGATCGAGTGCACCGTCGACCTCGACGGGGCGCAGAAGGGCGTCCACATGTCGCGCTTTCCCGAGGCCTTCGAGGAGGCGATCGAGGCCGTCGTGCTGGAAGAGGCGTTTCTCGTCGAGGAGCTCGCGGCGCACATCGCGCAGCGCGTGATCGAGCGGCAGCAGGCCGGGCGCGCGGAGACGCAGATCGTGGCGCGGTATCCGATCGAGCGGCGGACGCCGGTGACGGAGCTCGCGACGCAGGAGATGGTCGCGCTCATAGGGATCGCGGCGGCGAGCGAGCGCGGTGTCCGGCGGGTCGTCGGCGTGGAGGCGTCGGGGATCAACGCCTGTCCCTGTGCCCAGGGGCTCGTGCGCGGTGCGGCGAGCGAGCGGCTCCTCGAGGCGGGGTTCGACGAGGGTGACGTCGAGCGGATTCTCGAGCTCGTGCCGCTCGCGACGCACAACCAACGTGGCCGCGGGACGCTCTTCGTCGGGTCGGAGTCGACCCTGAACGCCGAGCGGCTGGTCTCGATCGTGGAGTCGTCGATGAGCTCGCCGGTCTACGAGCTGCTGAAACGTCCGGACGAGCTCTTCGTCGTCGAGCACGCACATCTGCAGCCGCGGTTCGTGGAGGACTCGGTCCGGCTCGCCCTCCAGGGCGTGCTCGACACCCACCCCGAGCTCGAGGACGGGGATTTCCTCTTCTCCCGGCAGGTCAACCTGGAGACGATCCACACGCACGACGTCGTGGCGGAGCGTTACGGCACCGCAGGCGAGCTACGAGCTGAGCTCGACACCGGAGACGTTTCGAAGCGCCACACCAACCTCGGCAGCTGGCTCGCGGCAGAACGGGCTTAGCCCGTTCTGCTCACTGAGCTCGCGGGTTGAGGTCCTCGCTGAAAGTCGTGAGACTTTCAGCGAAGCGGTATCTGGTAGCCGGTGACCCAGTCGTTGACCGTCGCCCAGTCGAGGTTCGCGAAGAACGCGTCGATGTAACCGGCGCGGTCGGTCTGGTAGTCGAGGAAGTACGCGTGCTCGTAGACGTCGAGCGCGACGAGCGGCGTCGCGTTCCAGATCGGATACGTGTTCTGCGTGTCTCCGAGGTAGTTGAAGAGCCGGCCCTCGTCCCAGTCGTACGCGGTCCAGGCCCAACCGCGGCCGGCCATCCCCGTCGCTTTCAGGTCCTCCCGCCAGGCGGGCACCGAGCCGAAGTCCCGCTCGATCAGCGCCTCGATCGCCCCGTCCGGGTCGCCGCCGTCGCCGCCGAGATGCGCGAAGTAGATCTCGTGGTTCTTGATCCCCCCGATCGCGAACGTCAGATCGACCTTGAGCGCCCGGAGCTCCGAGTAGACCTGGTTCGCCGACGAGAGGTCCACCGCGCCGAGCTGCCCCAGGATCTCGTTCCGCTTCGCGACGTACCCCTCGTAGAGCTTGTAGTGCGCTTCGACGGACTCACGTGAGATGCCATCGAGCTCGTACAGACGTGGCTTGAGCTCGCGTGGAGCGATCTCTTCGTGGTTGAACGCAAGCGTCGTCAAGGCACTCCTTTCGCGAATGCAGCGGGGCCGGCGGGAGCATAACGACGCGCCCGCCGGCCCCAATGCCGTACCGAGTGCCTATCGCTTGCGGACGACCAGCGAGCGGCTGTTCGACCAGAGGTAGCCGGTGCCGGCCTGGTTCGTCGTCAGGAAGGCGCGGAGCAAGCTGCGGCCGTGCGGCAGCTTCAGCTGGAACCGCTTGGCGCCGGTCGAGCCGAGGCGCACCTTCTTGATGTTGACCCACTGACCGAGCGAGGACTTCCGCTGGATGTAGACCCAGTGGCCCGCCAGCGAGTGACCGGCCTTCGCCGAGGTGACGAACCACGGCGCGCGCCGGATCAGCGTCAGCCGCGGCCGGACGCCGATCTGCACGGTCAGGCTCGTCCTCGAGCCCCACCGCGCCTGGTAGCTGGTGAGGACGCTCGGCGTCGTCGACCAATCCCAGGCACCCCCGGCGGCCGTCTTCAGGTCCGCGACCTTGACGAATGAGGTCAGACCGTACGGCTGGGCCCAGACGGTGACGTCCTGGTTCGCCGCCTGGCTGGAGATCGTCCCCGCGAGCCGGACGCCCCCGCCGCCGAAGAACACCGTCGGAGCCGAGGCCGCGATCGAGACCGAGGGCGGCGGGCCCTGGACGACGATCGTGCCACGCTCCGCCGGCTCGAGCGCGTCGCGGTAGCGATACGTGCCGGCCGTCGTGAACGCCTTCGTATACGCCGCCTTCGGCCTCAGGACCGGCGAGGCAAACGAACCGTTGTCGGCGACGACCTGGTGGTTGACCGTGTCGTCGTTCCGCCAGCGGATGCTGTCACCGGTCTGAATCGTGCGCGCGGCCGGGCTGAACCCGGCCGCCTTGATCGTCACAACCCGTGTCACGGCCGCGAACGCGACACCTGCTGCGGCAAGACCCAGGGCGGCGACGACGAGCAGTAGAGCCTTCTTCATGTCCCGAGAACCCCCTTCATCGAAGCGCTGTAGACGAAGACTGCCCGCTCGAGCCGCAGCTCATTACCGCCCCCATCAACTCCTTACAGTTCTTTTCCGGAATGCGAACCCTTGTCACCGGCGGAACGGGGAAACTGGGGTCGGCGGTCGCCGCCCGGCTTCAGCGTGCCGGCTGGGAAGTCGTCGCAGCGGGACGCGCAGACGGCGACCTCTCCACCGCCGAGGGCGCGCAGACCGTCGTGCGGAACGCGGTGGAGCGGCTCGGGGGCCTCGACCTCCTCGTCAACGCAGCCGCGGAAGGGTTCCGGCCGATGCCAGTGGAAGAGGTCGGCGAGGCCGACTGGGACGCTGCGTTCGGCGCGACCGCAAAGGGCAGCTTCTTCGTCACGCAGGCCGCTGCGCCCCACCTGCGGGACGCGAGGGGGGTGGTCGTGATGATCGAGGACGTCGCGGCGTACCAGCCGTGGCCCTCGTTCGCCCCGCACTGCGCCGCCAAGGCGGCACAGGCGATGCTGACCCGCGTCTTCGCGCGTGCGCTCGCGCCGGAGGTGCGCGTCTGCGGCGTCGCGCCTGGGCCGGTGGCCGTCGATCCGGACCAGGAAGAGCGCCGCGCGGCGGAGACCCTGCTCGGCCGCGTGGGCTCGCCGGACGATGTCGCCGAAGCGGTTCTCTTTCTCACTGGAGCCGACTTCGTCACCGGCACGACGCTGGTCGTCGACGGCGGCCGCCTGCTCCAATCCACGCACCTTGCAAAGCCGTAGAACCTCGGATGAGTCTCACGACTGCGGCCCACGAGAGGCGCTTGCCGCCCGACCCCAAAGACGCCACCATTCGCCACGTGTATTCGAACGTCAGCGACGGCGAGCTCATCACCCGCGTCGGCTCCGGTGACCGCACCGCCTTCGACGCCCTCTACCGCCGGTACGCGCGCCCCGTCTTCGGACTGGCGCTGCGACGGCTGGGGGACCGCGGCCGGGCCGAGGACGCAGTGCAGGAGACGTTCGCGTCGATCTGGCGCGCCGCCGGCAGCTACAAGCCCGAGCGCGGGCCCGGCGCGCCGTGGCTCTACGCGGTCGCCCGCAACGCGATCGTGGACAACGGCCGCACGCGCCGTGAACCACCGGTCGAGGCCGGCGAGGAACAGGCCGACGAGATGACGCCGGCGGACCGCGCCGAGTCCGGCTGGGTCGCGTGGCGCGTGCACAGCGCCCTCGCCAAGCTGCCGGAGAACGAGCGATCGGTGATCGAGCTCGCCTACTGGGGCGGGCGCTCGCAGTCGGAGATCGCCGAGCTGCTCCACATCCCGCTCGGCACGGTGAAGACCCGAACGCGCACCGGGCTCGCCCGGCTCGCCGACACGCTGGAGGACGTGCTGTGACACCCGAGTTCGACGACCTGGTCGAGGGCGTGGAGACCCCCGAGGAGCAGGCTCGGCTGCGCCGGGTGCACGAGCTGTTGCGGGAGGCGGGGCCGCCGCCCGAGCTCTCGCCCACGCTGGCCTCGGTGGCGCCGCCTGAGGAGGAGCCTGACGACGAGGCGGACGTCGCCTGGCTGCCGCCACGACGGCTCGGCGCGGCGCTCGTCCTCGCGGCCACCCTCGTGCTCGCCTCCTTCGCCGTCGGCTATTTCGCCGGCAACAACCAATCGAACGGCGGGACCGAGTCACTCAAGGTGACGAGGACGGTCGTGCTCCACGGCCAGGGGCAGTCGACCGGGGTCGTCAGCGTCGGCGAGATTGATGCCGACGGAAACACGCCGATGCTGATCACCGTCCGCGGACTTTCGCCGGTGCCGGACGGCGACTACTACACCCTCGCGCTGACCAAGCACGGGAAGCCGATCGTGACCTGCACGACCTTCAACGTCGGCGACCGGGGCACGAACACAATCGACCTGGTCGCGGCGTACGACCTCGAGGGCTTCGACGGCTGGGCGGTCACGCACTGGCACGCCAAGACCAAGGACGACACCCGGGTCCTCTGGTCGACTGCCTAGGCCGTCAGGGGCTGGTCCGGCCGGACGCCACGAACGCCTCGTACGTGATCGGCATCCGCTCGGAGAAGAAGTGCTCGCACGCCTCGGCGTAACGCCGGATCTCGCGCTGCGCCGTCTCGGAGTTCCGCAGCGAGAGGAAGTTCATGAGCGCCCGGGCGTTCACCGTCCAGTAGAACTCGGTGTAGGCGCCGACGGGCAGCGCAGCCCTGGCGAGCTCGCGCGCGACGCCCAGCTCGACGAGCTTCTCGTACGTCGCGTAGGCAGCCTCGTAAACCTGCCGGAGCTCGTCGCGCGTGGTCTCGGCGATCTCGTCCGAGACCGGCTCGAACGAGTACGCGCCGGGCTTTCCGATCTGCGTGCGGACGTCCTCGGGCGCCGGCACGTAGAAGTCGTCGGTCGCACGGGCGTAGCGCATCGAGAACTCGTTGAACGAGCCGACTCGGTGCCGGAACCACTCGCGGGCGACGAAGATCGGCGCGCGGATGTGGAACCGGAACGAGTTGTGCTCGAACGGGGTCCCGTGCCGCTCGCGCATCAGAAACCTGATCAGGCCGGCGTCGGAGTCGTCCAGCTCCGTCTTGTGTCGCGCGAAGCTGACCCGTGCGCCGTTCACGACCGAGAGGTCGTCGGCCATCGCGTCGTCCAGCCGGACGAAGCCGTGGTCGAGGACCGGGATCGACCCCTGGGCTATCACTTCGGGTGTGACCGCCATCTCGCCGAGTGTAACGAGGGCATCTGTCGGCACCTCCGGCTGGAGCTATCCGACCTGGAAGCCCGGCTTCTACCCCCCGGAGGCGAAGCCGAACGAGTTCCTGCGCCACTACGCGGAGCGACTCACGACCGTCGAGCTCAACACGACCGGCTACCGGCTGCCGGCGGAGCATCAGTTCGAGCGGTGGGCGGAACTGACGCCGCCGGGCTTCACCTTTGCCCCGAAACTGAACGCCTACCGGACGAGCGACTTCGCCACCTTCGAGGAGCGTGTGACGAGGCTGGGCGACCGCCTCGGGCCGATTCGCGCGCTGATCGGATCGACGCGCGACGAGGGCTTTCTGCAGCTCGCGCTCGGGTCGATCGACCCCTCGCTCAGGATCGCCTTCGACTTCCGCCACGACTCGTGGGAGGGAATCGAAACCGAACTCCCGGAGAACGCGGTGTGCGTGAACGCCCTGGACGGCCCCGCTCGCTTCCGCTACCTACGGTTCCGCGAGCCTCCGTACGAGGACGCCGAGCTCCAGGAGTGGGCGCAGCGGATCCGACCCCTGCTCCAGGCGGGGATCGAGGTCTTCGCGTACTTCAGGCACGAGGACGAGCCGACGGCCCCGCGCTATGCGCAGCAGCTCCGTGAGCTTCTATCACCCGGTTGAGGGATCCCCGGCAACGGCTTCGTGGCTCAAGCTGAGGAACGGGTGAAGGTCGTCCTCTTCTGTGGTGGGCAAGGCATGCGCTTGCGGGGAGCCGTGGGCTCGCTGCCGAAGCCCATGGTCCCGATCGGCGGGCGGCCGCTCCTGTGGCACATCATGAAGTACTACGCCCACTTCGGGCACCGCGAGTTCGTGGTCTGCGTGGGCCACCAGGCGGGCGTGATCAAGGACTACTTCGAGCGGACGGGGCACGGCTGGAACGTCGAGTTCGTGGACACGCCGCTCGACGCCTCGATCGGCGAGCGGTTCTATGCGGTTAAGGACCGGCTTGCCGACGAGAAAATCTTCCTCGCGAACTACGGCGACACGGTCACCGACGTCCCGCTCCCCCTGCTCATCGACCACCACGCTGAGCAAGGCAAGGTCGCGAGCCTCCTCGCCGTCCGCCCCAACTACACCTTCAACGTGGTCGAGTCCGAGGGGCCGAGCGTCACCGGCTTCCACGACGTCGCCCGGACCGGGATCTGGATCAACGGCGGCTACTTCGTCTTCCGCGCCGACGTCTTCGACTATCTCGAGCCGGGCGAGGACATGCCGGAGATGTTCGAGCGGCTGATCGGCGCCGACCAGCTCGTGTCCTACGCTTACGAAGGCTTCTGGGCGCCGATGGACACACTCAAGGACAAGCAGAACCTCGAGTCGCTCGTGGAGAGCGGCGGCAGCGTCTGGCAGGTCTGGGAGCGCTCCGGGCCAGCGGCCGCCTCGGCCTGAGGCCTTGCTGAAGCTCGCGCTCGAGGCGCCGAGGCTGCGCGTCCTCGCGATCGGCTCGCACGCCGACGACATCGAGATCGGGTGCGGCGGGACACTGCTTCGCCTCGCGCAGTCCGTCGAGGCGCTCGAGCTCCACTGGGTCGTCCTGAGCGCGAGCGGCGAGCGGGCCGACGAGGCGCGGGCGAGCGCCGACGCCTTCGGCGCGGTCGCCGACGTGCAGGGCTTCCGCGACGCCTTCTTCCGCTACGGGCCCGAGGTGAAAGAGTTCTTCGAGGAACTGAAGGGGCGCTTCGAGCCGGGCCTCGTGCTCACACACCACGGCGCCGACCGCCACCAGGACCACCGGCTCGTCGCCGAGCTCACCTGGAACACCTTCCGCGACCACTTGATCCTCGAGTACGAGATCCCGAAGTACGACGGCGACCTCGGCGCACCGAACGTCTTCTTCGACCTCGACGAGGAAGTGGCGCGCCGCAAGATCGAGCTGCTGATGGAGTCGTTCCCCTCCCAGCGCGGCAAGCGTTGGTTCAGCGAGGACCTCTTCCGCGGGCTGATGCGGATCCGCGGGATGGAGTGCAACTCGCCGAGCGGCCTGGCCGAGGGCTTCTACGCCCGGAAGCTCGCAGTCTGAGTTTCGTCTCCGGCGCGGCGGGTAGTTCACCGCGCACCGACGACCCGAGGAGGGGTGGAAGCAATGGCTGAACTGACGAACCTCGACACCAAGCTCGCGGAGGTCCTGGGGCTCGCTATGGCGGCGCAGGGCGCGACCCAGAAGGTCGAGAAGCTCGTCGAGGACGACGAGCTCAAGCAGCAGCTGCAGCAGATGCGCGACGAGGCAGCCGAGACCGAGCAGCGGACGACGTCCCTCGTCGAGGAGCTCGACGGCAAGAAGACCGCGATCCTCGAGAAGGCGCGCGAGACGAAGCGGGAAGCGACCGAGATGATGCAGACCTACCTCGGCGACGACGCCGACGGGCTCGACGGCTTCGAGTTTCTGACGATGGCCGAAGCCGGCGAAATCGGGCACTGGGAGATCGTCGGCGTGATGGGCGATCGCGCGCGGAACTCGCAGGTCAAGCAGCTCGTCGACTGGGCGATCCCGATCCAGCAGCGCCACTTCGAGACGACGCTGCGGGGCTCGGTCAAGCTCGCCGAGGAGGAAGACCCCAACGAGCCTGCCGAGTAATTTCGCGAAAAGTCGCGCGACTTTTCGCGAGAGGTGAAGGCCGGACGGCCCAGATCGGCCAGCGACGTCCCGGCATTCGCGAACCCAAGTGCCACCGTGAGCGGAGCGGGCAAAGCCCGCTCCGCGACGGCTTAGGCGACGGCCTTAGCTGCGAGTTCGGTAATCACGGCAGCCGCCTCGTCCACCTCGTCGTCCGTGGTGAAGAAGTGCGGGCCAAGGCGGATGCCGACGTCGGGGCGGACGTCGGCGAGGATTGCTCGGCGCTCCATCTCGGCGTAGACCGCCGGCGGGTCCGGAACGCGCACGACCACCGTGCCGCCCCGCCGCTCGGCCTCGCGCGGGCTGACGAGCTCGAGCCCAGCCTCGTCGAGTCGGCGGATCAGGCGGTCGGTCAGCTCGAGGGAGCGGGCGCGGATCCGATCGACGCCGACCTCGTGGACGATGTCGTAGCCGGCCGAGGCGGCGTAGAGCGCGGGCACGTTCGGCGTGCCGGTGAGGAAGCGGGCCGCACCGGCCGCGTGGCGGATTTCCGGCTCGAAGGCGAACGGCTCGGCGTGCGCCTGCCAGCCGACGAAACCGGGCTCGAGTCGCTCCGCGAGATCCGGCCGGATGTAGAGCCAGCCCGCGCCCGGGCCGCCGCAGAGCCACTTGACGCTGCCGCCGGTGGCGAAGTCGACGCGGAGCGAGCCGACGTCGAGCGGGACCGCGCCGACGGACTGGTAGGCGTCGAGGAGCACGTGCGCCCCCGCCTCGTGTGTCCGCCGGATCACCGGCTCGACGTCCTGGATCAGCCCGGTGCGGAAGAGCACGTGGCTGAGCAGGACGAGCTGCGTCCGCTCGTCGATCGCCTCGAGGAGCTCCTCTTGGCCCGGGACGACGACGACCTCGGCGCCGGCGCCCTGCATCACGTACCGGACCGACGGGAACTCGCCGTCCCCGTACACGATGCGGCGCCGTTCACCGCCGAAGGGGAAGCAGGAGAGGACGACGGCCGCGGCGATCGTCACGTTCTGGTGCATCACGACGGACCCGGGCGGCGCGCCGATCAGCCGCGCGATCTTGTCGCCGATCGTGATCGGCGTCTCCCACCACCCTTCGCGCCACGCGCGGATGCCGCGCGTCGACCAGGTGTGGGCGTACTCGTCGAGCCGGGCTTTCGCCTCGAGCGGCATGGGGCCGAGGGAGTGGCTGATCAGGTAGTTCGTCTCCGCGAGGATCGGGAACTGCTCGCGGTAGGAGAGGAGCTCGGTCACGCCGGCTTCCGCGCCCGCACGGCGAGACGGCTCTCGCGCGTCAGCTCGCTGCCGTCCACACCGCCGAATGCCTCGATGTCGTCGAAGCCGACACCGTCGAGCATCCGCACCAGCTCCGTCGCCGTGTAGACGCGGAGCGTGTACGTGAACTGCCGGCGCTTCCCATCCTTGATCAGGATGTGATCGGTCTCGATCACCCCGGCGGTGAAGTCGAAGCGCCGCTCCTCGGCGACCAGCGCCTCGTCGGGAAGCGGGTCCCAGCCCCGCGGCTGGTAGACGTGCATCAGCCGGTCGCGGTGCATCGTCTCGACGATCAGCGCGGCGCCGGGCCGGAGCACGCGGAGGAACTCACCGAGCATCTGGCGATCGCCCTCCTCTCCGCGATAGCCGATCGACGAAAAGAGGTTGAGGACGGCGTCGAAGCTCTCCTCCTCGAAGGGCAGCTCGCGGAAGTCGGCCTCGACGAGCTTCGGCCACTCGGCGTCGCCGGCGCGGCGGCGAGCCTCCTCGAGCTGGACCGGCGAGCGGTCGATGCCGGTGACCCGGAACCCGGCCTTGGCGAGCGGGATCGAGTGGCGGCCGAACCCCGCCGGCGCGTCCAGGATCTCCGCAGGCGCCTCGACCCCGGCGAGCGCCGCAGCTGCCAACGCGTCCTCGGACACGTCTTTGTCGACCAGCTCGGCGTACGTCGTCAGGTAGATCTCGTCGAAGAGCTCGTCCCAATGGTCCTGCTCGAAGCTCACGAGATCCTCTTTAACAGACCCAGGGCGCGCTGGTCCCATGGGACGCGGTGCGTGACTCCAGCCTCGCTGCCGACCTCGTCGCGGTTGGCGAGATACCAGTCGTAGGTCTCGATCAGCGCCTCGGCGTTCGAGAGCCGCGGCCTCCATCCCAGCAGTTCCTCGGCGCGCGAGACGTCGACGAACGAGTCGCGGTGCGCGGTCTTGTAGTGCCACTCGACGAGCGGCGAGAGCCGGGCGAGCTCGAGCCCGCGGAGGGCGAGCTCGGCCGGCCGGACCGGGACGGGCGTGATCCGGCTCGAGGAGCCGGCGTGGTCGGTCAGCGCCTGAACGTCGGAGCGCACAGTGCCGAACTCCTTCGCCCCCACGTTGAGCGTCGCCCCTGCCGCGGCGCGCTTGCTCGCCGACCGGACGATCGCGTCGACGAGGTCGTCGACGGCCAGGAGCTGATAGCGGTTCGAGCCGTCGCCGAGCACGTAGATGCGGCGCCCGTCGCGGATCCAGTCGAAGAGGATCTCGAAGACGCCCAGCCGCTCCGGGCCGATGAAGGTCTTGGGCCGGAGGATCACGCAGTCGAGGCCGCGGCGCATGAAGGCGCGACAGACCTCCTCCGCCTCGATCTTCGACCCGCCGTAGTGACCGACGCCGTCGAGCGGATCGTCCTCCTCGATCGGATGCTTCTCGGGGACGCCGTAGACGGCGGTCGAGGAGATGAAGAGGACGCGCCGCACGCCCGCCAACAAGGCGGCGGAGAGCAGGGTCAGCGTGCCGTCGACGTTGACCGAGCGGATCTCGTCGCGCCCGCCGCGGATCGGGAGCGCCGCCGCCGCGTGGACCAGGGTCCGCGCCCCGTCGACGAGCTCCCGCGCCGCGGCCTCGTCACGGATGTCCCCGAGGATCTCCTGGACGTCGAGGCCCGGCTCGTCGAGCGGGATGAGGTCGAGCGAGCGAACGTCGTGGCCCTCGGCGAGGAGCCGTCGCGCGAGGTGCAGGCCGAGGAAGCCCGAGCCGCCCGAGATCGCCCAGAGCATGGCCGGACGTTATTCGTATTGCAATGCCTGGAGCACGTTCAGGCGGGCGGCACGCCGGGCCGGTAGCACCGCCGCGACCACGCCGACAAGGATCGCGACCACGGCGAAGAACACGAGCTGGCCGAACGGAATCTTGAACCCGACCTCGTACTGGCTCAGCGCGCGGACGAGGAGCGCCGCGAGGAACACGCCGAGGGGCAGCCCCAGGGCCGCGCCGATCAGCGCCGTGATCACGCTCTCGTGCCGGATCATCCGGCGAGTCTGCCGCCGGGTCATGCCGACGGCCCGCAGCATCCCGAGCTCGCGCGTGCGCTCGAACACCGAGAGCACGAGCGTGTTGATGATCCCGAAGATGCTGACAATCACCGACAGGGCCAGCAGGACGTAGAGCACCGACAGGAACTGCTGGAACTCGGCGTCCTCCTTGTCGATCCACTCGGCCCGCGTTTGCACCCGGGCGTCCGGGAATTTCGCGACGGCGGCCTCGACGTCGTCCTTCGACTGGTCGGTCGACCCGCCGGCCATCTTCAGGAACGTGAAGCGGTTGTGCTTCGTCTCGAACAGCTTGTCGAACGCCGCGATCGGGACGCTCGCCGAGCCGAGGAGCGGATAGAACGGCGGCGCCTTGTACAGGCCGCGCACGACGAAGTCGGCCTTCTTCCCGCCGGGCGCCTCGGCCGCAAAGGTGTCGCCGATCTCGAGGTTCTTGTCCTTCGCGAACTCGCTGTCGACGATCGCGCCGTTCGTGCCGAGCTGCGCGAGGGTCGCATCGGACGACCCAGCGCGCCAGTCGAAGTTGTAGCCGGACGCGATCTTGTCCGGCTCGATCCCCGTGAGGTCCTTCCCGGAGCCGGCGAGTCGAACGACCTCCTCGCGGACGTCGGTCACGGTCTCGGCGCCCTGCGCCTTGTGGGCGGCCAGTCCGGCGTCGGCCGCGAACGGCGAGTAGCCGTCCTCGGAGGTGATGATCAGGTCGGCGGCGATCTGGTCCTCGATCGCCTGCCGGTTCGAGTCGCGCATGCCCGCGGCGAGCGTCGCGACGAAGGTGACGAGGGCGATCCCGATCATGAGCGAGGCGGCCGTGGCGGCGGTCCGGCCGGGGTTTCGCTTCGAGTTGCCCTCGGCCAGGCGGCCGGCCGCGCCGCCGATCCGCTGCGCCGGCCAGCCGACCACCGAGGCCAGCGGTCGCACCAGCTTCGGCGACAGGAGCGCGACGCCGAAGAAGAGTGCGAGCACGCCGACGGCGATCGACAGCAGGCGCTGCGCGATATCGACGTCGTTGGCGAAGAGCGAGTAGCCGAGCAGGACCACGGACAGCACGATCAGCACCCCGGCGACGTATGGCCAGTACGGCGAGAAGCGACCCGGCGGAGGCGTCGCTCCCTCCCGGACCGCCGAGATCGGCGGCACTTTCGTCGCCTTCAGGGCGGGTGCGAGGCCGGCGACCAGCGTGACGACGATGCCCACCGCCAGCGCGACGATCACTGTTCGCGTCGAGAAGACGAGCCCGGTCGTCGGCAGCTCGAAGTCGAGCAGTTTGAAGAGCCAGTTCAGCGCCTTTGCCAGGCCGACCCCGAGGAAGAGCCCGATCACGGAGGCGATCACGCCGATTGCGAGGGCTTCGAGCATCACGGAGGCGAGCAGCTGGCGCCGCGACGCGCCGAGCGTCCGGAGCGTCGCGAGCTCTCGAGTGCGCTGCGCGACGGTGATCGACAGGGTGTTGAAGATGACGAAGGCGCCGACGAAGAGCGCGATCGCGGCGAAGCTGAGCAGGAAGTAGCGGATGATCTTGACGAAGGTGGCGACCTCGCCGCTGTCCTCGGCCGCCTGCTCGACGCCCGTCCGCACCTCGACCGTCTTGGGCAGCTCACCTTGGAGATCGCCGACGAGCTCCTCCGGAGAGGCTCCGCCTTTCGCGGCGACCGAGATCGCGTCGAGCTTCCCCTGGCGGTCGAGCAACCGCTGCGCCTCCGCGAGGTCGAAGACCGCGAACGTGGCACCGCCGAGCGACTCGACCCCGGGGTATTGCGCGACGCCGACCAGCTTGAAGTCCTGGACCGGACGCAGGGTCGCGATCGGGACCCGTCCGCCGACGGTATAGCCCTGATCCTTCGCCGTCCCGGAGTCGATCACGACCTCGTTGGGCCCTGACGCCCACCGTCCTTCCTTCAGCTCCAGCGGGTTGAAGCGCGGGTAGGCGGGGTCGATGCCGAAGCCGAAGGTCGGCGCGTTCTTCGAGATCACCTTGCCGTTCCGGTCGATGATCTTGACGGCGGTCTCCTCGAAGACGCTGCCGGCTGCTGCGTCGACGGTCCCGACCGAGCGAACCTCGGAGAGGACCGACTGCGAGAACGGCGGGCTGGTCGCGCTCTCGCCCTCGAACGTGATGTTGGACGCCGCGGCCTGGACGACGGCGTCGGTGCCGGCGTACGAGTTGACGAAGATGCGGTTGAACGCGCGGTCGATCGTGTCCGTCAGGACGAGGGTGCCGCTGATCATCGCGACCCCGAGGACAATTGCGATTCCGGTGAGGACCGCGCGGAACTTGCGGCCGGCGAGGCCCCTGAGTGCGACGCGGATCACGTCAGCGTGACGTCTTTGATCGTCTCGATGATCTCCTCCTCGCCGGCCTTGCTGAGCTCCTTCACGATCTTGCCGTCGGCGAGGAAGAGGACCCGGCCCGCGGTCGCAGCGGCGCGCGCCTCGTGCGTCACCATGACCATCGTCTGCCCGTAGTCGTTCACCGACTCCTGCAGGAGCTCGAGGATCTCGCCGCCGGTCTTGGAGTCGAGGTTGCCGGTCGGCTCGTCCGCGAAGATCACGGTCGGCCGGGAGACGAGGGCGCGGGCGATCGCGACGCGCTGCTGCTGGCCGCCGGAGAGCTCCGAAGGCCGGTGGGAGAGCCGGTCTGCAAGGCCGACTCGCTTCACCAGGTCGTCGTAGAAGTCCTTGTCCGGCTTCTGGCCGGCGAGCGAGAGCGGGAGCTGGATGTTCTCGTCCGCCGTCAGCATCGGGAGCAGGTTGAAGAACTGGAAGATGAAGCCGATGTGCTTCCGACGGAGCTTCGTGATCTCGTTGTCGTTCAGCTTGCCGAGGCGCGTGCCGGCAATCGTCACGTAGCCCTCGGTCGGCCGGTCCAGCGCGGCGAGGATGTGCATCAGCGTCGACTTGCCGGAGCCCGAAGGGCCCATCACGGCGGTCAGTTGCTCGCGCTCGACCTCGAGGGACACACCGCGGAGCGCGTCCACGGCGGTGTCGCCCTCGCCGTAGCGGCGCGTGATCTCGTTCGCAGTGACGACCGCGCCGTCGCGGTCGCCGTTCTGTGACAACTCCACGGTCCCTCCCCGGAATGTGTGGCGCGAAAAAGTTAGTAGCTACTAGCTCTCAGCCAAACTAGACAAACCTATGGCGGCGGTCAACCCCGTACCGCGGCGAGTCTCAGCAGCGACGGAGGACCTTGCAGACGCGCTCGATGCGCACGGCGAAGTTGATGTTCTCCCCGCCGCCGGCGAGCAGCACGCCGACCACCTGGCCGCGGCGGTTGACTGCCGGCCCACCGGAATTGCCCGGATTCGCCGCCGCGTCGGTCTGCACCATCCTCCTGGTGACGCGGCTGACGATCCCCGTCGTGACCGTGCCGCCCAACCCGTAGGGGCTTCCGACGAGCAGCAGTTGCTCTCCGGTCTTCGGCCTCGTGGCGCGCGGCTTCTGCCAGAGCGGCGGTGCGCCGTCGGGCCGACCCTCGACGCGGATGAGCGCCAGGTCGTTCTTCTTGTCGCGCCGAACGACCTCTCCGGTCCAGTCGTCGCCCTTGCGCGACAGCTCGACCGTGCCATCGAAGCCCTCGACCACGTGTGCCGCGGTGATCAGGTACGTGCCGTCGACGTCGCGCCACCCGACGAACGCCGTGCCGATCCGCCCGCCGGCCGAGACAGTGAAGACACTCTTCAGGGCCCGTGCCGCAATCGGCGTGACGTGCAGCTCTCGCTCGGTCGACCTCAGTCGGCCGGCGAGCTGATCGTTGTCCTCGTGCACGAACCGCAGCTCCCGCTCGATTCGCTTGGCGTGGAGCTGCGCGACGTTTGCGGCGTCGAGCGCGCTCTGCTGTCGCACGAAGGAAATCGTGGCGACCACGATCGCCAGCAGCGCGACGGCGAGGGAGACGAACGGGCTTCGCAACCACGACGCGCGGGCCTGCTCGCCGTAGTCGTCGTAGCTCATGCGTCCGTTATCGACAGCGTGTCACCGGCCTCGAGCCCCCGGCGGGCAGACTCGCCCGCCGGGAGTTCGAGGACCACGCGCGCGCCGCGCTTCGACGCCGCGCGCCACGGGCGGATGTCGTCAGAGATCCCGAGCACGCGCAGGCCTTCGTCGAGGAAGACCGCGTCGATCGGGAAGCGCATGAAGAACGTGTGGATCGAGCCGGCCGGGCGAAGGAGGAGACCCTCGCCCGGCTTCAGCTCTTTCCGACCGAGCAGGCCCTTCATCCGGGAGACCGACGAGTCCGCGACGACGCAGTCGTCGCAGACGACCTCGCCGTTCTCCCGTCTGAGCGTGACCTGCTTGAGCATCGACCTAAAACCCCGCGTGGATGTGGTCGTCGTGGTTCGCCAGCGGGAACGACGGGCCGCCCAGACCGAGCAGGGAGATCACCTGCACGGGCCGGACCTCCGCCGGGAGGAGGAGCATGTTGCGCACCGCCTGCTCCGTGACCGAGCCGGGCTGCTGGTGCCCGTAGATGCTCTGGCCGCCGAGCGCGGCGATGTCGACCGCAAGCCCGTAGATGTGATGTGAGATCACACCGGGGCGGGAGAAGAGGCGATGGCCGCTGAGGAGACAGGAGACCGTCACCCGGCCGTGGGCCTCGGCGAGGTAGCGGATCAGCACGATCACGCGGACGTCGATCTTGCCCTGGAGGAGGTCGTTCCGACCGCCGCCGTAGATCGTGACGCGCTTGTCGCGGAGCGTCCGCTTCGCCAGCATCGGCTTCGCCCACTCGAGACCACGGACGAGCGCCTTCAGGCCGACGGCGCGGTGGTACCGGGCGAGCGCGACGGTGCGGTCGGCGAAGGCCGTCCGCCCCTCGAGAGCCAGCACGGCACTCCACTGATCCTTGCGCGCGCCGTTGCGGACAAGGTTCGTCGCGAGCCGGTTGAGCCCGACCTTCGTCGCCGGCACCGAGCCGCGGTAGCCGCGGGCCCGGAGGACGCCGAGCATGAGCGCCCAGTCGACCTTGTGCCGGTGGGCGGCGAAGACGAGCTGATTCGCGAAGCGCTGCGTCAGCCGCTTCGACGCCGGCGTCGGATCCGGCATCTCACGGTGCAGCCAGATCGTGGCCGCCGTGTACGGCTCCGAGACCTCCGGGTCGGCCTTGCCGGCCAGCGTGTGCTTCCGCGTGGAAGTCTTCAGCACCGGCGGCGCGCCGTCGTTGCCCTTGGCCCTCGAGCGCGGGCGCGCCGTGCGCGCCTGCGTCTTGACCGCGGTCTTGAGGCTCGGCGCGGTAGACCGGCCGGCAGGTGCGTTCTCGACCGCGACCTCGTGGGCGGTCTGCTCGACCAGCGCCGCAGCAGCGGGCGCCTCCGCCTCGGGTGAGCTCACGGGCTCGGCGGCCGGAGCGGTCGCCTCGGGAGCCGACGTCTCCGGCGCGGCGGTGGGCGCGTCGGTCGCCGCCGAGTCACCGGCGGCGGGATCCGTCGTCGCGTCGCCCGTCCCGTCCTCTGCGCAGGACTGCGACGCGTCCTCCGCGTCCCAGTCACTCCGCTTCGTCGACTCGCAGGTCGACGCGTCGGAGGCCGCGGCCTCCTGCGACTGGTCGGCGACGGCGGTCTGCGCCTCGCCCTCGACGAGCTGGACCATCATGTCGCCCGCACCCGCCGAGAACGACGCGCCGGCGAAGAACAGGGTCGCGAACGAAAGGCTGATCGCGATCCGGCGCGCGCCCGAGCGGCGTCGGCGGGGTTGCTGCACGCGCGCGTTCGCCTGCTTCGCCGGCCGCAGCACCGCGAGGGCGACGGCGGCGAACGAGAGCAGGACGAAGCGGGCGACCAGCCCTGAAAGACGGTATCTCCGTGGTGGCATTGCCTTTGCTCCGATCTCTCGTTGAGCGCCGAGGCCGCCACTTCGGCGCGGATCTCTGACTCGAGTCCGCAGCCGCAAACGGAATCGAACGGTTCATCGGAGTCGTGAAGCGGAGCTTGATTCCCCCGAACGAGGGGGCCGGTCGGTGAATCGTCCGTTCGAGGGATCGCCCGTTGCTCCGTGCGGATCGATGAACGGGGGCAATTGAGAGCCCATGGCGGGGCGGCCACGCCGGAGGGATCGAACGAAAGGTTCGGCGTGAGCAATCAGCAATTCAGCCCCCAGTCCAGGCGCTCCACACCCCCACAGGCTTTCTCAGTTGATGTGTCGTCGTCGGCCCTACTGCGCCGACCGAGAACCCGAAGGGAGGTGAAACAAGTGCAGAAGCTCTTCGCCTCGCTGCAGAAGCGTGAGGAGGGTCAGACCATGGCTGAGTACGGGGTCGTTTTGGCCGTAATTACGGCCCTCGTGTTCGGTGCCCTCTCGCTCCTCTCCGGCAACATCATCAGCGCAATTACTCGGGTCGCCGGCTACATCAGCTAGCTCCGAGATTGGCATGGATGGCGGGCCCTTCGCCGCCCGAAGGGTCCGCCCCCTCACCGCAGCAGTATCCAGTTACAGCCGTCTTCGCAAGAACAGAAAGAGAGCCGCAGCCGCACATGAGGAAGAGAGTCGCAGTCAATTCTGAGCGCGGTCAAACCATGACCGAATTCGCGCTGGTCCTGCCGCTGCTCGTGATGCTTCTCTTCGGGATCATCCAGTTCGGGATTGCCTTCAACAACTACATCACGCTGACGGATGCGGTTCGCGCCGGCGCACGCAAGGGGAGCGTCGCGCGCCACCTGAAGGACCCCGAGGGCGCAGTTGTCGCGCAGGTGCGGACGGCCGCCACAGATCTCAAGGCCTCGGACCTCGCCGTTGACGTCGACTCGACCTGGGAATCGGGCGAGGACGTTCGAGTCGAAGGTTCGTATCCCTATTCGATCAGTTTGCTCGGCCTCGTCGTCAAGAGCGGCCGACTCCACAGCGTCACGACGGAGCGTGTCGAATGACCAAGCAGCAATCACTGCGATCCGAACGGGGCCAGTCCCTCGTGATCATGCTGCTCTTCATGACCGCGCTCGTCGGCCTCGCTGCCATAGTGCTCGACGTCGGCTCGTGGTACCGGGCGCACCGGGCAGCCCAGGCGACTGCGGACGCCGCGGCGCTTGCGGGCGCGCAGGTGCTGCCGGACACCCCTCGCGCGGCGTCGCTTGCGCTGACCTATGCCGACAAGAACGGCGGTGGCCTCGCGGCTGCCGGAATCACCTTCTCGTCCACCGCCTTTGCCGGCGACACGATCACCGTGAAGGTCTCACGGACGGCGCCGGCCTTCTTCGCGAAGCTGTTCGGGTTCAAGTCGACAACAATCGTCGGGCGCGCGAAGGCGCGCGCATGGGATCTCTCGGCCGCCCGATATGTCGCGCCGATCGTCGTGCACTTCAAGCACCCGTTGCTCAACTGCACGCGGTCGGCGAATCCGACGTGCAACCCGACGTTCGAGAAGCCCACGACGCTGAACCTCGAGGACCTTCACCAGCCCGGCGGCGGCAACGGCTCCGGCGCCTTCGGCCTGATCAACCTGAATCAGCACGACTCGACGGGAACGATCGGCGCCGGAACGCTCGCCGATTGGCTGCTGAACGGCTACGACCAGGACATGGCGCTCGGGCGCTACTACTCGGCACCCTCGGCGAACTTCAACAACTCGCAATTCCGGAGCTCGCTCGATGCGGTGCTCGGAAAGGAAATTCTCTTTCCGGTCTATCGACTGCTTACCGGGCCCGGCTCGAACGCGCAGTACGACATCATCGGCTGGGTCGGATTCGTCCCGACCTCCTACAGCCTGGGCGGCAGCTCTGGGACGCTTACCGGCTATTTCACTCGCTACGTCGCGGAGGGAATTCCAGCCACATCCGGAGGCGGAGGCGGAGCTTCCGGCCTCGGCGTTCACAAAGTCGAGCTAACCGAATAACGAAAGCTGACCGAGTAGGAAAAGGAGAGAGAGATCTTGCCATGAGTTACAGGCTTCGAAATATCGGCATTGCGGTCGCGCTGGCCGTGCTCGCCGCGCTGCTGACGATCTTCTACGTCACCAATTACAAGCACAGCGTGCAGTCGGGAGAAGAGCTCGTGCCCGTCTACGTCGCGGCGGGGGAGATTCCCGTCGGCACGTCGGGCTCCGAGGTCTCCGATCGCAACCTGCTCAAGCCGGTCGAGGTCGCACGCCGGAACGTCGTTCCGGGCGCGATCTCCAAGCCGGACCAGATCCAGCAGCTCGTCGCGACCGAGAAGGTCTACGAGGGCGAGCAGGTCACGCTCAACCGGTTCCGCCCGCTGGGCGAGCAGGGAGTGCAGGCCCAGCTGAAGGGCCGGCTCCGCGCGATCCAGGTTCCCGGCAGCGAGCACCAGCTGCTGCTCGGCACCATGAAGACAGGCGACCGCGTCGATTTCGTCGGCTCGGTCGAGACGCGCGGCGACGGAATGCCCTTCACGCGTGTCGTGCTGCGCGACCTGCTCGTCCTCCGGGCGCCCAGCTCCGCCGACGTCGAGAGCAAGCTGACCGCCCGTCCGGACGAGGCCTATTCGGCTCTGCTGGCCGTGAGCGACGCACAGTCCCAGAAGCTCTTCCACGTCATGCAGCACGGTGACTGGGCCCTGGAGCTTCGCCCCGTAACCGACGCGGCCGACAGCAAGCCGAGCGCGGAGACCGACGTCACGGTCGTTCGCGACGGTCTGGGCCGTCGGGCCGTGCGTCGACTGGTGACAGGAGGTCGATGATGTCCGAACCGCTGACATTCAACGAGGGCACCCGGATCTTCGTGACCGGGAGCTGCGAGGGTCTCAACGAGCTGACCGAGGCGCTCACGCACCACCCGGAGATGAACGTGGTCGGGCGCAGCCAGTCCGTGCGGGAAGGGGCGGGCGCGCTCGCCGGTGGCCACCTCCAGGCCGTCCTGCACGGAACGCGGTCGTCTGAATTGCCCGGCGACGAGCTGGCGGCGATCCGCGAGTACACGCGAGCCCCGATCGTCCTGCTCGCTTCCGGCGAGGCTTCGGCACTGCTCGAATCTGCACTCGAGGCGGACGTGGCCGACGTCCTGCTGCTTCCGCAGCTGCCCGAGAACGTCGTCTTCTCGATCCGCAAGGCCTGTGTCACCGGTAAGGTCGGCCACGCCGGCGAAGAGGGACGGATCATCACCGTCTTCTCCCCCAAGGGGGGAACCGGGAAGACCGTGATGTCGACGAACCTGGCAACCGCTTTCGCCAAGCACGGCGGAAAGCGGACGCTCCTGCTCGACCTCGACCTCCAGTTCGGCGACGCCGCGATCATGCTCGGGATCGAGCCCGACAAGACGATCTACGACCTGGTCGTCGCGCCCGGCGAGCTCGACCCCGAGAAGCTGGCCGGATACACCACGCGCCATGCCGCGGGAGTCGACGTCCTCCCGGCGCCGATCCGGCCGGAGGACGCCGAGCTCGTCACCGAGGCCAAGCTCTCGCGCCTGCTCGAAGTGGCGAAGGAGTCGTACGAGATGATCGTCGTCGACACCTCGCCGTTCTTCCATGGGCCGATGCTGGCGACGCTCGACTCGACAGACGAGCTCCTGCTCGTCTGCGGACTCGACGTCCCGACGATCAAGAACGTCCGCCTCAGCCTCCAGACCCTCGAGCTGCTTTCGTTCCCGACGGAGCGGATCCGGGTCGTCTTGAACCGCGCGAACTCCAACGTCGGCATGAAGCGCGGCGAGGTCGAGGCGGCGCTCGAGCAGCGGGTCCGGTACGAGGTCCCGAGCGACCGGGCGGTCCCGCTGGCCGTGAACCGCGGCAACCCGGCCGTTCTCTCCGATGCGAAGGCCGACTTCTCCCGCGCGTTGCGCGAGATGGCGAAGTCGCTCCAGCCGGCCGAGCCGCGCGAGTCGCGGCGCAAGAGCTGGCGCAACCGCTCAGTGGCCGCGAAGGCGTAGGAGGGGCAATGGGACTCCACGACCGAATCAAGGGACAGAACACGCCCCAGAACGGCGAGGCGGGCGGCGAGGCGCCGATCGTCCTCGCCGGGGCGCCCCAGCCGCCGCGGGAAGAGCCGCCTTCGACGGCCGACCCGTACGCCGAGCTGAAGACGCGCGTCCACCACGCGTGCATTGCGAAGCTCGGCCCGCAGCTCTTCACGACCGAGACGACCGAGGACCTGCACGAGCAGGTGCACCACGCGGTCACCGAGCAGCTGGCGCTCGACCGGACGCCCCTCACCCGTGAGGAGCGCCGGCGGATCGTCCGCGAGCTCACCGACGACATCCTCGGCTACGGACCGCTGGAGCCGCTCCTCCGCGACGACGAGATCACGGAAGTGATGTGCAACAGCTGGGACCGGATCTTCATCGAGCGAGACGGAAAGCTCGAGCGGACGAACACCTCCTTCGCTGACAACGCCCACCTGCTGCGGATCATCGACAAAATCGTCTCGCAGGTCGGCCGCCGCGTCGACGAGGCGTCGCCGATGGTCGACGCGCGTCTCCCGGACGGGAGCCGCGTCAATGCGATCATCCCGCCGCTCTCGCTGAAGGGCCCGACGCTGACAATCCGGAAGTTCTCGCGGGACCCGTACACGATGGACGACCTGATCACGTTCGGGACGCTGACGCCGAAGTCGGCGCAGTTCCTCGCCGCCTGCGTCCGCGGGAAGCTGAACGTGCTGATCTCGGGCGGAACCGGTACCGGTAAGACGACCACGCTCAACGCGCTGTCGGCGTTCGTCCCCGGTGACGAGCGGATCGTGACGATCGAGGACGCCGCCGAGCTCCAGCTCCAGCAGGAGCACGTGATCACGCTCGAGGCGCGTCCGCCGAACATCGAGGGCCAGGGCGAGGTCCGCATCCGCGAGCTCGTCCGCAACGCCCTGCGCATGCGCCCCGATCGGATCATCGTCGGTGAGGTCCGCGGAGCGGAGACCCTGGACATGCTCCAGGCGATGAACACCGGCCACGAGGGCTCGCTCACGACGATCCACGCGAACTCGCCGCGCGACGCCCTTTCCCGGCTGGAGACACTGGTGCTCACCGCCGGCGTCGACCTGCCGCTCCGGGCGATCCGGGAGCAGATCTCCAGCGCGTTCGATCTGCTGATTCAGATCAACCGGCTCGTGGACGGCTCGCGTCGGGTCACGAACGTCACCGAGGTCCTCCGGATGGAGTCCGAGGTGATCACGCTTCAGGACGTCTTCGTGGCGAAGCCGCCCGAGGACGACGCCGCGAACGCGGGACGCACGCTGGCGCTGCTCTCCCCCCTCGTGTGCTCCGGGCTGAAGCCGCACTTCCTGGAGAAGATGACCACGAACGGCGTGACGCTCCCGCCGAGCTTCTTCGAACGGGAGGAGGTCGAGCTCCGGCCGACCTTCACCGCCGGGTACGGCCGATGAGCTGGACCGGTCGAAAGAGGATCCACATCCGCGTCGGCATCGTGTTCGGCGCCGCGGCGCTCGGGGCGGTGCCCGCCGCCTCCGCGGGTGTGAAGCTCAACGGCGTGGACGCGACGGCGTATCCCCGTGTCCGGATGACCCTCGTCAGCCCGCTGCCGGTCTCGAAGGCGCCACGGGTGACCGAGAACGGCAAGCCGGTCAGCGGCCTCCGCGCCGAGAACCTCGGCCGGGCCAAGAGTGTGGCACTCCTCGTCGACCGTTCCCAGTCGATGAAGGGGCAGCCCTTCGCGAACGCGGTATCGGCCGCGCAGGCCTTCCTGCGCGCGAAGAGCTCGCAGGACCGCGTTGCCGTCGGGACCTTCGCGACGAAGCCGGTGATGCTGACCGACTTCTCGCCGACGGCCGCGGACGCGCAGGCCGCCCTCCGGTCGCTCTCGGTCGACAAGCACCAGGGAACGACTCTGTACGACTGCGTCGTCAAGGCGGCGCGCTCGTTCAGCAGCGAGGGCTATAGCGGCCGGGTCGTGATCGTGGTCACCGATGGGAACGAGACGCGGAGCACCGCGACGCTCGACAACGCGATCAAAGCCGCGCGGGAGTCGGGCGTCCTCGTCTACGTCGTCGCGATCGAGAGCAAGCAGTTCAGGCCCGCACCGCTGAAGCGGCTGGCCGCCGAGACCGGCGGCAGCTACCGCGGCGCCGAGTCGAGCAAAGAGCTGAGCTCGATCTACGCCGGTATCGCACAGGAGCTGCGGCGCACCTGGCGCGTCGAGTACCTGACCGCGGCGCGCTCCGGAGAGAAGCTCGCTCTGCAGGCGACGCTTCCCGGCGCCGGCAGCGCGAGAGCCAGCCTTACCGTCCCGGAGGGTGCGTCCGCGCCGGCCGTGAAGGGGCCGTCAGGGCTGCTTCCGCGAACGTTTTACGAGAGCTTCTTCGGCACACAGCTGATGGGGCTCATTGTCGGCCTACTCGTCCTGCTCGCCGGCACCTTCGTCGTGACCTCGGTCCGGGGGTCAAGGCTCCGCCGCCGCCTTGCGCCGCATCTCGGCGAGACGAAGGGGTCGAAGCGCAAGGCCGACGACCGCGAGCGCCTCCAGGCCGCAGCAGGGCTCTTCCGCGCGACCGAGCGCACCTTCGGGCACTGGCGGCACTGGATCGCTCTCGACCGGATGCTCGAGCGAGCCGACCTCCCGCTGCGCACGGTCGAGTTCGTGTACCTCTCGATCGGGGCCGGCCTCCTCGGCGGGCTCGTCGGCGCCGCACTCCTGAGCGGGGTGATGGTGTTTGCGGCGATGGCCGGCGCCGCCGCAGTCCCGTTCTCCGTCGTCTGGTTCAAGGGGCATCAGCGGACGAAGGCGTTCGAGAACCAGCTGCCGGATCTGCTGATCACGCTCGCCGCCGCACTGAAAGCGGGCCACAGCTTCAAGCAGGGCCTGCAGACCGTCGTGGACGAGGGTCGGCCGCCGGCGAGCAAGGAGCTCAAGCGCGTCCTCACCGAGGCGCAGCTCGGCCGTCCGATCGACGAAGCGCTGCAGGAGATGGCCGTCCGGCTCGGCTCGAAGAACTTCGAGTTCGTGATCACAGCCGTCTCGATCCAGCGCCAGGTGGGCGGCAGCCTCGCCGGCCTGATCGACATGGTCGCCGACACCGTCCGGCAGCGGCAGCAGTTCATCCGCAAGGTCCGCGGGCTGACCGCGATGGGCCGCGCCGGCTCGTACGTCCTGATCGGCCTGCCCTTCGTGATCGCCGCCGCGATCACGCTGATGAACTCCGACTACATGGCGCCGCTGTACTACAGCTCGGCGGGCCACAAGATAATGCTCCTCGGCTTCTCGATGATGGCCGTGGGCTCCCTCCTGCTCAAGAAGATCGTCTCGTTCAAGGGGTGACCTGACCAATGATGCTGCTCGCTTTCGCCGTTCTCTGCCTCGCCGCCGCCGTGTACCTGATCGGCGAGGTCGCCACGCTCCCCTCCAGGCAGCGTGAGCAGTCGATCAAGCGCGCCTCGCACTACGGATTCGTGCGGGTCGCCTCACCGCTCGACGCGAAGAAGTTCCGGGAACGCGCCGTCGAGCCCATGCGCGAGTCCGTCGCCCGCTGGGTCCTGAAGGTCAACCCACGAACGAACATGGAGGCGATCTCCCTCAAGCTCCTCGGGGCCGGGCTCGGCCGGAAGATGACGCCGACCAGCTTCCTGGCCGCCAAGGGCGTGCTCGCCGTTTTTGGCGCCGTGGTGGGCATGATCGTCGGCTCGATGGCCGGGTCGGGAACCGGGATGCTGCTGACGGTCGCGCTCGCGGCCGCCGGCTTCTTCGCACCCGACTACTTCGTCACGCTGAAGGCCCGCGGCCGCCGGGAGCGGATCAAGGCCGACCTCCCCGACGCCCTCGACCTCCTGGCGGTCAGCGTCGAGGCGGGCATGGGCTTCGACGGTGCGATCGCGAAGATCACCGAGCACATGGACGGCCCGCTCGCCGACGAGTTCAGCCTCACGCTCGGCGAGATGCGGATCGGCGAGAGCCGGCAGGACGCCCTCAAGCGGATGTCGGACCGCGTCGACGCGCCCGAGCTCTCCTCGTTCACGCGGGCGATCATCCAGGCGGACCAGCTCGGAACGTCACTGGGCCGCATCCTGCGCGTCCAGGCAGCGGACTCCCGGCTGCGCCGTCAGGCTGCGGCCGAGGAGAAAGCGATGAAGGCACCGATCAAGATGCTGTTCCCGACGGTGCTCTTCATCTTCCCGTCGATCTTCCTCGTGATCCTCGGGCCGGCCTTCATGAACCTCGAGAAGGTCTTCTAAACCTCCCCCACCTGCGAGCTCAGGAGACGACATGGCAGCCGAACAGCACGACGAGAAGCAAGAGGAGCCGAAGGCCGAGGTCGAGACCGAGCGCGGCTTCGGCACCGGCCTGCGCGCGCAGCTCCAACGTCGCCGCGACGGCGCCACGGTGACGGCCGCCGAGGTTACGGAGCACGAAAAGGGGGATACTCCTCTTGTACGGGTCGATCTTTATGCGGCGCCGCCTCCGGCGGCGGCCGAGGCCGCATCGGCCGCCGCCGGAGCCGGCGCCGTTGCTGCCCTGACGGGCGAGGTCGAGGAGCTGCGCCACGATCTGGCCACGGCCGCCAAGCGCGAGCAGGAGCTTCGTGCGGCACTCGCAGAGCAGGTCGAGGCCTACGAGCGACGGCTGTCAGAGGAGTCCGATGTCTCCCGCGAGGCGGTGAAGCTCGACGAGCGCGGCGCCCAGCTC
>DATLQK010000083.1:0-28059 GCA_035535195.1 Gaiellaceae bacterium | reverse complement strand
CTAGGCGGCCTTGATCTCGAGGATCTTGTACTTGAGCTTCGCGCCGCGCGGGGTCGCGACCTCGACGGTCTCGCCCTTCTTCTTGCCGATGATCGCCTTGCCGACCGGCGACTCGTTGGAGAGCTTGTTCTCCGACGGGTTCGCCTCAGCGGAGCCGACGATGTGGTACTCGACCGTCTCCTTGGCGGCGACGTCCCGCAGGCGGACGTGCGAGCCGACGCTGACGACGTCCTTCGAGATCTCCTTCTTGTCGATCACGCGCGCGGCGATCAGACGCTCCTCGAGCTGGGCAATCCGGTGCTCCAGCATCGCCTGCTCGTTCTTCGCGTGGTCGTACTCGGCGTTCTCGGTGATGTCGCCGAACTCGCGCGCGATCCGGATGCGATCTGCGACCTCGCGCCGCTTCTCGGTCGAGAGGTACTCGATCTCTTCCTTCAGCTTCTTGTAACCCTCGGGAGTGAGAATCACTTCCCTCACAAAAGGCCTCCTCGCTACCAACAAAAAAGCCGCGGGCCGTAATCCGGCCCTCGCGGGGGCGGCATGGTACCTACGCCGTCGGAGGACGTCAAACCTCCTCGGCTACGATTTCGCGCTCTATGCAGGTCAATCTGACGTCGGCGTGGCACATCGGGCCCGTCGAGATCCCTTCGTGCGTCGTCCTCGCCCCAATGGCGGGGGTCAGCGTGCAGGCGTTCAGGCGCCAGGGACGCCGTTTCGGCGCCGGTCTCGTCTGCTCGGAGATGGTCAGCTGCGCGGGGCTCGAGCACCGCAACGAGCGGACGCTCGGCTACCTGCGCATCGCCTCCGACGAGCACCCGCTCGCCGTCCAGATCTTCGGGTCGAACCCGGCGACGATGGCCGAGGCCGCACGAATGGTGGAGGCAGCGGGCGCCGATCTCGTCGACATCAACTTCGGCTGCCCGGTGAAGAAGGTGACGAAGACGGGCGCCGGCGCGACGCTGCTGGAGGATCCCGATCGCGCCGCAGCAATCGTCGGCGCTGTCGCCGACGCCGTCTCGGTTCCCGTCACGGTGAAGATGCGCCGCGGGCTCGAGAACGGCGCGCGGACCTGCCTCGACCTTGCGCCTCGCCTCGTGAACGCCGGCGCCGCCTCGCTGACGCTGCATCCGCGCTCGGCGAAGCAGATGTATACGGGCGAAGCCGACCACTCGCTGACGGCCGAGCTCGTCGACCTCGTCGAGGTCCCCGTGGTCGCGTCGGGCGACATCACCTCCCGGGCGAAGGCTCAGGCCA
Organism: Gaiellaceae bacterium; assembly: GCA_035535195.1. Taxonomy (GTDB): domain Bacteria; phylum Actinomycetota; class Thermoleophilia; order Gaiellales; family Gaiellaceae; genus JACDAN01. The sequence goes on along the minus strand of DATLQK010000083.1, from coordinate 26,805 downwards.
TCCTCGCCACGACCGGCGCCGATGCCGTCATGGTCGGGCGCGCCGCGCAGGGAAACCCGTGGGCGATCCGGGAGATCGTCGGTGACTCCGACTCGCCGCCCTCACGCGAGGAGGTCGCCGCCGAGCTGATCCTCTTCATGCGGGAGACGGCGCGGGAGCTCGGCGAGAAGCGGGCGACGAGCTTCCTGAAGAAGTTCTACGGCTGGTACCTCGGCCGGGGGCGCTTCCCGCGCCAGTTCAAGCAGGACCTGACGCAGCTCGACACGCTCGACGAGGTCGAGGAACGGCTGCTGATCGCGGCTCCTGGAGCCGAGTTCCTGCTCGCCCGCCTGGAGCAGGAACACGCTCCGGCAGCGGAAGTCGAGCTGAATCTCCCGATCTCGATTTACGGCGGCGGATAACGGGAATAGCCATTGCAACCTGCAAGGAGGGTTGTGATGGCAACCGGAACCACCGAGACACGAGACGCCCGCGTCGACCACGAGGCCGACGCGCGCCCGGTCGACGTCCAGACCGAGGAGCGGCGCAGGACCACCGATCCGTACGCCGGGATCGCCGCGGCCCGGGAGCGCTTCGGCGGCATCGACATCCCCGCGACGCTCGTCGGGATGCTGACCGCGCTGTCGACGACGTTGATCCTGGCCGGGCTGATCGGAGCGGCGGTCGGAGCCGTCGGCTACCAAACCGGGCTCGAGAGCGACGCCCAGGACCTCTCGTTCGCAAGCATGATCGGCGGCGTGGCCGTGCTCTTCGTGGCCTACGTGATCGGCGGCTGGGCCGCCGGGCGCATCGCCAGGTACGACGGTGCACGGAACGGCTTCGCCACCGGCATCTGGACGCTGATCCTCGCGGCGATCGTCTCCGGCCTCGCGGCGTGGCTCGGCAGCGAGTACGACGTGCTCGGGAACGTCGACCTGCCGCAGTGGTTCTCCACGGACGCGTTCACCACCACCGCGATCGTCAGCGGCGTTGCGGCCGTGATCGCGATGTTCGTCGGCGGCACGATCGGCGGCTACATGGGCGAGCGGTACCACCGCCGCGCCGACCGCACGATCCTGTCGGTCCCGCGCACTGACACGGTTCAGACGACCGAGCGGGCGTAGGGACAGACGAAGGGGCGGCACTGCCGCCCCTTCGCGCGTCCCCCGAGCTCCCGGCGCGTTACCGAACCTGCGTCGGCTCTTCCGCGATCACGTGCGTGGACGGCTCCCGCGTGTCGGAGGTCTGCATGTCCGACTGGGCGCGCGTCCTGCCGACCTCGAGGTCCCGCTTCGCCTGCTCGGTCGCCGCCTGGCCCTTGACGTATCCGCGACGCAGCATGTCAGCGGCCACCTCGCGGCCTCCGAGGCCGAAGGCCAGCGCGGAGGCCAGCGCGATCGCCCCGAGGAGCGCCGCGTACGTGATGATCACGATGTCCTGCGCGATCTTCAGCTGGTCGAGGATCATGAAGGTCGCGATCGTCATCACGAGGATCGGCGCGACCGTCGCAACGATCCGACCTGTCGGCGTGTCGCCCATGAACCGGCTCGCGAGCGTCGAGACCCCGGCTGCGATCGCTCCCGCGACCAGGAAGATCAGGACCGCCGCGATCACGTTCGGCAGGTAGGCGTAGACGGAGGCCACGAACGCGGTCAGCGCGTCGATGCCGAGTGCGGTGGCGGCGAGCGAGATCGCGCCGAGCAGGATCGCCCAGAACACGAGCTTGCCGACCAGCGTCGACGGCGCCGCCGTCACCTTGCCCACCCACTCGCCGCTTGCGCCCGAGAGCAACTCGCGGTCGAGCCCCGCGCGGCCGAGCACGCGGGCGACGAGCTTTCCGACGACCTTGGCCACGATGTAGCCGATGATCAGGATTACAAGCGCTCCGATGAGCGCCGGGAGCCAGGCGAAGAACGTGTCGAATCCTTGTTCCACGCTGCTCCCGATGTCGATTGCGTACAGCACCTCTCAGCCCCTTTCTCGATTTAGGAGACAGACCTGTCTCCCCATTGGTCAAGGGATCTCAAACGAGGCGCGGTGTGTGGGTTTCTAGACGTTTAGCGCCCAGATCAGGCGCAGGCCTTCGAGCGTCAGGAACGGATCGACGTGCTCGATCGTCCGCGAGTGCGGGGCGATCAGCTCGGCGAGGCCGCCCGTCGCCACGACCGTGGCCTCGGCGCCGAGCTCACCGCGGATCCGCGTGACGATCTCGTCCACCTGCCCCGTGAAGCCGTAGACGAGGCCTGACTGGAGCGAGGCACCCGTCGTCTTCCCGATCACCGTCGCCGGCGCCGAGAAGTCAACGCTGAAGAGCCGCGCCGCACGCGCGAAGAGCGCATCCATCGAGACTTCGATCCCCGGGGCGAGCACGCCCCCGGCGTACTCCCCCTCCGAGGACACCACATCGAAGTTGGTCGAGGTGCCGAAGTCGACGACGATTGCCGGCGAGCCGTACCGGTCTCGCGCCGCGAGGGCGTTCGCGATCCGGTCGGGGCCGACCTCCCGCGGGTCGTCGTAGCGGATCGGGATACCCGTCTTCGCGCCCCGGCCAACGACGAGCAGCCGCGCCCGCGCCCACCGCTCGGCGAAGTCCTCGTAGGAGCGGACGAGCGTCGGGACGGTCGAGGAAAGGCAGATTCCGTCGACCTCGTCGAGGTCGATCAGGTCGGAGATGAGGGCGCCGAGCTCGTCACCCGTGCGGTGCGACTCGGTCGCCGAGCGCCGCGTGTCCCCGAGCTCGGCGTCCCGGTACAGCCCGAAAACGGTCTGAGTGTTCCCGACGTCGATTGCGAGCAGCAAGCGGCGCGAGTGCTACTCGTCGTCGCGTAGCGGCTCGCCGATGCGCTCGGCGAGCGACTCCGCCGTCAGCTTGGGCTCTTCGCCCTCGCCGCGGAGCTCCTCGACGGTGACGTCGCTCGACGTGTAGACCTCGGCCCGCGGGATCATCCGCGTCGGCCGGTTCTTGTCCCAGACCCAGACGTCCTCCATCCGCAGGTGGAAGAACGGATAGCTGGGCTGGGGCACGTAGCGGAGGTCGAGCGTGTTGCAGAGGTACGTCGCGTCCTGGGTGAGGACGCAGTACTGGAACAGTCCGAAGACGGCCGTGTACTCCTTCTTCAGCTGTAGCTCGAGCTCCGCCTCGTATTCGTCGAGCTCGTCGAGGTGCGACATGGCGTCATTGTAGTCCTGCGAGCAAAGCTCGGACCGGGCCCCGCCCCGGCACCTCGAGGCCCTCGTCCAGCTCGAAAAGCGGCTCCAGCACGAACGCTCGTTCGTGCAGCCTCGGATGCGGGACCTCGAGCCCCGGTTCGCTCACCACCCGGCCGTCGTAGAGCAGGAGATCGAGATCGATCGTCCGCGGGCCGAACCGAGGTCCCGAGCGGTCTCGGCCCAGCTCGAGCTCGACGGCGAGGAGACGGTCGAGGAGCTCCCGCGGCTCCAGCTCGGTCCGGAGGGCGGCCGCGCCGTTCAGGAACCTGGGCTGCTCCTCGTACCCGACCGGATCCGTCTCGCGGAGCGTTGAGACAGCGACGACGGCCGTGTCGCCGCTCTCCAGCAGCCGCAGCGCCCGGCGGATCGCCGTCTCCCGGTCGCCGAGGTTGGCGCCGAGGCCGATGTAGACGAGCGGCACGTCGCGGCTAGTGTTGCGTGTCATGCGCCGGCTCGGGGTCTTTCTGGCGTTCCTCTTCCTCGCTGCGCCGGCCCCGGCGCAGGCGGCGCCCGCTGCCGTCGTGCCGACCGGGCGGAGCCTCGACGCACTTGCGCAGTACCGCTACACGCTCGTCGGGATGCGGCCAGATCCGGCCGCGGAGAACCTTCTCGCCGCCCGGGGAGCCACGGTCGTCGCGCCCGAGCTCCACATCTGGCGGCTCGAGAGCGACGTCGTACGGCGCCTGGTCCCACGGCTGCGCCACATGGGATCGATCCGGTACGCAGAGCCGGACCGGCCGGTCTACGACACCGGCCACCTCCAGGGCGGCGACCCGTTGGTCGCGCCGACGATCGGCTGGCACCTGTACCACGTCGGCGCCGACAAGGTGGAGCCGCCTGGCCCGGGCATGCCGATCACCGTGGTCGACTCGGGCCTGGACACGGTGCACATGGAGTTCGCGGCCCGCCCGAACACGTTCTTGCTGAACGCGCAGCACACGCTCCTCAACTCCGACGAGTACCACGGGACGATCGTCGCCTCGACCGCCGCGGCGCCGACCGACGGCAAGGGCACGGTCGGGGTCTATCCACAGGCGGTGCTCCGCGCCTACGACCTCGACTCCCTGACGGAGGCGTCGATCGTCCGCGGGATCAGCCGCGCGGTCGCGGCCGGTCGCAGCGTGATCAACCTGAGCCTCGGCGGCGACGAGCCGTCCCGCGCGATCTACGAGGCCGTGATCAGCGCCTTCGGCCGCGGGACGCTGATCGTCGCCGCCGCGGGAAACGAGCGCCTCTCGCAGGACCCGGCGATCTACCCCGCGGACTTCCCCCACGTCCTGACCGTCGGCGCGACGAACCAGAGCGACCTGCCGTCGAGCTTCTCCAGCACGAGCCCCGCGGTCGACCTCGCCGCACCCGGCGAGCAGATCCCGTACCAGCACCCGACCGATCCCGCCCTGTGGTTGACCGCGACTGGAACGAGCTTCTCCGCGCCGATGGTGACAGCGGCAACTGCATGGGTGTGGACGGCGCGGCCGACGCTCGACAAGACGCAGGTCTTCGAGGTGATGCGCAGCTCGGCCCGCGACATCGCTCCGTCGGGGCCTGACAACCGCACGGGCCACGGCCTGCTCGACATCCCCGCAGCCCTGGCCAAGGCGCCGGCGCCCGTCGACCCGCTCGAGCCCAACGACGACGTCGACCACGTGAAGGCGAACGGGATCTTCGGTACTGCAGCGAAGCCGGTGACCTCCCGCACCCACGGCCGCGCCACGTACCGCGCACGGCTGAGCTCTACCGAGGATCCGCACGACGTCTATCGCGTCTGGATCCCGGCACGCCGGACGGTGACCGCCACCGTAAAGCCCACCAACGACGTGAACGCGGCGCTGTGGGGGCCGAGGACGAAGCGCGTGTCCGAGACCGGAGCAGCGAGAGGGCGTGACCTCCTGGCGTCGAGCGCGCACCGCGGTGGACGTACCGAGAGCACTCGCATCGCGAACAGGGGCGCCCGCGGCTACTTCGCCTACCTCGATCTCTTCCTCGGTCGAAAAGTGCGCTCGGCGTCGTACCAGCTGAGCATCAGGGCGCAGGCCCTCCGCTAGGACCACCGTGGAGGACCAGGTGGAAGTCGCGCGGCGCGCAGCTGCGTGGCGCTACCTGTGGAGCCTGATCCGCCGCGAGCGGTTCGGCGTCGGCTGCGCAGTGGCGGCCGGGCTCGCCTGGCAGGCAGCCGCGGTGACGTCACCGCTCTTCGTCGAGCGGGCGATCGACGCGGGCATCCTCCCGCACCACAGCGGCCCGCTCCTCTTCTGGTGCGGCGGGATCCTCGTCCTGGGCCTGATCGAAGCGATCGCCGGCGGCTACCGGCACTTCTTCGCGATTCGGAACCGGAGCCGCGCCGACGCTGCCGTGCGCGACGGGCTCTACAACCGGGCGCTCGAGCTCGACGCTCGCTTCCACGACCGCGTCGGGGCTGGGGAGCTCATGAGCCGGGCCTCGAACGACGCGGAGCTCGTCGCCCGGCTGCTCGACTCCATCGGACACACGCTCGGCTACGTCCTGACGGTCTTCGCCGTCTCGATCATGCTGCTCCTGATCGACCTGCCCCTCGCGCTGGTCGTCCTCCTTCCCCTCCCGCTCGTCTCGATCGGGTTCTGGCGCTACTCGGCGCTGTACCGCGGCCGCACGAGCCGGCTCCAGGAGGAGCTCGCCTCTTCGACGTCGCTCGTCGAGGAGACGGTCTCCGGGATCCGCGTCGTGAAGGGGCTCGGCGCAGGGCGCGTGCTGGACTCGCGTTTCCGCTCGGCCAGCGACCGTGTCGTCGACCGAGCGCTGGACGTCGCGCGGGTGGATGCGATCTTCCTGCCGGTGCTCGAGGCGCTCCCGCTGGTCGGGATCCTCGTGGCGCTCTGGTACGGCTCGCACCGCGTGATCGACGGGCAGATGACCCTCGGTGAGCTCGCCGCCTTCAACCTCTACCTCGCTCTGCTCGTCTGGCCCCTGCGCGTTCTCGGCCAACGGATCTCGACGGTGCAGCGCGCACTCGCGGCGGCGGGACGTATCACCGAGATCCTGGAGGCGGAGCCGGTCGTGGTCGAGGCGCCGCGGCCGAAGCGGCTCGAAGGCGGAGCGTTCGACGTCCGGCTCGAAGGAGTGCGCTTCGGCTACGACGGAGGCGACGCGCTCCTCGACGGGCTCGAGCTCGAGATCCCGCACGGCACCTCGCTGGCCCTGGTCGGCGAAACCGCCTCGGGCAAGAGCACCATCGCCGCGCTCCTGGCGCGCTTCTACGACGTGCAGGAAGGAACGGTCCGGATCGCGGAGCTCGACGTCCGCGACCTGAAGGTGTCCGACCTCCGCCACGCGGTGGCGCTGGTCTTCGAGGACACGTTCCTCTTCTCGGACTCGGTGCGGGCGAACATCGCCTTCGCGAGCCCGGATGCCTCCGACGAACAGGTCGTGCTCGCCGCGAAGCTCGCTGGCGCCCATGAGTTCATCGCGCCGCTGCCGGAGGGCTACGACACGGTCCTCGGCGAGCGCGGCTACTCGCTGTCCGGCGGGCAGAGGCAGCGGATCGCGATCGCTCGCGCGATCCTCGCCGACCCCGCCGTTCTGATCCTCGACGACGCGACCTCGGCGGTGGACGCGACCAAGGAGCACGAGATCCGCGCGGCGCTCGGGACGCTGATGAAAGGACGGACGACGCTCGTGATCGCGCATCGTGCGGCGACGATCGCGCTGGCCGACCGCGTCGCTCTCCTCGAGGGCGGGCGGATCGTCGAGTCCGGCAGCCACGAAGAGCTGATCCGGAGCTCGCACCGCTACCGCAGGCTCCTCGCGCTCGACCTGGAGGGAGCGGCGTGAGCGTCGAGCTCGAGCGGGGAGCGGTCCGGCGCCGGACCTCCGAGCTCCTCCGGCCCTACCGCAGGCTGATCGCGCTGGCGGGGATCGGGATCGTCGGCGCAACCCTCGTCACCGTGTCCGTGCCGCTGCTCGTCCGGTACGCGATCGACCGCGGGATCGAGCAGCGCGACGAGGGTGCGATCAGCCGCGCCGCGCTCGTCTTCCTCGTGCTGATCGTGCTGCGCCCGATCTTCGAGCGGATGGTCGTCGTCGGCACGGCGCGCGGGGGCGAGCGGTTCCTCGGCGACCTTCGCGTCGCCGCGTTCGGCCATCTGCAGCGGCTGTCGATGCCGTTTTTCGAGAGCGAGCGCGCAGGCGTCCTCATCTCGAGGCTGACCGCCGACGTCCAGACACTGACGACGTTTACGCGGCAGGTCCTCGTCGAGGTCGTCGGCAGCCTGCTCGTCCTCGCGATCACGCTCGTCGTGCTGATCACGATGTCGCCCCTGCTCGCGCTCGTCGCGCTGATCTCGACGCCGCTGCTCGCGGTGTCCGCGTTCTCGTATCAACGGCGGTCCCACCCCTCCTACATCGCGCTCCGCGAGCGGGTCGCGGACACGCTGACCTCGCTCCAGGAGGGCCTGACGGGGATGCGGGTGGTCCAGTCGTTCCGCCGTGAGCGCGAGCAGTTCGAGGACTACCGGGAGCACAGCTCCGCGCTTGTCCGCGCCTGGCGCCGCGTCTCACTCGTGAACATCTCGTTCTTCTCGGTGATCTCGTTCGCGCAGGCGCTGTCGATGGCGTCGGTGCTGCTCGTCGGCGGCTACCTCTACTGGCACGGTCAGATCACGAAGGGGACGCTGGTCGCCTTCGCGCTCTACCTGCTCAACCTCTTCGACCCGATCGCCCGGCTCGGCGACTGGTTCTCGGAGTTCCAGTCGGGCCGCGCCGCGCTGACGAAGATCGTCGCGCTACTCGAGACACCGATCACCGTCGTCGGGGGCTCGACCGAGCTGCCGCCGGCCGGTGACCTCGTCGCCGAGGGTGTGACATTCGGCTACGCCGGCTATCCCGTCCTCCACGACCTGACGCTGCACGTGATCACGGGTGAGAGCCTGGCCCTCGTCGGCCCGACCGGCGCAGGGAAGTCCACGCTCGCCAAGCTGCTGACGCGCCAGTACGACCCGGGCACCGGGGTGGTCCGGTTCGACGGCGTCGACCTGCGCGAGGCGTCGGACGACTCATTGCGGCGGCGGATCGTGTTCCTTCCGCAGGAGGGCCACCTCTTCTCCGGCTCGCTCGCCGACAACGTCCGCCTCGGGCGCATCGACGCCACGGACGAGGAGGTCGCCGAGGCGCTGCACGCGATTGACGCGTACGACCGCTTCGCCGCGCTTCCCGACGGGCTCGAGACCGACGTGCGGACGCGCGGCGTCCGGTTGTCCTCCGGCGAGCGGCAGCTGGTCGGGCTCGCGCGGGTCGCGCTGGCCGATCCGGCCGTGATCGTCCTCGACGAGGCGACGTCGAGCCTCGACCCTGCGACCGAGGCCGAGGTCGAGCGCGCGCTGGCCGCCGTCTCCACCGGCAGGACGGTGATCACGATCGCCCACAGGCTCTCGACCGCGGAGCGGGCGGATCGTGTCGCGGTGATCGACGGCGGGCGGCTCGTCGAGATCGCGACACACGACGAGCTCGTCGCGGAGGGTGCCCGATACGCGGAGTTGTGGGCCTCGTGGGAGGCCGGGCAGGCCGCGGCCTAGGTCAGGCCTTCGATCTCAAACCTACCCGCGGACAGCCGGATCTCCACTTCGGCGCCGTCGGCCTTCTTCCCGAGCATGAAGTACTCGCGACGACCCCGCCGCACGAGCTTCGTCGGCTTGGCGCAGACGAAGAACGGCTTGCTTGGGTCGGGCTGCCAGTACCAGTCGCTCCGATGCATGCAGCAACTCTACGTGCGCTCGGCGGTCGCCGCGGAATGCTGGACGATCAGGCCGGCCGGGTTGATCCCGGACTTCCGGACCGTCACGCGCACGCGCTCGGCGGCCTGGAACCGCGCCTTCAGCTCGTCCGCGACAGCTGCGGCCAGCACCTCGATCAGCCTGTAGCTCCGCGCGTCCGAGACCTCGTGCACGCAGGCTGCGACGGCGCGGTAGTCGACCGTCGCCGCGAGCTCGTCCGAGTCGGGCTCGGAGACGTCGAGCGCGACGTCGTAGACGAAGACGCGCCCGTTTTCCCGCTCGGCGTCCTCGACGCCGTGCTTGCCGAGCACCTCGAGCCCGACCAGCTCGACCTTCACGCTCACCCCACCACCGCCCTCGCCGCGGTCAGCGCCTCGACGTGCTCGAGTACGTCGTGGGCCCGGAGCACCGTCGCGCCTCGCTCGTACGCCGTGACGGCCGCCGCGAGGCTCGCCGAGAGCGGCCCCGTCGTCGCCTCCGAATCGCCAAGGATTCGACCCAGCGAGCGCTTCCGCGAGATGCCGACGACGAGCGGCCGCCCCAGCGCCGCGAGCTCGTCGAGCCGGCGGATCAGCTCGAAGTTGTGCTCGACGGTCTTCCCGAAGCCGATCCCCGGGTCGAGGAGGACGAGCTCCTCGGGAACACCCGCCTCCACCGCGAGCTGCAGACGCTCCTCGAGGAACGCCTTCACCTCCGAGACCACATCGTCGTAGCGCGGCTCGTCCTGCATCGTGCGCGGCTCGCCGAGCAAGTGCATGAGGCATAGGTACGCCCCGCCCTCGGCGACGGCCTCCGCCATCTCGGGATCGCCGCGCAGCGCCGTGACCTCGTTGACGAGCTCGGCCCCGAGCTCGATCGCGCGGCGCGCGACCTCGGCCTTCGCCGTATCGATCGAGACCGGGAGCTCGCCGGCGACCGCCTCCAGCACCGGCAGGACCCGCCGGAGCTCCTCGTCGATCGGCACACCCTCCGAGCCGGGGCGCGTGGACTCGCCGCCGACGTCGACGATCACCGCTCCCTCCTCGACCAGCCGGCGAGCGGAGGCGATCGCGTCGTCCGCCGAGAAGTTCACGCCGCCGTCGGAGAACGAATCCGGCGTCACGTTGACGACCCCCATGACGGAGGGCCGCGGGAACCGCTGCTCAGCCGGCGCGCGCACAGGCGCAACCTACTCTCAGATTCCGCCGCTGAAGGTGTCGCAGGCGGCCGGCTTGCCCTGCTCGTAGCCGCGCGAGAACCACCGGCGACGCTGCTCGGACGAGCCGTGCGTCCAGGATTCCGGGGACACCTGCCCCTGGGTCTGCGCCTGGATCCGGTCGTCGCCGATCGCGGCCGCCGTGTCGACGGCCGAGTTGATGTCCTCCTGCGTCAGCTCCTCGATCTGACCCGTCTCGACCGCGTGCGCGGCCCAGACCCCGGCATAGCAGTCCGCCTGCAGCTCCGTTCGCACCGCCCGGCTCTCGGGTCCTTGCGTGTCGTTCCCGATCCGTCCCAGCACGCCGAGCAGATCCTGGACGTGGTGGCCGTACTCGTGGGCGAGCACGTACGCCTGGGCGAACGGAGCGGCGCCGGCGCCGAAGCGCGACTGGATCTCGTCGAAGAAGCCGAGGTCGATGTAGACGAGCTGGTCGCGCGGGCAGTAGAAGGGCCCCACCTGCGAGGTCGCGACACCGCAGCCGGTCTGGATCTGGTCGGTGAAGAAGACGGTGTCGGAGTAGGGGTACTGCCGGCCGCTGCGCTGGAAGACGTCGTTCCAGAACCGCTGCACCGAGTTCACGACGGCGACGATCCGGCAGTCCTCCCGCTCGTTCGCGTCCTGGCCGGTGCGGCACTCCTGCGAGACCTCGCTCGGGGTGTCGCCCTGCCCAATCCGCTGCTCGTCGAGCGGCGCGAGCTGCCCGAGACCCTCCCCGCCGCCGAGGAGCGCGATCAGGAGGTAGATCACGAGCGCGGCGACGCCGATTCCTCCACCGCCGACGGCGAGACCGCCGGGACCGGACATCCGCCGGCCGCGGACGTCGGTCACCTGGCCGGGATCGAGCTCGGCGTTCCGCCGGAACCGCATGGCGTCCTTCTACCCGGCCGTGCGGCCGCGAGAAACGGAGGCTCGAGCCTCGCTAGCTCTTGGCTGGGTCGGGCGGCGGCGGCTGCATCATCGCGCCCGGCACCGGGAACGGCTTCGGCTTCGGCGCCGGCCGCCGCTCCTTCGGCGTCTCTGCCTCCGGCGTCGACGGCGTCTCCTCCGGGAAGACCTCCTCCTGGGAAGCGCCCTCGAGCAGCCGCAGGAACTGATCCTTGTCGATCGTCTCGCGCTCGATCAGGATCGCCGAGAGCCGGTGCAGCTCGTCCATGTGCTCCCGGAGCACGGCGAGCGCGCGCTCGTGAGCGTCCTCGATCACCCGGCGGATCTCCTCGTCGATCTCGCGCGCGACCTCTTCGGAATAGTCGGGCTCGGCGCTCATCTCGCGCCCGAGGAACGGCATGTCGTGGTTGCGCCCGAGCACGCGCGGGCCGAGCTTCTCGCTCATGCCGAACCGCATGATCATCTGCTTCGCCGTGTGCGTGACCTTCTCGAGGTCGTTCGCGGCGCCGGTCGTGACCTCGTTGAAGACGAGCTCCTCCGCGGCGCGGCCGCCGAGCGTCGCGGCCAGCTGGTCCATCAGCGTCGACTTCCGCGTCAGGTACCGGTCCTCGCGCGGGAGCGAGATCGTGTACCCGAGCGCCTGGCCGCGCGAGATGACCGAGATCTTGTGGACGTCCGTGTCCTGGTCGAGGTGGTGGCCGACCAGGGCGTGGCCCATCTCGTGGTAGGCCGTGACCTTGCGCTCCTCCTCGGACAGGAGGCGCGTCTTCTTCTCGGGACCTGCGATCACGCGCATGATCCCCTCCTCGAGCTCCTCCTGATCGATCGTCTTCTTGCCGCGGCGCGCTGCGAGCAGCGCGGCCTCGTTGACGAGATTCGAGAGGTCGGCGCCGGTGAACCCGGGCGTCCCGGCCGCCAGTGTGTCGAGCTCGACTTCGCTCGCGATCGGCTTGCCCTTGGCGTGCACCTCGAGGATCTTCTTGCGGCCGTTCCGGTCCGGCCGGTCGACGACGATCTGCCGGTCGAAGCGGCCCGGGCGGAGCAGCGCCGGGTCGAGGATGTCCGGCCGGTTGGTGGCCGCGATCAGGATGATGTTGTCCTTCAGCTCGAACCCGTCCATCTCGACGAGAAGCTGGTTCAGGGTCTGCTCGCGCTCGTCGTGGCCGCCGCCGAGGCCGGCGCCACGATGGCGGCCGACCGCGTCGATCTCGTCCATGAAGACGATGCACGGCGCCGCCTGCTTCGCCTGCTCGAACAGGTCGCGAACGCGTGAGGCACCGACGCCGACGAACATCTCGACGAAGTCCGAACCCGAGATCGAGAAGAACGGCACGCCCGCCTCACCGGCGACGGCGCGCGCGAGCAACGTCTTCCCGGTGCCGGGAGGCCCGTAGAGGAGCACGCCCTTCGGGATCCGCGCGCCGAGCGCCTGGAACTTCTTCGGGTTCTCGAGGAACTCCTTGATCTCGTGCAGCTCCTCAACGGCCTCGTCTACGCCGGCCACGTCCTTGAAGCCGATCTTCGGTGAGTCCGGCGTCATCCGCTTCGCGCGGCTCTTGCCGAAGCTCATCACCTTCGAGCCGCCGCCCTGGACCTGGTTCATCAGGAAGATCCAGAAGCCGAACAGGAGCACGAACGGCAGGAGCGAGGTGAGCAGCGACCACCACGGCGAGCCGCCGATGCTCTTCGAGTCGAACTCGACGCTGTGGGTGCGCATGTCGCGCTCGAAGGCCGCAAGCGACTCCGGGCTCGGGTAGGCGACCTTCGTCTTCGTGCCCTTGTCGCCGCCGTCGGTCGGCTGGTACTCGACCGTCATCTCCTGGTTCTTGGGGTTGATGACGATCTCCTTGATCGGCGGCGTCCCGCTGTCGCCCTGGTTCGAGACCTGCGTCTGCAGCTCCGAGTAGGTGAGCTTCTGCTTCGGCTTCTCGTTCATCAGCGCCTGGCTCGCCAGATAGACGAGCAGCACGATCACGATCAGCGGAAAAAGGGCAGAGCGAAAGAATCGGTTCATACCGGGTCTCTATCGGTCAGGGTAGCAGTGTCCTTACCCCCAAAACCTGCCCCATACGGGGTGGTTCAGTGGCCTCCGACGATCGCGTCGTCGCCGAGCACGCCGACGTAGCGCAGGTTTCGATACCGCTCGGCGAAGTCCAGTCCGTAGCCGACGACGAAGCGGTTGGGGATCTCGAACCCGACGTAGCGGACCGGAACGTCGATCTCGCGCCGGTCCGGCTTCGTGAGCAGAGCGCAGACCTCGAGCGAGGCGGGGTTCCGGGCGCGCAGGTTCCGCATCAGGTACGAGAGAGTTAGACCCGAGTCGATGATGTCCTCGACCACGAGGACATTTCGCCCCTCGATTGCGGTGTCGAGGTCCTTCAGGATCCGCACGACCCCCGAGGAATCCGTCGACGCGCCGTAGCTCGAGATCGCCATGAAATCGACCTCGCAGTGCACGTCGATCGAGCGCATCAGGTCGGCCATGAAGAAGACGGCGCCCTTGAGCACGCCGACCAACAGGAGGTCGCGGCCGGCGTAGTCGACCGAGATCTCGGCCCCGAGCTCGGTAACGCGCTCACGCAGCTGGTCCTCTTCGATCAGGATCTCCCCGATCCCCTGCTCGACCTGCGTCGTCTCGCTCACTCGACGCGCTCCGCGCTCACACCGTCTGCCTCGACGATGCCCGGCACGGCCACGACCTCGTCGCCCCGCACGACGAGCGGCCAGGCCTCACGCTCGGACCTGGGGATCTTCGCGTCCACGAAGAGATCCTGAACCTTCTTCGAGCGGTTCGCGAGCCGATCACCCGCCCGCCAGCCGCGGACGTGCAGGCCGGGCTCGCTCGAGCTGATCCGCCAGGCCCCCCAACGCACCTCGCCGCTCAGCTGCATCGGACCCCGCTCAACCCACACGCGATCATATTCGCGCACCGCCTGGAGCCCGCCGCCCAGGTCGATCCGTGCGCTCCCCGCGGTGGTCGCGAGCAGCGCGTCGAGGCGACTCGGCCGACCCTCGGCGAGTGCGAGGAGGTTCTGCTCCGCGCGCTCGTCGAGCTCCCGCAAGAGCGGCAGGATCCGCTCGCGGATGAGGCCGCGCTTCGTCTCCGCGTTGGAGGAGTCAGTCCGGAAGGGCATGCCGACGGCGCGGCAGTAGGCCTCCGTCTCCGCGCGCCAGACGGTCAGGAGCGGCCGCACGACGCAGTCCTCCCGCTTCGGCTTGATGCCTCCCGGCTTGCCGCTGGAGACCAGGCGGTACAGCACGGTCTCGACCTGGTCGGTCGCCGTGTGGCCGGTCGCCCGCAGCCGGTCGGTCGCGAACGAGTACCGAAGCTCCCTCAGCTCGGCCTCGGTCGCCCCCGGCGCCTCGACCAGCTCGGCGCCGAACTGCTCCCGGCAGAACGCGGCATCGCGGTCCGATTCGTCACCGCGCAGCCGATGGTTCACGTGCAGCGCGGACACGGAGTAACCGAGGGCCCGCAGCACATGCCAGACGCAGGTCGAGTCGGCTCCGCCCGAGACGAGGCAGAGGACGCCGCCGCCGGACGGAATCAGGTCGTGCCGGCGGACGTGCTCCTCGACGCGGTTGCGAAGCTCGTTCGGGTTCATCGGTCTATTGTCGCCCGCGCCGCTCGAGCACCGACGCCGCGAAGAGCACCGCCCACCTGACGACCCACGCTGCCGCGGCGAGGAGAAGCAGACGCCGGATCATGTGTAGACGGGGTCGCGCGTCCAGGCCTCGAGGTGCTCGATGGCTTCCTTCAGATCGCTCGAGTAGAGGATGTGGGGCTCGGCATAGGTGATCAGCGGCATCCTCGCCTTCGGGGCCCGGCCGTCGGCACCGGCAAGCGCGAACGCGACCGGCAGCGAGTGGCAGACGACGAGCACGGTGGGCTCGGGGCGCGCGAGCACGATCCGGAAGCCCTCGAGGTAGCGGCGGGCGATCGCTAGCCGGCTCTCGCCGCCGCCCGGCGGGACGTCCTCGGGCCCGTGCGTCGCGGCCCACTTCCGGTACTCGGACAGCGGCCCGCCCTCGAACGCCCCGTAGAAGGGATCGTTGAGCTCCGGGACGACGAGCCGGGGGACCGGTCGGTCGCCGAGCACGAGATCCGCTGTCTCGACGGTGCGGTGAAACTCGGTGACGATGCAGAGCCCGATCGGCTCGCCGGTCAGACGCTCGCCCAGCTGCCGCGCCTGCTGGCGCCCGATCTCGGTCAGCGGCCCGAGCACATGCGGGTCGCCGTTCACGAGCGCCTTCACGCTGAACTTGCTCTCGCCGTGGCGGACGAACAGGGCTCGGTCCATCGCGCCTTAGAAGAGCAGAGACCGGTAGGAGCCGGCGCGGTCCATCCCGACGGACTCGTAGAGCCGGATCGCGGCGGGGTTGTCGGCGCGGACAAACAGGCAGACGCGCGGGACGCGCGTGAGCAGCAGCCGGATCAAGTCGCGCAGCCCTCGCTGCCCGTACTGCCGATTGCGTACCGGGGGGTCGACCCAGACCTGCTGGAGCTGGACGGCGTGGGGCGTCCAGGCCGACGCCTCGGCCTTGAACAGGATCGTCCCGTCCTCGATCCAGACCCACGACCGGCTCTCCTCGATCTGCTGGCGGGTGCGGCGGCGAAAGCCGGTGGCGTCCGTGCGCAGCGGGTCGACTCCGATCTCGCCCTCGTGGGTCGCCGCACAGGCCGGCAGAAGCAGCTCGAGGTCGTTCGGCATCGCAGCGCGCAGCCCCGACTCTCCCGGCTCGGGCGCCTCCGCGATCGCGAACACCGGCTGCCCCAGTCGGTCCTCACGCGGCCGCGGCATGCCCGGGCCGGCCGTCTCCCAGAGCTCGGTCACGGCCTGCTCGTCGCCGATGATCATGCGTGCGTTCGACCGCACGGCCGCTTCGGCAAAGGCGTCCGTTCCTTCCCCGGAGGGGACGATGTTGGCGCCGAAATGGCACAGAGCCTCGACGCGGTCGCCGTTCAGCGTTGCGAGCAGGCGACCGAACCCCCGGCGCGCCGACTCGTCGAGAAAGACGCGCTCGATCGGAGAGCGCCCGCAAAACTCGAGCACCTGGTCGAGCGTCGGCTCATGGATCGTGACGGCCACTGATTCCAGCGTAAGGGTGACGGTGGTGTCGTTTCCCTGTACCCTCAGGACAGCATGCTTCCAGATCCAGGCGACAGGCAGCCGGCTCCCGAGCCGATGCGCCTCGTGCAGGCGTTCGTGAACACGGTCGACATCGAGAACGGCATCGAGGAGCTCACCGATTCGGCCGCGCTCCGCGACGTGCTGATCCGGATCGGCGCCCTCTCGCGTGGAGCCGCGCCACTCGACGACGGAGATCTCCACCGCGCCCTCGAGCTGCGCGAAGCGCTGCGGCGCGTCCTGCTCGTCAACGCGGGTGGCGAGGTCGACGCGGAGGCGCTCGCCGACCTCGAACGCGCGTCCGCCGCGGCCCGGCTCTCGATCCGCTTCGAGCGAGACGCGACACCGACGCTCCTCCCCCAGGCGAGCGGGCTGGAGGGCGCGATCGGCCGCATCCTCGCCGTCGTGTTCATGGCGATGGCCGACGGCAGCTGGCCGCGGCTGAAGGCCTGCCCACGCGAAGTCTGCGGGTGGGTCTTCTACGACCGGTCGCGCAATCTCTCGTCGCGCTGGTGTTCCATGTCCGTCTGCGGCAACAGGACGAAGATCAAGCGCTACCGTGGGAAGGCGGCAACAGCCGCTTAACACCAACGTAAACGTTTTAGTGGTTTCATGAGCGTAATGGGGCGAATTCTCAGCTCACCGCGTCGGCGGCGACGGCTCGCGTGGGGCGTCGGCGCGCTCGTCGCGGCGGTCGTCGCCGTGACCGCGATCGAGGCGATGCCCGGCCCACACAAGCTGCCGCCCGACACGTTCGGAAAGCAGCAGGCGGTGGACACCTCGCGCGGCGACAAGCCGCTGAAGGTGACGAAGGCGATCCGCCGTCAGATCAGCCAGTCACTCGACCGCTTCGTGCCCACCGCGGTGGCGCGGAACCATCCGGAGGAGGCATATGCCGTGGCGACGCCGAACCTGCGCGGCCAGGCAACAGACCGGCAGTGGCGGGCCGGGGACATCCCGGTCCAGCCCTTCCCGGTGCGGCCCGGGCAGTCGTTTCACGGCTGGACCGTCAACTACGCGTTCCAGAACCAGGTCAACCTCGACCTGCTCGTGATGCCTGACCTGAAGAAGGAGACACGCCCGCTCGCCCTGACGATCGACATGCGCAAGGTCGGCCACCACTGGCTGGTCGACTCGGTCTTCCCGGTAGCGGTCTTTGCGCCGCTGCCGAAGCAGGGCAACCGCGGGCCGATGGTCTCGACCTACGATCTCGTGCCCGGCCAGGCGGCTTCCGGCGGGCAGAGCCGTGTCAGCTACGCCTGGTTCCTCGTGCCGTTCGGGCTCGTCGGCGGCGGGCTGATGCTGATCGTCCTCCTCGGCGTTCGCGGCGTGATCCGCGACCGCCGTGCACGGAGCGAGCGCCGATCGTTGCCGCCGCTTCCCACCTCGCGGGCCGAATAGGCTTCCCCGTCCATGCCGATCCACATTCGCGCCGAGCCCGGCGACTACGCCGAGGTGTGCCTGCTCCCGGGCGACCCGCTCCGGGCGAAGCACATCGCGGAAACGTTCTTCGACGACCCCGTCCAACGGAACGCCGAACGCGGGATGCTCGGCTACACGGGGACATTCGAGGGCAAGCCGGTCTCGGTGCAGGCGACGGGGATGGGCTGCCCCTCGGCCGCAATCGTCACCGAAGAGCTGGTCCAGCTCGGTGTCAAGCGCCTGCTGCGCGTCGGCACCTGCGGCGGGCTCCAGTCCGACATGTCGCTCGGCGACCTGATCGTCGCCGTCTCCGCGGTGCCCTCCGACCAGACCGCCGTGAAGCTCTTGAACTTCGAGCCGCACGTCCCGACCGCCGACTGGGGTCTCGTCCACGGCGCGGTGCACGCGGCGAAGGAGCTCGGGAAACCCGTTCGGGTCGGGCCGATCGTCTCGAGCGACCTCTTCTACAACCCCGACGACGGGCAGTACGGCCGTTGGTCCGACCGCGGCATCCTGGCGGTCGAGATGGAGGCGTCCGTGATCTTCACACTCGGGGCGCTGCGCAAGGTGCAGACGGGCTGCCTCCTCACCGTCAGCGACGTCGTCGTCGAGGGGGAGTTCGTGCGGATCTCGGACGAGGAAATGAAGGCGGCAGTCGACCAGATGACGGAGCTCGCCCTCCGCACCATCACGGCGGACGACCACTGAGCGACACCGTCTTCCTCGTCAACCCGGCGTCGGCCAACGGGAAGACGGGGAAGCGCTGGCCCGAGATCGCGCGTGCCGCGCATGCCGCCGGGCTGCGCGGCGAGGCGATCTTCTCCGAGGGCCCCGGCCAGCTCGGCGATCTTGCACGGAAGGCCACGGACGACGGCGCGTCGCTGCTCGTGGTCGTCGGCGGTGACGGAACCGTTCACGAGGTCGTGAACGGCGTCGCCGGCCGCGAGGGCGTCGAGCTCGCTCTGATCCCGCGCGGAACGGGCTGGGACTTCGCCCGGACCCACGAGGTCCCGAAGCGGCTCGCAAAAGCGCTCCAGATCGCCATCGACGGGAAGGCGAAACCGTTCGATCTCGGCCGCGCCACGTACCAGGCGAACGGCGGCGAGCGCACCGCCTGGTTCGCGAACATCGCCAGCGTCGGGATGAGCGGCGCGGTGGCGCGGCGCGCCAACGAGACGACGAAGGCGCTCGGCGGCAAGGCGTCCTACGCGATCGCACTCCTCGCTGTCTTCGCCCGCTGGCAGAACGTGCCGCTGCGTGTCGCGGTCGATGCCGAGACCCGCGAGGCGGTGATGGACGACGTGATCGTCGCCGTCGGCCGCTATCTCGCAGGCGGGATGAAGATCACGCCGGACGCCGAGCCGGACGACGGCCTCTTCGACGTGCTCCTGATCGGCGACGTGACGAAGACCGAGCTCGTGCGCGTGATGCCGAAGCTCTACCGGGGCACACACCTCCCGCACCCCAAGGGCGAGGTGCTGCGCG
The DNA here is from genome assembly GCA_035535195.1 of Gaiellaceae bacterium. Classification (GTDB taxonomy): domain Bacteria; phylum Actinomycetota; class Thermoleophilia; order Gaiellales; family Gaiellaceae; genus JACDAN01. Next base: position 7,753 of record DATLQK010000083.1, on the reverse strand, counting down.
GAGCCGCGGTGACGATCGAGGCCGACGAGCCCATGCCGATCCAGCTCGACGGCGAGCAGCCGGGAACGACCCCGGCGCGCTTCGTGATCGTCCCGAATGCCGTACGGCTGCGGGTGCCTAGCTAGACCTAGCTAGAGGGCGGCTTCTTGCGAGGCGTGGAGCGCCGCGTCGTCGACGAAGCCCGGCTCCGGGACGACGACGAGGACCGCTTCGGCTTCAAGTCGGCGACCTGCTTCTCGAGCTTCGCCACCCGCTGCTCGAGCTCGTCGAGCCCCCGGACCTTCTTCTGCATGTCGTCGAGCCGCTCCTTCAAGCCGCCGACCGAATCGATCAGCCGGTTGGCCGTCTGCGACCCGGCGACCCGCGAGATCGCCTCCTCGCCAGCGTCACCCAGCCGCCCGAGCAGATCCCTCTGCTTGTTCGTCTGCGCCATCGGCACAACCTTACCCAGCTACGCCTGGATTAGCACGGGCGTGCCGGTCGGGGCGAGGCGCCAGAGCCGGCGGATCGCCTCGTTCGAGACGCGGATGCAGCCGTTCGAGACTCGGAGGCCGAGGAGGGACGGATTGTTCGTCCCGTGGATCGCGACCGGACCGCCCTGCACCCAGCCGGTCAACACCTCCGAGAACGCGGAGATCCCGATCGCGGCCCAGCCGAACGGCCCCTCGACGTCGGTCCGGAACCGCTGGTTGACGTAGTAGCTACCCAGCGGCGTCGGTGTCGCCGCTGCGCCGATCGCGGCCCTGGTCGAGAGCATCAGCTTCCCGCGGCGGTAGAGCGCGACCTTCCGCGCAGAGAGGTCGACGACGATTCGCCCGCGGACGACTCGGAGGTTCACGGTCCGCGCCCGGACGTATCCGGTCACCTCGTTCGGCTTCATCGGCAGCTGCACCCGGTACCAGGCTGCGCGGCACCGCTGCCCCATCACGGCCTCGACGGCGGCGAACACTGTGGGCTCGCCATTGATGTTCAGCAGCCCGAAGCGCGCGAAGGCCCGCTTCGCGGTCGGCGTGCGGTACGCGCGTACCAACCCTCGTGCGTCGACGGCGTATGCCCTCGAGCCCGTGACGAGGCTCTTGAGCGACCCCGGAGCACATCCGGCTGCCGTCCGGTGCGCGCGGGAAGCTTGTACGGAAGTGGTAAAGGCCGCGGCGAGCCCCAACAAAGCGACTACGGTGGCCGTCCGAAGGAGTGAGGTCATACCTCGAAAAGGTCTGATCGTCATTTCGAGGGAAGCAGTAAAGCGAACCGTACTTTCAGCCGAATGAGAAACACCGTGACACTCTTCCGTAGACCACGAGCCCATCGGCATCACGAGGTGACCACCCACGTGATCCGTCAGCGGGCGGGCGTGCCCTACGAGGTGGAGCAGCGAGTGTGCAGCGAGTGCCGGACGGTCCTCGCCGAGCGCCAGCTCCGCCGCGCAGCCGCCTAGCTCAGCTCCCGAGCGAGCGACGCGAGCGTCTCGCCGGCCGACCCATCCACTTTCACAGCGGCACGGGCGTCGAACGAGGTCGGTCCGCGGTTGACGATCGCCACCTCCCCGCCCGCGGCCACCGTCGCGGCCGGGAGCTGCGAGACGGGCCAGACCTCGAGCTGCGAGCCTACGACGAGCATCAACCGCGTCGTGCGCGCCAACTCGTAGGCGCGGTCGATCGCGGCCTCAGGGAGCAGCTCGCCGAAGAAGACGACGTCGGGCTTGAGCACCGTTCCGTCGTCCTCGCAGCGCGGCGCGTCGACCCCCTCCTTGAGCTGCGCGAGCACCTCGTCGCGCAGGTAGCGCTGCCCGCACGCAGGGCAGGAGCAGGTACGGATCGAGCCGTGCACCTCGACGACGTCGCGACTCCCGGCCCGCTCGTGGAGCGTGTCGACGTTCTGGGTCACCACCGCACGGACGTGACCGAGGCGCTCGAGCTGCGCCAACGCCTCGTGCCCCGAGTTCGGCTGTGCCTCGGTGAGCGCGCCGTAGCGGAGCGAGTAGAAGCTCCAGACCTTCACGGGGTCGGCGCGGAACGCCTGGATCGTCGCGTATTCCTCCGGGTCGTACTGCGCCCAGATGCCGGTCGGCGACCGGAAGTCGGGGATGCCGCTCTCCGTGGAAATGCCGGCGCCCGTAAGGACGACGGCCGGCCCGCGGTCGCGCACGAGGTCGGTGAGGCGCTGCACACTCACGCTTAGAGTCTCGCCATCGACGGCTTCCACTTCCACACCGAGATCCGCGTGCGGTTCGCCGAGACTGACGCGCAGGGGATTGCGAACAACTGCCACTACCTCGTCTGGTTCGAGGTCGCGCGCGTCAACTACCTCGATCGGTTCCGGAACGGCTACCAGTCGCTGCGCGACGACGGCGTGGAGGCGATGACGATCGAGACGCACGTGCGCTACCTCAAGCCCGCGTACTTCGACGACCGGCTCGACTTGCACGCCCGCTGCGTGGACGTCCGCGGCGCGCGGTTCCGCTACGAGTATGCGATCGAGCGGGACAGCGAGACGATCGCCGACGGCTGGACAGGGCACGCCTGCGTCGACGCGAAGACGTTCCGCCCGACGCGCGTCCCGGAGTGGCTCCGCGAGGAGATCACCCGAGCGGAGGCGGCGGAGGAGGAGGCGGCGTAGGGTCGCTCGGCGGAGGAGGAGGCGGCGGAGGCGGCGGGTTCTTGTCCTTCGGCTTGGGCGGCGGCTCCTTCGGGCGTGGCTTCGTCCCGTAGCGGTAGACGTTCGGCTCGGCCCGGTAGGAGGAGCTCCACGTCGTCTCCGACAGCAGCTTTCCGTTGCGGGAGTAGACCCGCCGCGTGACGCTCGTCTCGCGCGACGGCTGACCGGACTCCTCCAGGACCTTCTCCCCGACCCAGATCGTGGGATCGGGGATGCGCTTCTCGGTCGCCGGCCCGGTCTCCTCGAGCGGCGCGGTCTCCGCCTCGACTCGGCGCCCCTGAGGTGTCCCGTAGAGCTTCACGGTCAGCGCCGAGGAGCCGACGAACGTCCGGACGAGCAGCCAGTGCCCGGTGTCGTTCGTGAACTTGAGGTCGATGTCCGGGTAGTTGACGGTCGCGTCGCGGCCCTGCGGGTAGTGCGAGATGTAGAGCGCGTGATTCGTCCGCGAGACGATCGGCAAGCCTGCTTCGAACGCAGCGTTGAACACGGTCGTCGAGACCTGACAGACACCGCCGCCGAGACCGGTCTGGAGCTCGCCGTTGATGATCACCGGGGCCTCGACGAAGCCCTTGTCGGCCGAGCGCTCGCCGGTCGCGTCGTTGAACGAGAACGTCGCGCCGGGTGCGATCGTCGCGCCGTCGACCAGCTTCGCGACAAGCTGGACGTTGTGGACGCGGTTCGCGTCGCCGCCGTAGTAGGTCGTGTAGCCGGCGACGCGCCCGGTGATCCCCATAGCGCGCGCCTCGCGCGTCGTCCGCTCCGGCCTCGCGGTCGCGACCTTGAGCCGCGCGACCCGGTCGGTGGGCGAGAGCGCGGCGGCGAGGATTGCTTTCGCGGCCGCGTCCACGTCGAGCTGGAGTCCGGGCTGCGCCGGGGCGATCGTGATTCGGTCGGACGGCATCACGACGAACCGCGCGTCCCGCGGCGGGTGGTCGACCTCGGCGCGGAAGCGCTTGAAAAACTCGTTGGCGCCGGGGCCGCCGATCGCGAGCGACGTCCGGCCGTTCTCCGGCAGGTCGAGCAGCCTCGCGATGCGCCAGCGCGGAATCCGCCACCGCGTCGGGCCGAGCGTGAGCCGAACCGGGCCCGAGGTTGCGACTCGCGCCTGCTCGGCGGCGGGCTCGAGGTCGGCCACGGTCACGTCGGGCTGTTGGATCCGCACAGGCAGGATCGCCGACGCCCGGTCGAGCGAGACGAGCGAGGCGACGATCAGCCGCGCCGCCGCCTGCCGATTGAGCGTCCGACCGGTCGCGCCCCGGACGATCTCCGGACGCAGGCCGCGGAACCGGATCGCGGCGTCGCGCTGCGGCCGGTCGATCCGCCGACCCATGATGTCGAGGCGGTGCGAGAGGACCGCCTCGGACACACGCGCGCGAGGCGTCACGTCCGTGCCGAAGAACCGGGTGCCGAGGCGGCGCAGGCCGCGCACGGGCGCGAAGCCGTCGCCCTGGCGCCGCGCGGTCTCGACCGCAGCGGCCCAGTCGACCTCGAGGATCATCTCGTTCGGCCGAATCCGCCAGCGCCGCGGCCCGGCCATGAAGACCTCCGGTGTCGTCTTCAGCAACTCGTACCGGCCCTTGAGCCGGGAAATCGCCTCATTCGAGGAGAGACCACCGACGTCGACGCCGGCGATCGTCGTGCCGGCCGGCAGGTTTTTGGTGGAGCCTGCGAAGCCTAGGCTCAGCGCAAGGATCGCGATCGCCAGCAGCACACCGACGAGGACGGACCATTGCCAGACGAGCCGCTTTCGAGCAGCACGCTTTCGGCGGAGGTACACCGCCCGAGACCCGGCCTCGGCGTACAAGTTGGCCAGTCTACAGCCGAGACAGGTCGGTCTTCATATGGCTTTAGACGGTGAAGACTCAGAACGTGAAGAGCTCTACCCCGCCGGAGACGTTGAGGCCCACGCCGGTGATGTAGGACGCGAGGTCCGAGCTCAGGAAGGCGATCGCGTTCGCGATGTCCTGGGGGTCGCCGGGCCGCCGGAGCGCCGTCCGCTTGATGATCCGCTCGTTCATCTCGGCGCTGGCCATGTGGAAGGCCTCGGTGCCGATGATCCCGGGGACAATCGCGTTCGCGGTGATGCCGTGGCGGGCGCCCTCCAGCGCGAGTGACTTGGTGAGGCCGAGGAGCCCCGCCTTCGTCGTCGAGTAGCTCGCCTGGCCGAAGCCGCCGAGCGTCCCGGCGACGGAGGCCATGTTCACGATCCGCCCCCACCCCCGCTCCTTCATGTGCGGCCAGACGGCGCGGCAACAGTTGAAGGCGCCCGTGAGGTTGACGCGGAGATCGCGCTCCCACATCTCCGGCACCTGGTTCTCGATCTGCCCGACGTGGTCGAGCGTCCCGGCGTTGTTGACGAGGATGTCGACCGAGCCGAGCTCCTCCACCGCGCGCGAGACGGCGCTCTCGACCTGGGCCGCGTCCGTGACGTCGCACTTCACGGCGAAAGCGCGGCGGCCCATGCCGACGATCTCCTGCGCCGTTTCCTCGGTGTGGATCATCCCCTGCGACCGCGCCGCCTGAGCCAACGGCCCGTAGCGGTCCGCGTCGCCCGACTCGTCCGACTCGACGAGGATGTCCGCGATCACGACGTCGGCGCCTGCCCGCGCGAGCGTCAGCGCATCCGCGCGGCCGAGGCCCCGCGATCCCCCGGTTACGAGGGCGACCCGCCCGCTGAGGTCGATCTCAATCGCCACGCGGCAGGAAGATCTCACGCGCAATGACCAAGCGCTGGATCTGCGAGGTGCCCTCGTAGATCTGGAACAGCTTGGCGTCCCGCATGAGCTTCTCGACCGGGTACTCCTTGATGTAGCCGTAACCGCCGAAGATCTGGACGGCGTCGGTCGTCACCTTCATTGCCGTGTCGGCGGCGAACCGCTTCGCGAAGGAGGACTGCAGCGTCGCGCGGTTGCCCTGATCCGAGAGCCACGCCGCCTGCCAGACGAGCAGCCGCGCGGCTTCGATCTCGGTCGCCATGTCGGCGATCAGGAAGTTGACGCCCTGGTTCATCGCGATCGGCTGCCCGAACTGCACGCGCTCCTTCGCGTACTCGACCGAGTAGTCGAACGCGGCCTGGGCGACCCCGACGGCGCCGGCGGCAGTGCCGGGCCTGGTGAAGTCGAGCGTCTTCATCGCGATCTTGAAGCCCTCGCCCTCCTCGCCGAGCCGGTACTCGAGCGGGATCCGGACATCCTGGAACGCAAGGGCCGACGTATCCGTCGCGCGCTGGCCCATCTTGTCCAGGTGCTTCTCGACCGTCACCCCCGGAAGGTCGGTCGGGACGATGAAGGCGGAGAGGCCGCGGTGGCCCTGGCTCTTGTCGGTCGACGCGAACACGACCAGCCAGTCGGCCTTGCCGGCGTTCGTGATGAACATCTTCGAGCCGTTGACGACGTACTCGTGGCCCTCGCGAACGGCCGTCGTCTGGATCCCGGAGACGTCGGAGCCGGCGTTCGGCTCACTGAGCCCGAACGAGCAGAGGATCGGGCGCTCGATCAGCGGCGGCAGCCACTCCTGCTTCTGCTCGTCGCTGCCGGAGATCATCACCGGCGCGGCGCCGAGCGTGTTCGCGACGATCGAGACGGCGATGCCCGCGCACCCCCAGGAGAGCTCCTCGCCGACCAGCATCCCGTCGAAGCCCGGTAGGCCGAGCCCGCCGTACTCCTCGGGAATGTGCGGGTTCATCAGGCCGACTGTGTGCGCCTTCTCGATGATGTCCGCGGGGTGGGTCGAGTTCTCGTCGTACTCGGCCGCCTTCGGCCGGATCTCCTTCTCCGCGAACTCGCGCGCCAGCTGGCGCAACTCGCGCTGCTCGTCGGTCAACGCGAACGAGACGCCGGTCGCCGCCGACGTCGGGTCTTCGATCACTGCCATTTCGTCCTCGCTCGAAAGGTGATTGACTCGTCAGTCAATTCTCAGCATAGCCCGATCCACGCGGATTCCGACCATCCGTAGACTGCGCGGCGGCATGGATTTCGAGCTCACCAACGAGCAGCGGCTGATCCAGGACACGGTCCGCAACTTCGTCGATGACCGCGTCCTTCCGAACGCAGTCGAGAACGACATCAACCACAAGCTCGACCTCGGCGCGATCGAGGGCATGGCCGAGCTCGGGCTGCTCGGGATCGTGATCCCGGAGGAGTACGGCGGCGCCGGCCTCGACTTCGTCTCGGAGGCGCTCGCCTGCGAAGAGATCGAGCGCGGCGAGGCGGCATTCCGGACGCTGATCTCGGTCCACGTCGGCCTCAACTCGCTCTCGCTGCTCAAATACGCGTCGGAGGAGCAGAAGCAGCGCTATCTCGTCCCGCAGGCGCAGGGCTCGAAGCTCGCGTGCTTCGGCCTGACCGAGCCGGCCGCGGGCTCCGACGTCGCCGCGATGAAGACGACCGCGCGGCGGGAGGGCGACACCTACGTCCTGAACGGCCAGAAGAACTGGATCTCCTACGCGACGGTGGCCGACCACCAGCTCGTGTTCGCGAAGACCGACCCGGCCGCGAAACACAAGGGCATCTCGGCCTTCATCGTCGAGCGCGAGTGGCCGGGCGTGACGACGCGGGACACCGAGCACAAGCTCGGGATCTGGGCCGGCTCGACCGGCGAGCTCTTCTTCGAGAACGTCGAGGTGCCGGCCGAGAACCTCGTCGGCGACGAGGGCCAGGGCTTCGAGATCGCGATGTACGGCCTCGACCAGGGCCGGTTCACGGTCGCCGCCGGCGCGTGCGGCGTCATCCGCGCCTGTCTCGAGCGCTCCGTCGAGTACGCGCGCGAGCGGGAGACGTTCGGACAGGAGATCGGCAGGTACCAGTTCGTCCAGGACATGATCTCGGAGATGGTGCTCGGCTACGAGACCTCCAAGCTGCTCGTGATGCAGGCGGCCTGGCTCAAGAACCAGGGCGTGCGCAACACGCGCGAGACGGGCCTCGCCAAGTGGCACGCGACCGAGTCGGCGTTCAAGGCCGCCCACCTCGCGATTCAGGTGCACGGCGCGTACGGCTACTCCGGCGAGTACGGCATCGAGCGGTACTTCCGCAACGCGCGCGCACCGATCATCTACGAGGGCACGACGCAGATCCACAAGATGCTGCAGGCCGAGCACGCA
>DATLQK010000082.1:0-5221 GCA_035535195.1 Gaiellaceae bacterium | reverse complement strand
GCGCGGCGTGGAAGTCGATCGAGTGTGGGATCGAGCCGCCGTTCGTCAGGGTCATCTGAACGGTCTGGCCCTGCCTGACGTGGATGACCGGACCCGGAGCGCCGTGGCCGCCGAACGACCAGGTGTTGTACTTGACACCCGGCGCGATCTGGACGGTCATGTCCTTCAGCGTCATGTGCACCTTGACGAGGTTCCCGGCGGGAACCGGCGGCAGGGCCGCGTCATAGGGCTTGTGCGCCTCGGCGAGTGCCTGGGCGTTTTGTGGGACGACGCCGGCGAAGCTGCCGATCGGCAGTGCCGTGTTGTGATCCGTTGCGTGGTTGTGCGTCGCCGCGGGCGTGGCCGCGGCGGCGGGCTGCTCGTCGCGCGACTGGCGCGCGTCCGCCCACATCAGGACGGCGACGAACCCGAGCACTCCTACCAGCAGGCCCAGCAGCACGACCACGGCGCCTGCCAGGGCGCCGGCGTTGCTGTTCCGCCGGGGTGACGGAATGGTCGGGGTGTGAACAGACATGGGCAGCTCCTCTTCGTTGACTTGCCACACAGGGTCGACCGAGACGAAGCCGGCGACGTCCGAGGCGACCCGGAACCTCGCTTCGGCTTTCCCGCAGGTCTAGCCGGCGAAGATCACGAGGACGCTGAGGCCCTCGTAGCCCACGAACCGGTGGTCGGCGCCTGCTGGCACGAAGGCCGCCTCTCCGGTCTTCAGGTCGACCTGGTCGCCTTCGACCTCGAGCGTGCCGCGGCCATCCAGGACGACGTAGAGCTCGTCGCGGTCGTGCGGCTGCTGCCGGTCGGGCTCGGGGGCCACGAGCACGTAGACCCCGACCTCCATTCCCGCCGATGTGTGGACGACCTCGTAGCCGCCGTTGCCTGCCGCAAGCCGCCGTTCGACCTCGCGGACGTGGATCGGATCCATCGCGCGAGCCTATGCTTTAGCGGACGACCAGGACCGAGCAGGGCGCGCGGTGCGCGACCCGCTCGCTCACGCTCCCCAGTGCCCGAAAGCCGTGGAGGCCGCGACTTCCGACGACAAGGAGATCCGCCTCGGCGGCGAGATCCGCGAGTGCGTCGACCGGCGTCCGCGGATCCGCGAGGCGGAGCGGCGTCGCGTCGCCTGCGGCGGCGAGATCGACCTCCTTTCCCCCGGTCGCGGTGATTCCGAGGAGCTCTGCATCGAACCGATCGGCGATGCCTCGCGCAACGCGGGCGGCGGCAAGCGACTGCTCCGAGCCGTCCACGCCGACCAGGATGCTCGAGGGGAACGCCTCGGGCGCTTCAAGTCTCCGTGCGATCAGCACGGAGCACGGCGCCTCGTGGAGGAGCCGCGTGCCGACGGTGCCGAGCATGATCCCGACTGCGCGGTGGTGCCCACCGGAGCCGAGCGCCACAAGCGTCGCGCCTTGCTCCTTGACCGCATCCAGGAGGATTCCGACGGGCTCCCCGGCCACGAACAGCGAGCTCGCCGGGTGAACGGCCTCGACGGCCGCGGCGAGCGACGCCCGCGCGGTGTGGTCGAGCTCGACCAGGACATGACCCATCGCCCAGCCGGCGTGGGCCGCCGTTGCGGTCTCCACGATCGCGGCGAGGTGGAGCCTCCCGAGCGGGTCGCGAAGCCGCTCCGCCTGCCGCGCCGCCTCCAACGCCGACTCGCTCTCGTCGATGCCGCAGACGATGCGGTCGAAGATCCTGAGGGTTGTTCGTTCAGCCTGCTGAGTCATCGAGCACCTCCTGGCCTCGATGCTCGACTGCGATCGTGCGGAGCGAATCAGGAGAAGCGCGGAAGCGCCTGCGGAAAACCCGCTACCAGGTCTTCGTGCGGTGGCCGCCGGAGGCGGGCGCGACCCGGATGCGGGCGTCGACGGCGACACAGCCGTCGGGCCCCGCGATCACGGGGTTCAGGTCAAGCTCTGCGAGCTCCGGGAGGTCCTCGCCCAGCCGCCCGAGCCGGTGGAGGAGATCCATGAGTGCGGCCTCGTCGGCGGGCGGGTTTCCGCGAAAGCCGCGGACGAGCATGCCGGCCTTTCCGCCGGTGACCAGTTCCTCCGCCTCGGCGTCCGTCAGCGGCGCGATTCGGAACTCGGCCTGGCCGATCAGCTCGGCGAAGACGCCGCCCGGGCCGAAGGCGACGAGGGGCCCGAAGACCGGATCCTGGACGACGCCCGCGAGCAGCTCGGCGCTGCCGCTCAGCTGCGGCTGCACGATCACGGGTAGCCCGATGCGGCGTGCCGCGTCTTCGACCTCCGCCTTGGTCTGCAGTCCGAGGGCGACGCCGCCGGTCTCGGTCTTGTGCGCCCCGGCGACCGCGGTCTTCACGACGGCGGGGTAGCCGAGCTCTCGTGCGGCCGCCGTAACGTCCGCGGCGTCGGAGCAGACGCGCTCGGGTACGACCGGGATCCCGTAGGACTCGAGCACCTCGCGGGCCTGAGCCGGGGTCAACCAGCCGTCCCCCTCGGCGAGCCGCTCTTCGACGACGCGCCGGGCGCGCGGCGCGTCGATTCGCACCAGCTGCGGAACAGAGCCCGCCGGCCGGCGCAGCCACTCGGAGCGGCCGGCTGCAAGTCCGAGGGCCCGCGCCGCCGACTCGGGGTACGGGAACAGCGCCAGGCCTGTAGTGGTTTCAACCCGCCCTTGAGCGATCACGGACGCCAGCACCGGCTTGTCCGTGCCGGCGGCTCCGCGGCCGATCGCGTCCGCGACGTCTTGAGCTCCGGCGACGACGGGGGGAACGAAGAGGGCGATGACGGCGTCCACGTTCGGGTCGGCGAGCACGATCGGAAGCGTCGCTTCGTAGACGGGAGCCGTCGCCGAGCCGAGCATGTCGACCGGATTGGCGACGCTGGCCTCGGCGGGGAGCGCCGCCCGGAGCGCAGCGACCGTCTCCTCGGCGAGCGCGGGGAGCTCGAGGCCGGCCGACTCGCACGCGTCGGCGCAGAGGATCCCGAGGCCGCCGGCGTTCGTGAGCACGGCGACACGGTTCCCGGCGGGGAGCGGCTGGCGCGAGAAGAGCGTGGCCGCGTCGATCAGCTCCTCCAGCGTCCGGGCTCGGATCACGCCTGCGTGGTGGAAAAGCGCCTCGACCGCGGCCTCGGAGCCGGCCAGCGCGGCCGTGTGCGAGCTGGCGGCCCGGGCGCCGGTGGACGTGGTGCCGCTCTTCATCGCAAGGATGGGCTTGCGCCGCGCTACCCGCCGTGCGATTCGCCCGAACTTGCGCGGGTTCCCGAACGACTCCAGGTAGAGCGCGATCACGGCCGTTTTCGGGTCGTCCTCCCAGTACTCGAGCAGGTCGTTCGACGAGACGTCGGCTTTGTTCCCGATCGAGACGAAGGCCGAGAGACCGATCCCTCGTTCCTCGGCCTTCTCGAGCAGCGCGAGGCCGAGCGCGCCGCTCTGCGAGGAGAACGCGACCGGGCCGGGCGGCAGCGCCCGCGGCCCGAAGGTCGCGTTCAGCTGTGGCGCCGCGACCGCGATGCCGAGGCAGTTCGGCCCGACGAGGCGGCCGCCCCGCGAGCGAACCTGGGCCAGGAGCACCTCCTGTCGCGCCCGACCTTCCTCGCCGACCTCGGCAAAGCCCGCCGAGATCACGCAGATCGCCCGGGTGCCGCGGTCGAGGGCGTCCGTCACGCCGCCGAGGACGTGCTGCGCCGGGAGGCACACGACCACGAGGTCTGGCACCTCGGGAAGCTCCGCGGCCGATCTGTAGCCCTTCACCCCGGCGACTGCGTCGCCTGCCGGGTTGACCGGGTAGACCACGCCCTGGAACTCCGCCGAGATGACGTTCCGGAAGAGCTGGCCGCCGATCGACTCGCGGCGGCGCGAAGCGCCCAGCACGGCGACGCTCGTCGGCGCGAAGAACGGTCGCAGTGACGCCACCGACGCGAGGTGATCGCGCTCGTCCACCCGCTCGAGGTAGTACGTGGTCGGCGCGATCTCGAACGCGACCTCGACGGTGCCGCTCTCGTTGGTCCGGGTTGCCTCGAACCCGACGGCCTCGAAGACGCGGAGCATCTGCCGGTTGTCCGGCAGCACGTCGGCCAAGAAGCGCTCGATCCCGACGGCGGCCGCGCGTGCCGCGAGCTGCTCGAGCATCCGCGTGCCGATGCCTCGCCGCTGGTAGTCGTCGGCGACGGCGAAGGCGACCTCGGCGGCGGCCGGATCGCGCAGCCGGACGTAGCTCGCGAGCGCGATCACGCGGCCGTCGAGCTCGCCGACGAGGTGGCCTCGCTCCTGCCAGTCGGGATCGACGAAGGGCTCGACGAGCCGGCGACTCACCGTGGGGAACCCGTGAAAGCGCAGGTAGAGGCTCTCCCTCGAGAGGCCGCCGAGGAACTCGACCAACGCGTCGATGTCGGCTGCGACCGGAGCCCGCAGCCGCAGCGTCGTCCCGTCCCTGAGGAGCACGTCGAGCGCGCCCAGGGACGCGCTCGACTGCTTCCGGAGAGGAACCTCAGGCCGTGACGGCAACTGCGTCCTCGTCGGCGGGGAGATGGACCGGGATGGCGCTCAGAACGACCTTGAGCGCGTTCGTGCGCCCCGCGTCGGCGAAGGTGTCGTAGGCCTCGGTCATCTCGTCCAGGTCGAAGCGGTGCGTCGCGAACGGGGTCGGATCGAGCCTACCCTCGGCGATCAGCCGCAGCAGCTTCGGCGTCGTGAACGTGTCGACGAGGCCCGTCGTGATCGTCACGTCGCGGATCCAGAGCCGCTCGAGGTGGAGTGTCGCCGGATGTCCGTGGACGCCGACGTTCGCGACCCGGCCGCCGGGCCGGATCAGCTCCGTGCAGAGCTCGAAGGTCTCCGGCACGCCGACCGCCTCGATCGCCACGTCGGCGCCGAGTCCCTCGGTCAGCTCCATGACCTCGGCCACCGCGTCGGCCCGGCCGTTGTTGATCGTCACGTCCGCATCGAGCTCACGCGCCTTCGCGAGGCGCGCGTCCGCGACGTCCAGAGCGACGATGCGTCCGGGCGTGAACAGCCGGGCCGTCATCACCGCGGCGAGCCCGATCGGGCCTGCGCCGACCACGGCGACCGTGTCGCCGGGCTCGACGCGGCCGGCGAGGATGCCGACCTCGTAGGCCGTCGGGAGGATGTCCGCGAGGAACACGACCTGGTCGTCGCTCAGCTCCGCCGGAACCTTGTAGACGGACGTATCGGCGAACGGCACCCGTGCGAACTCCGCCTGGAGCCCATCGATGAGGTGGCCGAAGATCCAGCCGCCGCCACC
>DATLQK010000081.1:0-6814 GCA_035535195.1 Gaiellaceae bacterium | reverse complement strand
AACTCAGGCGAGCCGCAGGTGAGAGACCTCGTCGTCGTCGACTTCGGGAGCGGCCTCTTCGTCCTCAGGAGCAGCATCAGCCTCCGCGACTTTCTTCATTCGCTGAGCCTGCTGCACGGCAATCTCGAAGTCGTGCCGGTTCGTCGCGGCCGCGGCTGCTGTCTCGAAGTCGATCTCCTCAGCGAGCACTAGCCGTACGAGGTGCTGCGAGAAGCTCTGCATGTTGTAGAAGCTGCCGTCCTCGAGCGCCTCGGTGATCTGCTCGGTCTTTTCCGGATCCCGGATCAGGTCGGCGATGCGGGCGGTGTTCAGCATCACCTCGACCGCTGCGACGCGGCCTCCGTCGATGCGCGGCAGCAGCCTCTGGCTGACGACGCCGCGAAGCACGCCGGCAAGGATCTGGCGCACCATCATCTGCTTCGCCGGCGGAAAGAACTCGACCATCCGCCCGACGGTCTCCGTCACGTCGATCGTGTGCATGGTCGAGAGGACGAAGTGGCCGGATTCCGCCGCCTGGAGGGCGGCGCGCGCCGACTCCTCGTCGCGAAGCTCGCCGATCAGGATCACGTCCGGGTCCTGGCGGAGGACACGGCGGAGGGCCTGGGAGTAGGACTCTGTGTCGAGCCCGACCTCACGCTGGTTCACGATGCAGCCCTGGTCCGGGTGCATGATCTCGATCGGGTCCTCGATGGTGACGATGTGCTCTTTCCGCGTCCGGTTGATCTCGTCGACCATGGCCGCCAGCGTCATCGACTTCCCCGAGCCGGTCGCGCCGGTGACGAGGACGAGTCCGCGATGCTCCCCGGACAGCTTCCTGACTCCGACCGGGAGGCCGAGCTTCTCGAAGTTCGGGACTTCGGCCGGCACGAACCGGAAGGCGAATGAGATCGAGCCGCGCTGGCGGAACCCGTTGACGCGAAAGCGTCCAACGTCTTCCGCGAGGTAGGCCGTGTCGAGGTCCCCGGACTCGTAGAAGTGCTCCCGTTTGGCCGGGGTGCGCTCGCTGACCTGGAGCAGGAAGCGCTCGAGCACCTCGTCGGTGAGCGGCCCCTCGCCGATGATGGGCGTCAGCGTGCCGTCGATTCGCGCCATCGGCACCGAATCGACCTTGAGATGGAGGTCGCTACCTCCGATCTCGATCACGTGTGAGAGCAGGGAATTGAGGTCCATGAGGGCCAACCCGCTCATCGGCTGTCCCGCCGGCCGGCTTTAGGTTTCCGCAGATTTTTCGGGGCGGCGAACTCTGTGGGGCGTCAGCCGGCCCGGCTGAAGTTCAACATCGGGCCTGTAGCGCGCGAATGGGGGAGGAAGGATTCGAACCTTCGAAGGCTGAGCCAACGGGTTTACAGCCCGTCCCCTTTGGCCACTCGGGAACTCCCCCGGGGCGGCGCATTGTAACTAGGCGGGCGTGGCGAAACGTAGCCGTGCCCGATTTGTGCTTTTGCGGCTAGCTGCGGCCGATCAGCTTGAACGGGCCGAAGCGAGCTTTCTCGTCGCCCTCGCGGCCCCTTCGTGCGAGGTAGCGCATCGTCGCGCCGATCCCTCCGGCCAAGACGAAGCCCGCGCTCATCGCGCCGGCAGCTGCAACCGGAAGGTTCGCACGGAGCTTGCCGGCGACGTCCGTCGCCTCGCCGAGCCCGCTTCGAAGATCTTCGACGGCCGACGCGAGCTGGTCCCGCTCGGCGGCGATGTCGCGGCGGACGTCCTCCGCGCTGCGTCCGTTACGAGTGCCCATTGCTTCTCAGTGCTGTGGAGGTCAGCTTCGCCTCTTGGATGGCCAGCTCCGGCACGGGCGGCGAGCCCTTGCGCACCCGACTGAGGCCGACGAGGGCGAGGATGGCTACGAGCAGAAGGAGCGACCCGAAGACGATCAGAAGCGCGAGCCAGGTATCGAGGACGAGCGCGAGGGCGGCGGCGATCGTCGCGAGGCCGAAGCCGACTGCGAACAGTCCGAAGAAGGCGGCGCCGACCAGAAGCCCGGCGCCGAGCCCCAGGCTCGCGACCTTTCCCTTCAGCTCCAGGCCGGCGAGCTCCATCTCGAGTCGCGCCAGTGCGCTCGCGTGCTCGGCGACTTGCTTGGCGGCGGGAGCGACACCCATGCGGTCAGCCTCGTGGGTGGGCATGTCCCCTCCAGTCGATCAGCTTCGCGAGCGTGACGCCGAGAGCGAGAGCCGCGCCGACGACGACGAAGGGATTGGGCCCCTTCTTCCGCTTCCGCCGCTCGCCGAGCTGCGGGCCCGTCGGAGCGATCGCTTCCGCGCCGGGCTCGAGGTTCGTCGGCGCCTCGCCTCGCGCGCGCGCGGCAATAAGACTCGGCTTCAATTTCCGGAGGAAGGCCGCGTCCTCGGCCAGTGGTGGCGCGAGCTTCTCGGCCACCCCTCCCTTGGCGGCGGCCTTCTCGGAAAGGTCGCGTAGACGTTCCGAGCCGCGCTCTACGATGCGATCGCCCTTGGTCATTTCTTCGCCGGCGGGGCCTCGCCGGTGGCGACGCGCCAGATCTTCGACGCAACGCGCCGCGCAGCGATGGTGGCGGCAGCGCCAAGACCTGCGTAGAGGCCGGTCCAGAGCAGTTTCCTCAGCATGGTGAAGAGGTTACCGCCGAGCACTCGCCCTAAACAAGGCGTGCTCTACCATGTTCCTTCACGCCCTCTTAGCTCAGTTGGTAGAGCACCTCCATGGTAAGGAGGGGGTCGACGGTTCGAGTCCGTCAGAGGGCTTGAAGTACCTGCAAATTAGCACCTTCTGTTGTCTCTTCAGACGCGATGCTGGAGGTGATCGTGGAGGGGGTCAGCCAGGCGCGGTTTTGCAGGGCTTTTCGAGGCTCTGGAGAGCCAACGGGCTCGCTGAGGGAACTTTGAGGGAACACCTGATTCGTATTGACCGCCTCGGCGACCCCTAGCGTCCCGCGTCCGAGTCGGCCCAGTCGCAGGCCGTTACTTGGCCCGTGAGGCCCCTAGGCCGAGACTGGAGCGCCGCCGGCGAGCGCGGCAGGAAGCTCGTCTCTCGAGCTGACCTGCAGCTTGCGAAAGACGCTCGTGAGGTGACCCTCCACCGTGCGTGCGGTGACGAACAGCGTCTGTGCGATCTCGCGGTTGGTGAGACCCTGGCCGGCGAGCTCGGCGATACGGCGCTCGCTGGCCGTCAGCGAATCGAGCCCCGTGAGAACGAGCCGGCGCGGGCGCGCACCCGTTGCGCGGAGCTCGGTCTCGGCGTATTCGGCGAGCGGTCTGGCGCCCGCGCGGTGGGCGACGTCGAGGGCGTCACGGAGCAGCTCTCGCGCCTCGGTGCGCCGGTTGCGCCGCCGAAGCATGGCACCGAGGTCCGCGAGCGCACGCGTTCTTTCCAACCGGGCGCCGGCGCGCTCGAACGCGTGGATGGCCTCGCGCAGCAGGGACGCTCCACGGTCACCGCCCGCCACGACGCCGGCGGCGCGGAGCGCGACGCCGAGTGCGCGCGGGGCGCCGAACGCGCGGGCCAGCTGGAGCTCCTCTTCAGCCAGGCGTTCCGCCGCTTCCTGATCGCCGAGCGCGAGATGGACGAGGGCAGCCTCCGATCGCCAGGGAAGGGCCCCCGGGGAGGTGACGAGCGATCGCGTCAGGAGCGCGCCGACGGCCAGGATGTCCTCGAGCCCTTCGGTGACTCGTCCTTGTGCAAGCCGGAGTCGGCCACGGGCAAAACGAAGCGGTGGCGAGATGAGCGACCCGCTCTCGGTTTCGAAGTCGAGCGGCGCGAGCGCCTCCTCTGCCGCCTCGAGCTCGCCCTGGTCGACGAGCGCCTGCACAAGCACAGCGCCGTTCAGCACGCGGAACATCGGTGGCGCGGGGAGCTCGGTTGCGGCAAGCGCCGTCCGGGCGTCTGCCTCGGCGGTGCCCAGATCGCCGCGTCGGAGCGCGAGCCACGAGCGGACGGCCAGGCCCATGGCGAGCCGGGTGCTGTCGCCGGTCGCCCGCGCCTGTGCGATCGAGGCATCGAGCAGCGGTCGCAACTGAGCGTACCGCTCGCTCCAAAGCAGCGTAAACGCCGAGGCCGAAAACCACCCTGTCGACGAGACCCACTGCCGACCAGCGGAGCCGCGCGGTGCGCTGGCTCCGGCTTGAAGCGCGCGGCTCGCGAGCTCGGCGGCGCCCTCGGCCGGCTCGTTCTCCAGGCCGGAGATGAAGGCCGCTGCCGCGAGGAGCTCGGCCGGTGCCGCCGGGTCGTCCGCCGCCAACTCGCGCAGCGCTACCCGGCGAGGCGACACGGGAGGCATCGTTACCGGGTCGTTAAACTCAGCGATCACGGCGGCGGCCTCGAGCTGAAGCCCGAGTTCCGAGCGTGGCGCATGAAGCGCCGCCGCGGCGCGATCAAGCACCTCCACCGCCTCCGCGTAACGCTGGGCACCGCTGAGGGCGTGCGCCAGCACGAGCGCTGCCTCGGCGGCTGCCGCGGGGTCCGGCGCGGCGTCGATGGCCTGCTGCAGGTGTTCGGGCCAGCCGGCAAGGCCGGCGCTGGCCTCGGCCATTCCGAGGTCGAGCAACAGTGCCGGCCGCTCGCCCGGCGGCGGCGGTTCGGCGAGCGCTCGGCGCAGGAAAACCGCCTCCGACTCGGGCGCGCCCTGCTTGCCCGCCACGCGGGCGGCTGCGACCAGCCGCTCGACCACCCAGCGGTCGCCGGCGGGTTCGCTCGCCAGCAGGTGCTCCGCAACGCGCGCGTCTGCGCCCGGTTGCTCGGCTAGCAGCTCGGCAGCACGGTGGTGACCTTGCGCGCGCTCGGCGCTGGAGAGCTCCGAGTAGACCCCGTCGCGGACGAGCGGATGCACGAACATCAGCGGCCGGCCGGCCTCGAGGATCCCTGCGGTCGCCAGCCGGTCTGCCGCATCGGCTGCTTCGAGCTCTTCGAGGCCTGCGAGCCGCGCCGCCTGCAAGAGGTCGCTCTGCTCGAGGATCGCCAGCGCTCGCGCGAGCCGCCCTGCAGGCTCCGGTAGCCGAAGGAGCCGCAGGCGAACCGAGCGACCGACCGTTTCCACACCGCCTCCGACGCCGTCCGCGCTTAGTGCCGTCACGAGCTCGCGGACGAGGAAGGGCGTGCCGCGCGTTACGCGCAGGCAGGTGTCGACGGCGTCCGGATCCGGAGCCCGACCGAGCCCCGCCTCGAGCAGCTGGACGACGGCGCCCCTCGTCAGCGGAGCGAGACGGATCACATCGGCGGAGGAGTCGGTCGTCACCGCCCTAAGCAGCTCGGCGTCGTTGCCCGTTTGGGGAGGACGGGTCGCGACGACGAGCGCGACGTCCAGTTCTTCGAGCCGCGTGAGCAGGAAGGCCAGGTAACGAAGGGATGCTGCGTCCGCCCAGTGCGCATCGTCGACGACCACGCAGAGCGGGCAGTCTGCGGCGAGGTTCGCGCACAGCCAGTAGAGGCCGTGGAGGATCGCGAACGAGGGGTCGACGCCCGAAAAGGGCGGACCGTTCGCAGGTGCGCCTGGGAGCCCGAGCAGACTGGCTGCCACGCCGGCAGCGTCTTGCATCAGATCGACACGTTCGAGCTCCGATGCCTCGACGAGCGGGGGCTCGAACAGCTGCCGCACCACGCCGAAGGCGAAATTGATCTCCATCTCGGTCGCGCGCGACCGCAGGACGCGCATTCCGCCCTCTGCCGCTGCAGTGCGCGCCGCGGCGAGCAGCGCCGTCTTGCCGATCCCGGCCGGCCCTTCGACCACCACGAACCTGCCGCGCCGCGTGCGAGCGTCGGCCAGCGCCGACTCGATCCGCGCCAGCTCATCGTTCCGCTCGAGGAGCGGTTCGGCGGCCGCGGCCACTTTCATGTGCGTCCAGCCTACTCCCCCTCGCTGCGTCGGAAAGTCCGGGGGTCTCCACGCTCGACAGGAGCGTCCTCGTCACCGGCGCGAACGGCGGCGTCGGGCGCGTCGCGATCCAGCTCGCCCGCGAGAGCGGAGCACAATTGACCGGGCTGGTTCGCGATGCCGCGGCAACTTAGGCCGCGGGAACTTAGGCACTTCTCCGCCGACTCGGCGCCAACCATGTCGGCGAGGCCCTGACGGGGGAGTTCGATCTGATCCTCGACGCCGCCGGTTGCTCCTTAGCGGCGGTAGGCCTCTCCGCGACCCGCGGCTCGAGCCGCATCAGCGAGAGGCATTTGCGCTCAGGGGGATGCCTCGCAAAAGACAGGGGAGTCGCCACGGTGCGAACACGCATCCCCGCCCTCGACCCTCGGTGGACAACAGAACGAGCCGTCCGCGGCTCAATCGAAAGGAGACGTACAGACATGAACCGCCTGTTTCGATTCACGGAGGGGCGCACCGTGTGGCTGGCAGCTTTCATAGTCGCGGCAGCCGCCGCCGTTGCAGCGGGGATCGCGGCGGGACCCGCGAGTGCCGCGCCCGCCGCCAACGCCGGCAAGGCCTCCTACCCATTCGGACGCGCAGCTTTCGCGCGCCCCACGCTCGTGCACGGTGTACTCGCCGTCAAGGGCACGAAAGGAAGCGACAAGATCACGCTTCGCCTGAAAGCCGGAAACGCCGGCATCGTTCAGGTCGACGTCGGTGACAACGGCTCGGCCGACTTCAGCTTCAAGCGGCGCAAGATCGTGAAGATCTCGGTCGACGCCCGCGCCGGCGGCGACCTCGTGCGGATTGACGAGAGCAACGGGGTCTTCACCGACACCGTCTCGACAAGCATCGCCGGTGCCGGCGGCAACGACACCCTGCTCGGAGGCGCGGGGGCGGAAAGGCTGCTCGGCGGCGACGGCAGGGACTCGCTCGACGGCAACGGCGGCAACGACCGGGCGGCGCTTGGCGCCGGCGCCGACACGTTCGTCT
>DATLQK010000080.1:0-24299 GCA_035535195.1 Gaiellaceae bacterium | reverse complement strand
CTTGACGTGGAGCTCGAGAAAGACCGGGTGCGAAAGCAGGTTCTCGATCTCCGGCCGGGCACGCACGCCGATCTCCTTCACGACCGACCCGCGCTTGCCGACGATGATCTGCTTCTGCGACTCCGTTTCTACGTAAAGGCTTGCCCGCACGACCTTCTCGCCGACCTCCTCCACTTCGACCGAGATCGCGTGCGGCAGCTCCTCGCGGGTGAGCGCGAGCGCCTTCTCGCGGATCAGCTCGCCGATCTCTTCATCCTCCGAGAGATCGCTCCGCTGGTCGGGCGGGAAGTACGCCGGGCCCTCGGGCAGGAGCTCGACGAGCTCGTCGCGAAGCTCCTCGACGCCGTCGCCAGTCTTCGCGCTCACTGGATGCAGCGCGTGGAAGTCTCCGAGCTTGGATGCGGTGTCCATCTGCGTCGCGATGTGGCCGGGCTTGAGCCGGTCGACCTTGTTCAGCGCGATCACGACCGGCACGCCGAGCGAGAACACGCGCTCGGCGATGAAGCGGTCGCCGGCGCCGATCCGGTCGCGCGCGTCCAGCACGAACAGCACAGCGTCGACGTCCTCGAAGGACGAGTCCACGGTGCGTTGCATGTGCTCGGTCAGCGGATCGCGCGGCCGCTGGAATCCGGGCAGGTCGACGAGGACGAGCTGGTGGTCGTCGCCGTTCGCGATCCCGAAGATCCGGCGCCGCGTCGTCTGGGGCTTGTCCGAGGTGATCGCGACCTTGCCGCCGGCCAGGGCGTTCACCAGCGTCGACTTGCCGACGTTGGGTCGCCCCGCGACCGCCACGAAGCCGGACTTCACAGCTCGAACGTGTCCGGCAGGAGCTCGGCCGGCGTCGTCACCGTCGGCTCGCCGTCGGCGCGCCGGTAGACCACCCGGTCGAGCCCGAACTCGTGGAACCACTGCCGGCAGCCGCCGCACGGTGACGCCGTGACCGCCAGCACCTCGACGTCCCCCGGCTTCACACCCTCCGAGACCGCCTTCGAGAGCGCCGACTTCTCCGCGCAGATCCCGAGCGGGTACGCGGCGTTCTCGACGTTGACGCCGTCGAAGACCCGGCCGTCCCGCGTCCGGATCGCTGCGCCGACGAAGAAGTTCGAGTACGGCGCGTACGCCTGCTTCGCGACCTCGTCCGCGCGCTGGAGCAGCTCCCGATCGGCCTCCGTCACTGCCAGAAGAGCTGGAAGAGGACAAGCGTGACGAGGGCGCCGAGCACGCCGCCCGAGACGACCTCGACGAACGAGTGGATGCCCGATTCGATGCGAGTCTGCGCCACCAGGAGCGCCATGATGAACGTCAGCGACGAGACCAGGAACCAGTGCGTGGAGTCGCCGAGGATGTAGGTCGCGGCCATCCAGCCCGCGAACGCGACGGCCGCGTGCCCGGACGGAAGCCCCCCGCTCAGGGGCCGACCCCGGCCGGTGTACGCCTTCACCGCGATCACGAGGAAGATCGTCAGGACGAGCGCGATCAGCGTCAGTTCGGTCGGCGCGTCGCGCAGGCGGTCGAGCACGCGCGAGCTCGGATCGCGGACGCGGTCGACGAACACGAGGTAGCCCACCGCGACCGCGTTGACGGTTGCGATCAGCACCGCGCCGGCCCCGATGTCCTTCGCCAGCTTCGCGAGCGGGTCGAAAGAGGTCGTCGCGACGTCGATCCCCGCTTCGAGCGCCGTGTTCAGCATCTCCGCGATCAGGACGAAGGAGATGGCGAGCAGCAGCGCGACGAGCTCGAGCCGGCCGACGCCGACCACGGCCGCCGCGATCAGCACGCCGACCGCGATCCCGAAGTGGATCCGCATGTTCCGCTGCGTGCGGAGCACGTGGATGATCCCTTCGAAGGCGAAGTTGAAGCTCTGGAGGACGGATGGGCTACGACCGACGTTCATCGCCGGAGCGCGTCCTCTCGCGCCGCCATCTGATCACCGTGGTCGTAGCCCACCAGGTGGAGCGTCCCGTGGATCAGCGGCTCGCGCCAGTGGTCGCGGACGACGTCGGGGCAGACGACGAGATCGCCGACGTGCCTCGGCACGCCGTCCGGAAGGGCCTCACCCCCGTCGATCGGGAAGGCCAGAACGTCCGGAACCTCGTCCACTCCGAGGTGCTCGCGCTTGAGCTCGCGCGCCTCCTCCGGGAGCACGAAGACGAGACCGACCTCACCCTCGTCGATCCCCTCCGCGGCCAGCACCTCGCGCACGAGCTCGACCGCCGCCTGTTCGTCGACGGCGGCCCCGCTGCGGTTCGCCACCTCGACCTCGACCATCCAGGCTAGTTCCGGCGCTGCGTGCCGGTTTCCTCCGCGTGCGACTTGTACGCCTCGACGATCCGCTGCACGAGCTTGTGCCGCACGACGTCCTCGTGGCCGAAGCGGATGAACTCGATCGCGTCGATGCGGCCGAGGATGTCCTGCACCTGGATCAGGCCCGACGCCTGATCGCGCGGAAGGTCGATCTGGGTGACGTCGCCGGTGACGACGATCTTCGAGCCGAAGCCGAGCCGCGTCAGGAACATCTGCATTTGCTCGGGGCTCGTGTTCTGGGCCTCGTCGAGGATGATGAATGAGTCGTTGAGCGTCCGGCCGCGCATGAAGGCGAGCGGCGCGACCTCGATGATGCCGCGCTCCATGTACGAGGTCAGCTTGTCCGCCTCGAGCATGTCGTAGAGGGCGTCGTAGAGCGGACGCAGGTAAGGGTCGACCTTCGCGAGCATGTCGCCCGGCAGGAACCCGAGCCGCTCGCCTGCCTCGACCGCGGGGCGCGTGAGGATGATCCGCCCGACCTGTCGCTCCTGCAGCGCGGCGACCGCGAGCGCCATCGCCAGATAGGTCTTGCCGGTGCCGGCGGGGCCGATGCCGAACGTGACGGTCCCGTTCCGGATCGCGTCGACGTAGCGCTTCTGGTTCACCGTCTTCGGCGCGATCTTCTTGCCGCGGTGGCGCCAGACGACCTCGTCGAAAACCTCGCGGACGTCCGCGCCCTGGTCGAGGACGCCGAGCACCGCGTCGACCGTGGAAGGGCCGATCTCGTGGCCGCCCTCGACCAGCTCGACGATCTCGTCGATCACGGTGCGCGCCTGGTCGACGTGCTCGTCGTCGCCCTGGATCGTGAGCTGGTTCCCGCGCAGGTGGATCGTGCAACGCAGGCGCTCGCGCAGCGATTCGAGCACGCCGTCGCCGATGCCGGCGAGCTCGACGGCAACGTCGTTCGGGACCGACAGGGTCTCCTGCATACGGTCAGTGTAGGTTGGATCGGTGGCTTCCCCGATCCGCCGAGACGAGGAGGAATCGGCCCTTTCCTACGTCCTCGAGGCGGCGCGGCGCTACCTCGCAGAGCTCGACGACTCGCCCGTCCTGCCTGCGCGTGGCGGGCGCTTCGGAGGCGGACTGCCGGAGGACGGCGCGGGTGCCGTCGCGGCCATGGAGGAGCTCGTCGACGCGGCGGATGTCGCGACGCGGTCCTCCGGCCCAAGGTTCTTCCATTTCGTCACGGGCGGGACGACGCCGGCCGCGCTCGGGGCCGACTGGCTCACGTCGCTGCTCGACCAGAACTCGTTCTCGGCGGTCAGCTCGCCGTACGGCTCGCAGCTCGAGGACGTGGCGATCCGGTGGCTACTCGACCTGTTCGAGCTGCCGGCGGACTGGAGCGGTGTGCTCACGACCGGTGCGACGATGGCGAACTTCGCCGGGCTGGCGTCGGCGCGGCGCTGGTGGGCCGAGCAGCACGGCGTCGATCTCGACGAGCGGGGTTTCGCCGGGTTGCCGGCGGTGCCCGTGTTCTCCAGCGAGTACGTCCACGCGAGCGCTCGGAAGGCGCTGGCGATGCTCGGGATCGGCCGGGACTCGGTCCAGGTCGTCGACGCGGACGAGCTCGACCGCTCGCTGCGCGGCCTGGGCGGCGCGCCGTCGATCGTGATCGGGAACGCCGGCGACGTGAACACCGGCGACTTCGACCCGATCGACCGGCTCGCCGACCTCGCGGAGAAGCACGGCGCCTGGCTGCACGTCGACGGCGCGTTCGGGCTCTTCGCGCGGATCACGCCTCGGGCTGCCGCGCTGGCTGGGGGAATCGAGCGGGCGCACTCGGTGATCGCGGACGGCCACAAGTGGCTCAACGTGCCGTACGACTGCGGCTTTGCGTTCGTCCGCGATGGCAGGTACCTCCGCCCGCCGTTCCAGCTGACGGCGGCGTACCTGCCGAGCGACGAGCGACCTGCGCCCGAGGCGTCGCGGCGGGCGCGGTCGCTCGCGGTGTGGGCGACGCTGCGCGCCTACGGCCGATCCGGGTACCGCGCGATGGTCGAGCAGCACCTGGACCTCGCCGAGCGCCTGTCGGAGCGCGTGGACGCCGAGCCGGAGCTCGAACGGCTGGCGGAGACCAAGCTGAACATCGTCTGCTTCCGCTTCCGTCCCGAGGGGCTGTCGGAGGAGGAGCTCGACGAGCTCAATCTCGCGCTCGGGCAGGACGTGCTCGAGGACGGCCGCGTCTTCTTCGGGACAACCCGGTATCGGGGCAAGACCGCCTTCCGGCCCGCGATCGTGAACTGGCGGACTGAAGAGGGCGACATCGACCTGATCGTGGAGGTGCTGCTGGAGCTCGGTCGCAAGCGACTCGGCGTGCGGGTCTGAGCATCGCGCGCCTGGCAAGCTCGGCGCTCTTTCGGCGCCGGCCCGGCACTGACAGGGGACTAGTTTCTTCCTACGATCGCAGTGGGGAGGAGGCAGGGTGCGCCTTGAAAAGAGGCGCTAGGCGAGCTTCTCGCGCACCAGCTGGCTGACCTCCGCCCCGTCGGCGCGGCCGGCCACCTGCGGCATCACATCGGCCATTACGCGGCCGAGGTCGCGGAGGCTCGTCGCGCCGTTCTCGGCGATCGCGTCGTCGATGATCTCCTCGAGCTCCTCCTCGCCGAGCGGCTCCGGCATGAACTCCTCGAGCACCTCGAGCTCGAAGTCCTCCGCGTCGGCCTGCTCCTCCCGGCCGGCGCTGCGGAACGCCTCCTCGGCCTCGACCCGGCGCTTCCGCTCTCGCTGGAGCACCTGGAGCTCCTCCTGCTCCGTCAGCGGGCGCTGCAGCTCCTTCTCGGCCGACTGGAGGCTGCTCAGGATCAGCCGCAGGGCGTCGCGCCGCTGGCTGTCGCGCTCGCGCATCGCCTCCTTCAGCTCCTCCTGGATCCGCTCGATCAGGCTCACTCCGGCATCCCCTCGATCCGTCCTCCGAGAATGTGCCAGTGGAGGTGGAAGATCGTCTGTCCCGCCCCCGCGCCGACGTTGACGAGCACGCGATAGTCCTCGAGGCCGGCGTGGCGTGCGGTCTCGGCGACGAACTCGAGCATCCGCCTCGCCTCGTCCGGCGCAAACGCCGCGACGTCCTTAAAAGTGTCGACGTGCCGCTCGGGAAGGACGAGCAGGTGCGTCTCGGCCTTCGGGTTGATGTCGCGGATCGCGACGAAGCCGTCGGCCTTCGCAACGTGATCGCCCTCGCGGACGAGCCGGCAGAAGAGGCAGTCCCCGTTGCTCATGCGGCGAGGATCCCCTCGTCGGTGACGGCTGCGCCGCGGACGCGCACGAGCTCGCCAACGGTCCGGTCTTCCGAGAGGAGCCACGGTGAGTAGTCGTCCCCGTACCCCCGGCCCGGCCGGTCGACGAGCACGACGTCCTCCTGTCCGACCTTCTCGCGCCACCGCCTGAGGCACGCCTCGTGCGACGCCGCCCGAAGCCGCCGGCCTCGCTCCTTCTTGACGGCGGGCGGCACCGTGTCCTCGGCCGCCGTCGCCGTTCCCGGCCGTGGCGAGTACGGGAACGTGTGCACCTTGGTGAGCCGTGCGCGCTCGACCAGGTCGAGCGTCCGGCGGAACGCGGCCCCGTCCTCGCCTGGGAAGCCGACGATCACGTCCCCCGTCAGGTTGAAGTCGGCGAGCGGCTCCAGCCGCCGGAGGTAGGTGGCCGCGTCGTAGCGCCTTCCCATTGCCCTCAGCACCCGGTCGTCGCCCGACTGCAGCGGGACGTGCAGGTGGCGCGCCACCACCGGCGTCTCCCGCAGGGCGCTCACGAGCTCGTCGTTCACGTGGTTGATCTCGATCGACGAGAGGCGCAGTCGCTCCAGTCCAGGAACGGCGCCGACCTCCCGGATCAATCGCGGCAGCGCGTACCCGGCCTCGCGGTCACGGAAGCAGCCGAGGTTGATCCCGGTCAGCACGACCTCGCGATGACCCTGGCGGACCCGTTTCGAGACCTCCGCGAGCACGGCCGCGGCCGAACGGCTGCGGGAGGCGCCGCGGACGAGCGGGATCACGCAGAAATTGCAGGAGAAGCTGCAGCCGTCCTGCACCTTCACGAACGCGCGGACCCGGTCGAGCCGGGCATCGGCCTGCACACAGCCGATCGCGCCTACGTCGCGCGCGACGAGCTGCGGCAGCTCCTCGGGCCGACCTCGAACGACGGAGACGTTGCCGGGCAGCGTCGCCAGCGCGTCGCCCTCGAGGTTCGCGGCGCAACCCGTGACGTAGACCTTGCGATGAGTGCGCGCCGCCCGCGATGCCCCCTGGCGCGACTTTCCGACCGCCTCGTTCGTAACGGAACAGGTGTTCAGGACCGTGATCTCGGCGTCCTCCTCGCGCTCCTCGTGGCCGTCCGCCAGCAGCCGCTCGCGGAGCGCCTGGGCGTCGGCATGCGACACCTTGCAGCCGAGAAACCGGACGGTGAAGGTGGACACGGAGGGAAGAATCTACTGCCGCTCGAAGTGATCGGCGGCCCATCCGCCGTCGATGCGCCGCTCCACGTGGGTGAAACCGGGCACCTCGGGCATGCGCGAGTGGAAGTACCCGGCCGTGATGAACCGTTCCGCCGGGACCCGCCGCGCCAGGGCCTGGACACCGGCGAGGTGGATGTTCGCAACCACGACGTCGACGGGAGGAAGCTCGGTCTCCAGCGCATCGGCCTGCCGGACGTCGAGGTCGACGCCGTTCGCCCGCGCGTTGCGGCTCGTTGCCTCGACGGCCGCCGGCTCGAGGTCCAGGGAGTGCACGGGGGCAAAACCGAGCTTGGCCGCGGCGATCGAGAGCACGCCCGAGCCGCAGCCCACGTCGAGCAGGCTCCCGGGCTCGAGCTCCGTCAGGAACTCGAGGCAGAGCCGCGTCGTCGGATGCGAGCCGGTGCCGAAGGCACGACCGGGGTCGACGACCACCGCGATGCCTTCGTCCGGCCGCTCCTCCCAGGGCGGTCCAACCCAGAGCGGTCCCACCCAGATCGGCCGATGGAACTCGCGCCACCGCTCCTCCCAGCCCGGCTCGACGAGCGCCGCCTGTACCGGGCCGAACTCGGCGCGCAGCCGCTCCTCCCCCTCGCCGTCCGTGTAGACGGCGAGCTCGCCGTTGGCTTCTTCGAAGCCTTCGGGGTGCAGCTCGAGGAGGCGCGCGATCGCCGCTTCGCGGTCGTCGTCGGGGACGCGGAGCGACACTCGCCGGAGCTCCGGCCCGCTCAGCGGAACGCGCTCTTCAGCTTCTCGAAGAACCCCTCGTCGCGCTTGTACGTTTCCTCGCCGGCCGACCGCTCAAACTGGTCCAGCAGTTCACGCTGCTCGTCGGACAGCTGTCTCGGCACCGCGACGTTCACGAGCACCCGGTGGTCGCCGCGTCCGAATCCCTGGAGCACTGGCATTCCCTGACCTCGCAGCACGACCACCTCGCCGGGCTGGGTCCCCCCGGAGAACTCCAGCTCCCTCTCCCCGTCCAGCGTGGGAATCGTGACCGTCGTCCCCAGCGCCGCCTGGGTCATGGTGAGGTCGACCGTGGAGAAGATCTCGTCGCCCTCCCGGACGAACCGGTCGTCGGGCCGGACCCGGACGCGCACGTAGACGTCGCCGGCGCGAGCCCCGGGCGCTCCGACATGCCCCTCGCCGGAGAGCCGGATTCGCTGGCCGTCGTGGATGCCCGACGGGATCTCGACCGAGAGCGTCCGCTCCTCGAGCACCTGGCCCCGACCGTGGCACTCGGAGCAGGGCGTCTGGATCAGGCGGCCGGATCCGTGGCACGTCGGACAGGCCTGCGTCCGCACGAAGTCGCCGAAGACGCTGCGCGAGACGTGCTGGAGTCGACCCTGCCCCTCGCAGGTCGGACAGGTCGTGACGTCGGTGCCCGGTTCCACCCCGGTCGCGTCGCACCGCGCGCACGGCACGGCGGCCCGGACCGGAACGTCCCGCTTGACGCCCGAGGCGGCCTCGGTGAGCTCGATCACGACGTCCGCGGCGACGTCTGCCCCCCGCGCCCGGCTCCGCATGGTCGCGCCGAGCAGGTCTTCCCCGAAGAACGCCGAGAAGATGTCAGAGAGGCTGCCGAAGTCGAAGGTGGTCGGCCGGAAGCCGCCGCTCCGCAGGCCCGCGTGCCCGAAGCGGTCGTACAGCTCCCGCGTCTCGCTCTTCGAGAGCACCTCATAGGCTTCGACCGCCTCCTTGAACCGCTCCTCGGCGTCCGGAACCTCCGAGACGTCCGGGTGGAGCTCGCGCGCCAGGCGGCGAAACGCCTTCTTGATCTCGCCTTCGCCGGCGTCGCGAGCAACGCCGAGGACTTCGTAGTAGTCGCGCTCTGCCGTCGCCATCTCCGGGCTAGCGTAGCCAGGCGCCCGGCGCCTAGTTCTCGGCGTAGATCTCCTCGACGAAGCGCGAGAGCTCCCTCGCGGCGGCACGGACCGAGCGGATCGCCGTCTCGTAGTCCATGCGCAGCGGCCCGAGGAGGCTGACCGCGCCGAGACGCCGATGCGTCAGGCCGTAGCTGGCGCCGACGAGGGAGGCGCCGCGGAGCTGCGGATGGTCGAGCTCGACACCCACGCGGACGAAGAGCCCTTCGCGCCCGAGCGCCTCGCCGAGCAGTGAGAGGAGGCCGGCCCGCTGCTCGAGCGCCTCGAGGAGTGGCCGGTAGACCAGCAGGTCCTCCCTGCGTCCCTCGCCGAGCAGGTTCGCCGCGCCGCCGACGTAGAGCCGCTGCTCCTCGGACCCGGCGGCATCGGTGAACGCCGGCCGCAGCAGCTCGATGAATGCGGCTTCCTGCTCGGAGAGGCCCGGCTCGGAGAATGCCTGCCGGAGGCCGAACGAGCCGAGGGGCAGTCCGGAGGTGCGTTCGTTCAGGTACTCGGACGCCCAGGCGACGAGGCCGGCGTCCACGGGCTCACCGAGGGCGAAAACCCGCTTGGTGACGCCGCCGGTCGACGTGATCACGACGGCGACGACCACCTGCGGCTGGAGCGCCAGCACCTCGACATGCCGCACGGTGGCTGCCTCGAGCGGCGGTGCCGAGACGAGCGCGAGCAGCCGCGTCAGATGGGACAGCGCTTCCGTCGTCGCCTGCAGAACGGACTCGACCTCGGTCCCCGCCTGAGCGAGGTCGAGCTCGAGCGACCCCGTGCGCGGCTCGATCCGGTCGAGCAGCCCGTGCACGAACAGGCGGTAGCCCTCCTCGGTCGGAACGCGCCCCGCAGAGGTGTGCGGGTGCGTGAGCAGGCCGAGCCGCTCGAGCTCGGCGAGCTCGCCGCGTACGGTCGAGGCAGCCACGCTGAGCCCGGCGCGCTCGACGAGGTACCTGGACCCGACCGGCTGGCCGGTCTGGATGTACTCCTCGACGACGTGACGCAGGATGTCCCGCTGCCGGACCGTGAGCTGTGGACGATCGTAAACCATGCTTTTGCAGGTGATTTTACCCGGTCAGGCGAGTAGCTCCGCGGTCACGCCGCCGCCAAGGAGGCGACCGCGACGCGTCAGCGACAACTCGTCTTCGTGGCGTTCGACGAGACCCAGGTCGGCGAGACGCGCGAGCGCGGCCGCGTCGAGCAGACGCTCTTCACCGTTGAGCGCGAACGGCTCGTCGAGCCGGAGCCCCAGCATCACGCGCTCGCGGCCGCGGGTGTCGGCGTCGAGCAGCTCGAGCTCGCGGTCCGGGGCCCGGCCGCCGGCGAGCGCCTCGAGGTAGGCCGGCAGCCGAGGCGAGTTGCGCCAGCGTCGCCCACCGACTGTGGAGACCGCGCCGATGCCGATCCCGAGGTAGTCGCGCCCGAGCCAGTAGGCGAGGTTGTGACGCGATCGCAGGTCTCGCCCACCGGCGCCCGCGCCGCTCCGGCAGAAGTTGGCGGTCTCGTACCACCGGTATCCGGCGGCCGTCAGCCGCTCGACGACGGCTTCGAAGTAGCCCTCCATCAGCTCCGCCTGACGGATCAGCTCCCCCCCGTGGGCATGTGTGAACCGCGTTCCGGGCTTCGCCTCCAGCTCGTAGCAGGACAGATGCTCCGGCCCGAGCTCGAGTGCCTCGTCGATGTCGGCCTCGAGATCGGCGGAGCTCTGGCCCGGGATTCCGTAGATGAGATCGAGGGTGATGTTGTCAAATCCGGCATCGCGGAGATGGTAGAACGCGTGCCGGACGTCGTCAGGTCCGGCAACACGGTCGAGCACGTCGAGCAGCCGCGGCTGGAACGTCTGGACGCCGAGCGAGACACGGTTGACCCCCGCCTCGCGCAGCATCCGCGCAAGGTCGCTGGTGACGGTCTCCGGATTCGCCTCGACGGTCAGCTCGTCCGCAGGGGGAAGCGTCCGCAACAGCCGCTCGAGCGCGGCCCGCTCGGTGAAGGTCGGTGTGCCGCCGCCGAGGAACAGCGTCTCGAGCGGCTCCGCAAGGACGTGCCGCCCGAGCTCGAGCTCCGTCAGGAGCGCGTCGACGTACCGCAGGTGCTGACCGTGGCGACCGACGACGGTGACGAAGTCGCAGTAGCCGCATCGGTGCGAGCAGAACGGCAGGTGCACGTAGAGATGCCCGACGCCCTGCATCAGCTCTTCCCGTCCAGGTTGAGCACGGCCAGGAAGGCCTCCTGGGGGACCTCGACCGCCCCGACCTGCTTCATCCGTCTCTTGCCGGCCTTCTGCTTCTCGAGCAGCTTCCGCTTTCGCGTGATGTCGCCGCCGTAGCACTTGGCGAGTACGTCCTTGCGCTTCGCCTTGATCGTCTCGCGGGCGATCACCCGTGACCCGATCGCCGCCTGAACGGGAACGTCGAAGAGCTGGCGCGGAATCTCCTCGCGGAGCTTGTCGACGAGAGCGCGCCCGCGCCCGTAGGCGGAGTCGCGGTGGAGGATGAGCGAGAGCGCGTCGACCGGGTCGCCGGCGATCAGCACGTCCAGGCGCACCAGATCGCCCTCGCGGAAGCCGACGATGTCGTAGTCGAAGCTGGCGTAGCCGCGCGTCCGCGACTTCAGCTGGTCGTAGAAGTCCACGACGACCTCGGCGAGCGGCAGCTCGTAGAGCAGGACGACGCGATCCTCCGAGAGGTACTCCATGTGGTCGAACCGCCCACGCCGCTCGGTCGCGAGCTCCATCACGGGCCCGACGTACTCCTTGGGGATGATGATCGACGCCCTGATGTACGGCTCCTCGACGCGCTCGATCTCCGGCGGCATCTCGGCGGGGTTGTGCACCTCCACCTCCTCCCCGTCCTTCGTCAGCACGCGGTAGGCGACGTTCGGCGCCGTCACGAGCAGATCGAGGTCGAACTCGCGCTCCAGACGCTCGCGGACGATCTCCATGTGCAACAGCCCCAGGAAGCCGCAGCGGAAGCCGAAGCCGAGCGCCTGTGACGTCTCCGGCTCGTACACGAGCGCCGCGTCGTTCAGCTTCAGCTTCTCCAGCGCATCGCGGAGATCGGGGTAGTGGTCCGACTCCGTGGGGAACAGGCCCGCGAACACCATCGGCTTCACGTCCTTGTAGCCCGGCAGCGGCCCGGCGGCCGGGCCTGCGACCGAGGTGAGCGTGTCGCCGACACGGAGCCGGCCGACGTCCTTCAGTCCGGTGATCACGTAGCCGACCTCCCCGGCCTCGAGCGTGTCGCTGGCGCGCATCGTCGGCGAGAAGAAGCCGAGCTCCTCGGCCTCGAACCGCGTGCCCTGCGCCATCGCCTGGAGCCGCTCGCGGGTACGGAAGGCGCCGTCGACGACGCGGACGAAGGCGACGACGCCGCGGTACTGGTCGTACGAGGAGTCGAAGATCAGCGCCCTCGGCGGAGCGTCGCGGTTGCCGGCGGGCGGCGGAATCCGCTCGACGATCGCGTCGAGCACTTCTGCCACGCCCTCGCCGGTCTTCGCGGAGATCCGGAGGACGTCCGACGGGTCGCCGCCGATCAGCTCGGCGAGCTCCCGGGCGGCCCGGTCGGGGTCGGCCTGCGGCAGGTCGATCTTGTTGACTACCGGGAGCAGCTCCAGGTTGTTCTCGATCGCGAGGTACGCGTTGGCCACCGTCTGGGCCTCCACGCCCTGAGCGGCGTCGACGACGAGCACCGCTCCCTCGCAAGCCTGGAGCGACCGTGAGACCTCGTACGTGAAGTCGACGTGGCCCGGGGTGTCAATCAGGTTGAGCTGCTGGCCCTTCCACGGGACCCGGACGGCCTGCGCCTTGATCGTGATGCCGCGCTCGCGCTCCAGCTCCATCGAGTCGAGCACCTGCGCGCGCATCTCACGCCCGGAGACGGTCTCCGTGAGCTCGAGGATGCGATCGGCCAGGGTCGATTTCCCATGGTCGATATGGGCAATGATCGAGAAGTTCCGGATGCGGTCCTGCTGCATGGAGGCTACGCCGGCGGGCGGGCGCGGGCTCGCAACGATAGCAACGCGTTCAGCTCACGAACTCCCAGCAAACGGCAGGAAAACAGGTAGACGAGGCCGCCCGCGGCGAGCGCTGCGGAGACTGACACGACCTGGGCGAGAAACGACCGTCCGAGCACGTCGTCGAGCCCCCACCAGACGCCGTAGGCAACGAGCGCGAGGGGGAGCGAGGCGAGCGTGACGAGCGCCGCAGTCCGGGCGGTCTCGCCGCCTTCGATGCGGCCGAACCGCCGCCGGAGCAGGATCAGGAGCGCCGCGGTTCCGGCCACGTTCGCGAGCGAGATCGCGAGTGGGATCCCCCACGTTCCCAGGTGGTAGAGGAGCGCGAAGAACGCCGTGTTCGCGAGCAGGTTCCCGAACGCGACCCAGGTCGGGATCCACGGAGCCTGCAGGCCGAAGAATGCGCGGTTCAGCATCAGCATCGTGCCGTTGAAGGTCAGGCCTAGCGAGAACGCGGCGAGGGCGCCTGCGACGACACGCGTCGCGTGGGGCCCGAACTCGCCACGCTGGTAGAGCAGCCGCACGATCGGCTCGGCCAAGACTGCGATCGCGACGCTCGCGGGCACGAGCAGGAACGCAATCTGGCGCAGCCCGAGGCCGACGGTGTGACGGAAGCCCTCATCGTCGCGGCGGGCGGCGAGGCGACTCAGCGCCGGGAAGAGGACGGTCGCCACGGCGACCGAGAACATCCCCTGCGGGACCATGTAGATGCGGAAGGCGGCGTCGATCGCCGACGGCGCGATCGTCTTGTCGATGTACCGCGCGGCGAAGAACGTCCCGATCAGCGCGTTGACGTTGATCAGGCCGAGGCCGAGCATGACGGGCAGCATCAGCACGAAGACGCGCTTGACTGCCGGGTCGCGCCAGTCGATCGCCAGTCGTAAGCGGCCGTCGAGACCTGCGAGCCAGGGCAGCGGCAGCAGCAGTTGGACGAGCGTCGCGAGGACGATCGAGCCGGCGTAGACGTAGAGCTTGGTGTCGATCGAGTCCGCCTGCGGGACCCCGATCACGAGCCCGGCGATGATCACGAGATTCCAGAACACCGGCGTCAGCGCGGGGACGCTGAAGTGCTCGTAGCTGTTCAGGATCCCGACGATGACCCCGAAGATCCCGAGCAGGACGACGATCGGGAACAGGATCCGCGACAGCGTCACGGCGAGGTCGCCCGCCGGGCCGCTTCCGTAGCCGAACAGGCTCATCACCCAGGGCGCCGCGAGGATGAAGAGCGCGGTGATCGCCGTGAGGCCGAGCAGCATGATCCAGATCAGGCTCGATGCAACGCGCCAGGCACGCGCCTTCTCGCCTTTCTCGAGCAGCTCGCTGAAGACGGGGACGAAGGCGGACGAGAGCGCGGCGTCCGCCACCAGGGCTCGCACCAGGTTCGGAACCTGAAACGCGACCGTGAAGGCGTTGATGCCGACGCCCTCGACGCCGAAGTAGCTCCGCGCGACGATCTCACGGACGAGGCCGAGGATCCGCGAGAGGCCCGTGAAGGCCGAGAAGATCGCCGTCGACCACGCGAGGCGCCGGGAGGGAAAGCCTGCGGCCTCCTCACGCACGTCGGTCACGGCCGGGCCGTCCACTTCGTGAGCATACGAGCGCGCGCTGATGGCTCCTCTCCGCTGGTACCATGCCGTGCGCCCGCTGAGCGGGCGTTTTCCTATGCCGAACATCAAGCAGCAGAAGAAGCGCGTGCACACCTCGGCCCGGCAGCGGCTCGAGAACCTCCGCTACCGCTCGACGGTGAAGACGCTGACGCGTCGGCTCGAGAGCGCCGTCGAGGAGGGGCAGGACGAGCACGTGCGCGAGGCCCACCTCGAGCTCCAGCGGTGGATCGACAAGGCGGCGTCGCATGGCGCGCTGCACCAGAACGCGGCGGCGCGGAAGAAGGCGCAGGCCGCCCGCATCGTCGCCGGCAGCTCGAGCTAGGCGCCGGCGGCCGCAGGCTCCGCGGCCGCAGTCAGGTCGACCAGCGCGCGGGTCAGCTCCAGCTCGCCGGAGAGGCGACTCGCACCCTTGATCGCCGCGTCGAGCGCAGCGAGCCGGACCACTGCGGCGTCGAGCTCGTCCTGTCCGTAGCGGTCGGCATGGCCGAGCGCCTTCCGGACCCGGAACTCGTGGACCCTCAGCCGCTTCGCGATCTCCCGCGTCGGCAGTCCCTCCGCGGCGAGCAGCTTCGCGCCTCGGACCAGCGCGACGTGCCCGGCCAGCCGCGTGGAGATGCCGAAGGGGTCGCGCCGCTCGAGCTCCGCCTCGGCCGCGGCGAGCAGCGCAGGCAGGTCGCGCTCGCCCCAGGCGTCGGTGATCGCCCAGGCAGTCGCCTCGCGCGCGGGGGTCGCCAGCGCTTCCACGTGCGAGCGCCCGATCGGCCGGTCTCCGGCCCAGGTCGCAATCTTGTCCGCCTCGGTCGCGAGTGCGGTCAGGTCCTCGCCGACGATCTCGACGAGTGCCCGGGCGGCGTCCGGTTCGGCCGTCGCTCCACACGCGTCGAACTGCGCTCGGACCCACGCCGGTAGGTCGCGCGGCTTCGGCGCGTCGTAGGTCAGGACCTGGCCGACCTTGCCGACCGCCTTCGGGATCGCGTCGCTCCTCAGCGCCTCGCCGGCGACGAGCGCGAGGACCGCGCCCGGGACGGGGTCGGAGAGGTACGCCGTCACGGCCTCTGCGTCCGCCTTCTTCCACCGCTCGACACCCTCGACGACCACGAGCCGCCCGCCGTCGCCTCCGGCGAAGAGCCCGAGGGCGTTGCAGGCGGCGACCGCGTCGTCGCCGGTCGTCGACTCGGCGGCGAGAAGCTCCACCGACTCGTCTCCGTAGCGCGCCCGAAGCCGGCGGAGCGCGCGCACGATCTTCGGACGGTCGTTCCCGGTGACGAGGTAGACCGGCTTCAGCGGCTCGGCGGACACGTCCGGTCAGCATACGACTCAGTGCTGACTCCACGTGGAGATCCGGTTGCCGTCGGACTCGACCACGACCCGTCCGTCCAGATCGGTGCGGAAGACGGTCAGGTGCGAGGCGGACCGGAGCGTCGCAACGGTCGACGGCGCCGGGTGTCCGTAGTCGTTGTGGCGCCCGCACGAGATGATCGCGATGCTCGGCCGGGTGAGCTGGAGGAGCCGCTCGAGCCTGTCGTCCGCGGAGCCGTGGTGCGCGACCTTCATGATCTCGACCTGCGGTGGGTTGAGCGGCAGGGTCACCGGCGACTCTGCATCCGCCGTCAGCAGCGCGTCGACCTTCCCATAGGAGGCGAGGATGATGGTCGCATGGTCGTTCGGATCGGCTCCAGGCGGACCAGGGCCGTCGGGCCACAGGACCCGGAGGCGGAGCCGGCCGAGCGTGAACGCCCTGCCCGCGCGGGCCACGGTGATCGGGACGTCTCGGCTCGCGGCTTCCGCACGAGCCGCATCCTCGTCCGGGCTCGGAGACGGGAGCTCGGGGTCGAGGATCCGGTCGACCCGGACGTGCCTCAGCACGTCGGCCGCACCGCCGATGTGATCGCGCTGCGGGTGCGTGAACACCATCAGCGCGAGCCGTCGCACCCCGAGGTCTCGGAGCTGACGGTCGACCCGCGCCTCGGGCGGCCCTTCGTCGACCAGGACTGCGCCCTGAGGGACCTGGAGGAGGATGCCGTCGCCCTGGCCGACGTCGAGCACGGTCAGACGGAGCCCGGTCGGTGGGGGCGGCGGCCCCGTGGAGCGGAGCTGCCAGCCGACGAGGAAGAGTGCGGAGAGCCCGACGAGGACGAGCAGCCCCGGCCGTCGCCACCTGGGGAGCCGCTGACTCGCGTAGAGAATGATCGCCGCGGCCGCCACGGTGCCGAGCGCCAGCGTCGAGCTCACCTGCGCGCCGGGAAGGCCGCCGATCACCCTCGCGCAGCCCGCGATGTAGGCCGCAAGCCAGCCGTTGACCCAGGCGGCGGCGAGCGCCGCCGGCGGCAGGACGTGTGCGAGCAAGGCGGTCAGTAGGGCCAGGCCGAACGACGGGGCGACCGCCGGAGCCGCCAGAGCGTTGCTGAGGATCGAGTAGGTCGGGACCGACCCGAACTGGAGCAGGAGGATCGGCGCGGTCGCGACGCCGCAGGCGCCCGAAACGGCGACGACCTCCCTCAGCCCGCCCGGCACCGGGTAGCCCTCGAGCACCCGCTGAACCGCCGGGACGGCGATGAAGATCGCCGCAACCGCGGCGAACGACAGCTGGAAGCCGGGGTCGAGGAGGCTGTAGGGGCTCCAGGCCAGAAGGACCGCCGCGCCGAGCAGGAGGAAGTACCAGCGGTCGCGCGGCCGCGACGCCAGCCACGCCAGCGAGGCGAGGGCTCCGGCGACACCGGCCCGGACGACGGACGGCTGCCAGCCAACCGCCAGCACGTAGCCACCGATCGCGACGAGCGCTCCCAGCTCCGCGACCACGCGCGAGACTCCGGCGAGCCACGCGACGAGCAGCACTCCGCCTGCCACGAAGGCGACGTTGGAGCCGCTGACCGCGAGCAGGTGATACAGGCCCGACGACCGGAAGCGGTCCCGCAGCTCCTGGCTCAAGCCCTCGTCCTCGCCGAGGACGAGGCCGTCCAGGACCGCGCGCCGTTCTCCCGTGAGCCCGGGTGCGATCGAGCGCGCGAGCTCGCGGTGGATCCGGTCGGCGATGCCGCCGATCCCGCCGCGACGGCCGACCTGGCTCCAGCTGTGCCCACGGGCGACGACGTGCACGCCGCGCCGCCGGAGGAAGGTGCGCTCGTCGAAACCGTCGCTCGGCCCTCGTGGCTCCTTCAGCTCGACCACGCTCTCGATCAGGGCGCCCTGTGGCGGCGACCGGCCCAACGGAAGCTGGAGCAGCACCGGCTCCCGCAGCGACGTACCGCGGAAGCGGTGGACGCGAGCTGGAACCCGAAGCTGAAACGGCGTGCGGCGCGTGGCGCCCGTGACCTCGAGCAGCGCCGGCCCGACCTCACCACCCACGCGTGGCTCGAGGACACTCCGGTCGATGGCGTCGAGTCGGACGCCGCCCCACCAGGCCGCGCCCACGGCGAGGGCGAGGCCCAGGACTGCCGTCCGCCTCCGCCCCTCGAGGGCGACCGAGGCGGCCGCGCAGGCAACAGCCAGCGCGAGCGCCGCCGGCGAGCCGAGCCGGAGGACGTTCGCGCTCGCGAGCCCGAGGCAGAGGGCGCCCGCCAACAGGTGCGGCGAGTATCTGTCGAGGAGATCGCTCACGGCGCGACCAGATCCCGAAGTTGCTCGAGGCGGGCCGGGCCGATTCCGGGGATCGCGTCGAGGTCGTCAACCGAGCTGAAGGCGCCGTGTTGCTCGCGATAGTCGACGATCTTCTGGGCGGTCACCGGTCCCACCCCGGGCAGCTCGTCGAGCTGGTCGACCGTCGCGGTGTTCAGGTGCACCGGCCCGGCCGTCGCGGCCGGGCCTTCCGCCGGAGCAGCTCCGGGAGCGGCCGGCGGCGCGCGTCGCGGCACGACCACCTGCGAGCCGTCGGACACCGGCGCCGCGAGGTTGACGAGGCTCAGATCGGCGCGTCTCGTCGCGCCGCCGGCGCGGTGGACGGCGTCGGCGATGCGCGAGCCGTCACGGAGGCGATAGAGGCCGGGCCGTTTGACGGCGCCCACCACGTGGACGACGAGGCGCGGCGCCGGCGCAGCCTCGAGCGCTCCCGAGCTCCGAGCGGTGACCTGGGTCTCTTTCGCCGTGCCCGCGCTCGCCAGATACCGGCCGCCCAGAAAGAGCGCACCGATCAGGAGCAGCGCACCGGCGATCGCGCGGCCGCGGGTGACGGTCGAGAGGTCCATGACACCCACGGTGGCGACGAGGTCGTCACGCGTGGGAGACGGCTTCGTGCCGAATCCGGGCCGATCAGGTGTGACACGAGCGGCCCCGGCGGCGTATACCGAGTGCGTGAGCGACGTCGCAGACGCCCAAGACTTCTCCGCCGCCGCCGAGACACACCTCGACGACGTCTACCGCTACCTGCTCTACGTGACCGCGAACCCCTCGACAGCCGAGGACCTCACCTCCGAGACGTTCGAGCGCGCGCTCGGACGCTGGTCGAGCTTCGATCCGAGACGCGGCACCGCCCAGACCTGGCTCTTCCAGCTGGCTCGGGGCGCTGCGCTCGACCACTTCCGCGCCGAGGAGCGGCGGCGGCGCCGGGAGGAGCGGGTCGCCGAGCCCGACCGCGTCGCCGAGCACGAGCTGCCGGACGAGTACGGGCCCGTGCTCCGCCAGGCCCTCCGCACGCTCTCCGGAGCCGACCGCGAGGTGATTGCACTGCGGATCGTGCTCGAGCTCGACGCGAAGACCGCCGCGCGCGTCCTCAACATCTCCGCGTCCGCCTGCACGACCCGGCTCAACCGCGCGCTCGAGCGCCTCGAGCAGAAAGTGAGGCCCCGCCTTGTCGCCTGATCTCGCCACCGCGCTCCGCGCCGAGACCCCGTCCGCGCCCGACGCGCTCCGCGACCGGATTGCGGTGATCACGGCCACGCCGCCGGCGCCGCGGCGCACCCTCTCCCTGCGCCGCGTGCTCATGGTCGCCGCCCCCGCGGCCGCGGCGGCGTCGCTCGTCGCCGCGGTCGCCGTCGGCGTCAAGGCGGGGGTCGAGGACCAGGCGGGACACAAGGCGACTGCGCCCCGAGCCTTGATTCCGCCCCAAATGCTTGCACCGACGGCCGAGAGCGGGCAACTGCGGATGCCGCGACGAGCCGCCACGCCCGAAGCGGCCAAGAACGCGTTTGCCCCGCCCACGGCGGCCCCCGCTCGGAAGCGCGCCCAGGACGTCAGGACCTCGATCACGCTCCTGGTCGACGACACGAACGACCTGTCCGCGACGACGCAGCGGGCGCTCCGCATTACCCGGAACCTCGGCGGCTACGTCCAGACGGTGAACTTCGGCAGCCAGACGGGCGAGGGAACCGCGGCACTGGAGGTTCGGATCCCGGTCTCGCGGGTTCAGGCCGCCGTCGTCCGTTTCTCGGAGCTCGGACGTATCCTCGCGCAGCAGACGCAGATCACCGACCTCCAGCAGCGGCTCGACGACCTGACGCGGCAGATCCGCCGGACCGGCGACCCCGGCCGCCGCGCCCAGCTACGGCACACCCGCAGCGAGCTCAACCGGCGCGCAGCCTACGCCACGCTGTTGCTCGATCTCACGACGCACGAGCCCCAGGCGAAGGTGGTCCCGCCGAGCCGGATCGACCGCGCGGTGGACGACGCAGCCGGCGTCCTTGGCGCCGAGCTCGCGGTGATCGCCTATGCCCTGATCGTGGCGAGCCCGTTCCTCGTGCTGCTCGCCGCCGCGTTCGGCGGCCGGCGCGCCTACCGGCGCTACTCGGACCTGCGGCTGCTCGAGCGGGCGTAGACGCCCGCTCCGAGCTCGTCGTGCACGGCACGGAGCCGGTCCCCGACGTCGAGGAAGGCGGCCACGACCACCGGGTCGAACTGCACGCCGCTCTCGTCCACGAGCTCGCGCCCCGCCTGCTCCCAAGCCATCGCCCGGCGGTAGGGCCGGTCGCTCGTCATCG
Source organism: Gaiellaceae bacterium (assembly GCA_035535195.1). Lineage (GTDB taxonomy): Bacteria > Actinomycetota > Thermoleophilia > Gaiellales > Gaiellaceae > JACDAN01. The sequence continues at coordinate 4,156 of DATLQK010000080.1, read as the reverse complement.
CGTCGAGCGCATCGGCCACGGCGAAGATGCGCGCGGACAGCGGGATCTCCGTCTCTGCGAGCGCGTCTGGGTAGCCCTCGCCGTCCCACCGCTCGTGGTGGGACCGCACGACTCGCAACCCCTCGCCGTGGAGGAAGGCGACTCCGCTCAGGACCTGCTCGCCGAGGACGGTGTGTGTCCGCATCAGCCGCTCTTCGGCAGCCGACAGCGGCTTCGGCTTCTGGAGGATCCGATCGGGGATCCCGATCTTGCCGACGTCGTGCAGGAGGAAGCCGTATTCCGTGCTCGGGTCGTCGAGCAGCCTTGGCTCGACCTCGCGCGCGAGCTCGATCGCGTAGTGCTGCACTCGCTGCGAGTGGGCGCGCGTCCCGGTGTCCTTCGACTCGAGCGCGCTCGCGAGCGCCATCACCGTCTCGCGGTACGCGCTCTGGATCAGGGCCCGCTGGCCCTTCTCGATCTCGAGAATGTGCCGGAGGTCCTGGGCGTAGAGGAGGAGCTGCTCCTGCGGGTCGTCCGTCCTGCGCGCGCGGAACGGGACGCCGTACTTCTGTCCCGCGAGCCGCTCCACGGCGGCGAGCAGCTCGAGCGGGCTGAACGGCTTGCGCAGGAAGGTGTCGGCGCCGACCCTGTCCGCCGCCTCCTGGGTGCCGCCTTCGGAGCCGGTTAGCAGCACGATGCCGAGCCCGTCGTTCGCGTGGTCGGCGCGCAGCTGGCGGCAGAGCTCGAGCCCGCTCTTCCCGGGCATGCGGACGTCGAGGACGACGACGTCCGGCTGGAATGCGCGCACGGCCCGCTCGGCCTCGGCGGCGCTTGCCGCCTCCTCGACGTCCACGTCGAAGACTTCGAACGTCGTCCGGAGGAGCGTCCGGAGCGGCGCGTCGTCGTCCACGAGCAGAATTCGCATTTCCAAGCCTCCGTGGTAGGACCCGGGACTCGTTATCGGCCGGTGCGTCCTACCCCTTTAGGGTGAGATACCCCCTTACTTGGTGACGATGTTGACCAGCTTGCGCGGCACGACGATCGTCTGCCGGATCTCGCCGCCGTCCAGGAAGGCCTTGACCCGCTCCGAGGACGTGGCGCACGCGATCAGCTCCTCCTCGGACAGGTCGCTGGGAACCTCCAGGCGGTCCCGCACCCTCCCGTCGACCTGGATCACCAGCTCGAACGTGTCGGGCTCCAGGAGCGCTGGGTCGGCCTGCGGCCAGGGCTCCTCCCACAGCTGCTCGTGGCCGAGCCGCTCCCACAGCTCCTCGGCCAGATGCGGCGCGTAGGGCTGGATCAGCGACACGGCCGTCTCGGCGGCGAACCGGGCCGCCGGGTCGTCCGGCGCCTGGATCAGCTCGTTCGTCAGCTCCATCACCGCCGAGATCGGCGTGTGGAACTGGAAGCGGCGGCCGATGTCGTCGGTCGCCTTCGCGACGGTCTGGTGCGCCTTCCGCGCGAGCGCCGTGTCGGGCCTCCCGTCCGTCGGCGGACGCTCCGCGGCATCCAGGACGACGCGCCATAGGCGGCGCAGGAACCGGACGACGCCCTCGATCCCGGTTTCCGTCCACTCCATGTCCTGGTCGGCGGGCCCCATGAAGAGGATGTAGGTGCGGACCGCGTCGGCCCCGTACTGCTCCACCAGCTCGTCGGGGCCGGTGACGTTCCCCTTGGACTTGGACATCTTCGACCCGCCCATCTGCAGCCAGCCCTGGTGGAACAGTCGCCCGAAGGGCTCGCCGAAGCCGACCAGCCCCAGCTCGCGCATCACGCGAACGAAGAAGCGCGAATAGAGCAGGTGGCCCGTCGCGTGGTCGATCCCGCCGATGTACTGCGAGATCGGGCACCAGAAGTCGACCACGCGGCGGTCGAACGGGGCGTGGTCGTTCCGCGGGTCGACGTAGCGCAGGTAGTACCAGGACGAGTCGACGAAGGTGTCCATCGTGTCCGCCTCGCGCTTCGCCGGCTTGCCGCAGATCGGACAGGGCACGTTCAGCCACGCCTCGTTCGAGGCGAGCGGCGGGACGCCCTTCGGCCGGTAGTCCTCGACCTCCGGCAGCTCGACCGGCAGCTCCTCCTCCGGCACCGGCACCAGGCCGTGCTCCTCGCAGTGGATGATCGGAATCGGGCAGCCCCAGTACCGCTGCCGCGAGAAGCTCCAGTCGCGGAGCCGGTAGCTCACCGCCGGCGCGCCACGGCCCTGCTCGTGCAGCCACTCGACGATCTTCCGCTTCGCCTCGTCGACCGGCAGCCCGGTGAAGTCGCCGGAGTCGACGACGACGCCGTTCTCCTCGTCGATCACCTCGCGGATCGGCAGCGAGAACGTCTCGGCGAACTCGCGGTCGCGCTCGTCATGGGCCGGGACGGCCATGATCGTGCCCGTCCCGTACTCCATCAGGACGTAGTCGGCGACCCAGATCGGCAGCTGCTCGCCGTTGACCGGGTTCGTCACGTACATCCCCGTGAAGACGCCGGTCTTGACCGTCTCAGCCGCTCGGTCCTCACCGCGCCGCGCAGCCGTCTGCTTGGCGTAGTCCTGTACCTCGTCGCGCGGGATGCGCGCCACCAGCGGGTGTTCGGGCGCGAGGACGAAGAAGGTCGCCCCGAAGAGCGTGTCCGGCCGGGTGGTGAACACCGGGACGTCCTCGTCCAGCTCGTCGATCCGGAACAGGATCTCCGCGCCCTCGGAGCGGCCGATCCAGTTGCGCTGGATCGTCTTCGTGCGCTCCGGCCACTCGCCCCACTCGGGCAGGTCGTACTCGAGCAGCTCGTCGGCGTACGCAGTGATCTTGAAGAACCACTGGTCCATGATCCGCGCCTCGACCTGCGTCCCACAGCGGTCGCATCTGCCGTCGACGACGTACTCGTTCGCGACCACCGTCTGGTCGTTCGGGCACCAGTTCACGGGGGCGCCGGCGCGATACGCCAGGCCACGCTCGAAAAACTGCAGGAACAACCACTGCGTCCACCGATAGAAGTCGACCTCGTGGGCCGAGATCTCGCGGGTCCAGTCGATCGCCCAGCCCAGGCGGCGCATCTGGACCCGGATCGCGGCGCTGTTCCGCTCCGTGATCTCGCGCGGGTGCCCACCTTCCTTGATCGCGGCGTTTTCGGCCGGCAGCCCGAAGGAGTCGAAGCCCATCGGGCGCAGGACGGTGAACCCGTTCCGGCGGCGGAAGTGGGTGACGACGTCGCCCATCGTGTAATTCAGGACGTGCCCCATGTGGAGCGTCCCCGAGGGGTAGGGCAGCATCTCGAGCTGGTACCAGTGGTTCTCGGGCGCCTCGCCGGGCGGAGGGTTCGGCGTTTCCCAGGCCTTCGCCTCCTCCCAGACCTGCTGCCACTTGGGCTCGATTTGCTGTGGGTCGTATCGCTCCATCACCGTCTCCGGAAAGAAAAAAGCCTCTCATGTCGAGAGGCCGTGGGGAGTCGTCGCGGCGCCGCCGCGTTGGCTCCCTGGACTACACGAGGAGATTCCTCATTGAGGCTGAGAATACCAGGGAGTACGGTCGCTCGAAACCCTGCGGAGAAAAGGAGCGCGCATGGCGGAGTACACGGTGGTGAAGGTCTCGGATGTCCCCGACCAGGCCGAGAACCTCGGGATCGATCCGGAGCAGTTCGAGATCCGGTTCCTGCGGAACGACCTGAACTGTGAGGACTGCGGGGTGAGCTTCGCGCGGTACAGCAAGGGGTATGCGGCCGGGGGCCACACGCACAACCGGCAGGAGGAGATCTACCTGCTGATCTCGGGGCGGGCGCAGGCACTCGTCGGCGACAACGAGGTGATCGACCTGGAGCCGTGGACGGCGATAAGGGTTCCGCCCGAGACCCCGCGTGCGCTCCGCGTCGTCGGCGACGAGGATGCGGTCTTCGTCAAGATCGGTGCCCCGAACACCGGACCTGGCGACGGACGCGGTGTCCCGGAGGACTTCGGCTGGCCGGACTGACCGCGCTCGACCTCTTCCCCGACACGGCGGCCGTCGAGGGCGGAGTCCTCTCGGTGGCCGGCATCGCGACACCCCGCCTGGTGGAGGAGTTCGGCACGCCGCTCGTCGTGTACTGCGAGGAGACGATGCGGGCGCGGGCCCGCGCGTACCTCGAAGCGGCGCCGGACGCGCTCGTCCTCTACAGCGTGAAGGCCTTTCCGAACGTGCCGCTCCTCCGGCTCTTCGCG
>DATLQK010000079.1:0-54810 GCA_035535195.1 Gaiellaceae bacterium | reverse complement strand
CCAGAGTCTCCAGGGTGCCTTCGGGCGGCGAGCGCTGATCGAGCAGGCGAAAGGCATCCTGATGGCGCGCCATGCGGTCGATGCCGACGGCGCCTTCCAAATGCTCCGAGACCACTCACAGCACAACGGCCGGAAGCTGGTAGACGTCGCTCAGGCGATCGTCGACAGCCATTTGCTGCTGCTATCGCCGCTGCAGCAGCCTGCGGCGAGTCCCGAGCCGGCGCCATAGTTCTCGCCGGTCAAGATGGCGTCGGATCGCCTGCTGACCATCATCGAGGAAAGGGGTTCAGGGGGTGACTCTGGATCAGAAAAGGGCGCGAGTCTTCGGCGTGCTCTACCTCATCACGTTCATCACGTCGATCCCGGCGTTGTTGCTCTACCAACCGGTGCTCGACGACCCTGTCGGCTACATCGCGAGCGCCGGGCAGAACAACCAGATCGTGTTCGGAGCGTTCCTCGAGCTGCTGCTGATCATCGCGAACATCGGCACCGCAGTCGTGATCTTCCCTGTTGTCAAGCGACAGAGCGAAGAGCTCGCGCTGGGGTATGTGACTGCCCGCCTCTTCGAGTGCACGTTCATCCTCGTCGGCATCGTCGCCGTCCTGGGGATCGTCACGTTGCAGGAGGAGGTCGCGAGCGCGGCTGAGGGCTCGGTCGCCTACACCCTCGCCGCGATCAAGGACTGGACGTTCTGGCTCGGGCCGGGCTGGGTCGTCGGCTGGGGGAACGGGCTGATCCTCGGCTATCTGATGTACAGCTCGGGCCTGGTGCCGCGAAAGATGGCGATGCTCGGCCTCGTCGGGGGACCGCTCATCATCGTGTCGGGCACGCTCGTCATGTTCGGCATCGCCGACCCCGGCGGCCCCCTGCAGGGCATCGCGACGATTCCGGAGGCCCTCTGGGAGCTGTCGCTTGGCATCTACTGCACGGTGAAGGGCTTCAGGCCCGAGTCCCCGATCCTTCAAGCCGACGCCCGTGAGGATCGCGTGAAAGCGAGGCCTGCCGTAACGCCCGCCTAAAGGTCCGCTCGATCGTCGTTGCTGCGGAGGTAGGCGGCACTCGGTCGCCTCCCCCGTGCAGAAACAAGACGACCGGTCACCTCTGCGACGGCGGTTGAACCGGCCTCCCCGCCGAGATGTGGACCAGCGCCCATAGGTTGCGCCGGGTCAGTGTCACTGCGCTCCCAGCTGGTGAAACACCAGCAGCGTGCCGCGGGACGCGGACGCGCAGCGCTCCCGGCAACGAGACGAAGCGAAGCGGCGGTGCAAGCATGAGCGCCTCACCGTCGAGACCGACTGCGACCGGCGCAGTGGCTCGGACCTCGAACTCGGAGGACGACCACTGGAGCACGCCACCAAGACGCCGGTGCTGGCCGATCGTCCCGAGAGTTACGAGTTTGGCGACTGCGCCGGCGCCGCGCATGCGGGTCGCGAAGATCCCCAGCCGGCCGCTGTCGAGACGCGGCCGCGTACCCACCCCGCCAAAACGCCGCAGCTGATACGGATTGTTCGAGACGATCACGAGCGACGCGTTCGGCCAGTCTCTAGCGTGCGGCGCGTCGAACAGGAGATCGCTGGCTGCCGCGTCCCGCCCGAGCATTTCCGGCAGCATCCGTTTCCAGGTCCTGAGCTTCCCATCGCGGTAGGCATCGGATTGCACAACGCTTGCGTAGATACCGAGCGAGGCGTTGTTGACGAAGACACGGTCGTTGAGGGAAGCAAGGTCGATCCGCCGTTCGACACCGTCGGTGAACGCATCGAGTGCCCCGACCACGTCATCGCGGTCGAGTCCGAGATCGAGTGCGAAATGGTTGCGGGTCCCGGCCGGGACACAAATGTGGGCGACGTTACGCTGCATCGCGACTGTCGCGACCATCGCCTGCGACCCGTCGCCTCCTGCCATCCCGATGACATCGGCACCCTGTGTGACCGCCCGATGGGCCAGTTCGCAGAGGTCGTCACCGGGCTCGAGCAACAACGGCTCGACGCCCCGCTTTCGTGCCTCCTCCGGGAGATTGAAGCGCTCGGCCTTCCCGCTGCCGGAGTTGGGATTGATGATCAGCAGCCCCTTTTGTGCCGGGGCTGTGGGGCGCGCGTGCCCGCGCGCCATCTGCTCCGTCGTGTGTGCATGGCGCATCGCGTATCGGGCGACGAGGCCGAACAGCAAGAGCACAGCGATCAGCACGGGGAGCGCCACCTTGTGGTCGTACGCGAAAGCGGTCAGGCCGACGAACCCAAAGATGACCAGGGGCAGGCCGAGGAAACGCAGATAGCTGCGCCGTGTCAGCACAAGCCAACCGAAGAACGCGACTAGGAACACCAAGCCGAACATGAGGACGACACTGATGGGATCACCCGCCACGAGGGTGAGAGTGAGCCCGATGACGACGACCGATGCGATCAGTGCGCCGACCGCCGCCAATTGCGCTCGACGGTGCGCGCTGCCGGTCGGAGGACCGTTAGTACGGTCGAACTGAGGCGGGTCGGGCGGGGACATGCGCGGCTCCTGAGTTCGCATCCACGCCGACCGAATGCTGAGGCCGGAAGATCGCCCGCCGAGCTCTAAGGCAAGGCTAATCCACCCTACCACCTGGTTTGGGGATGTTACGCGCGGCCAGCTTCAGTCGGCTCGCCTCGACAGCGGCGCGACCGGTGCTTCCGGCAACAACCGGTGGCCGCCCACCACAGCCGAAGCGACGTCTACGAGCTTCCGATTCGTCGAACGCGATCGCTCACGCAGCATGTCGAACACCGCCGGCTCGTCGACCAAGCGGTCGTTCCATCAGAGATCCCCTTCCCGCGCGTACTGCATGAAAGGGATAACCCCAAAGAAAAGGCCCCGTTTCCGAGGCCTTTGCAGTAGCGGGGGCAGGATTTGAACCTGCGACCTCCGGGTTATGAGACGACTGTTGCCAGATCAGGTGACGCCAGAACAGCCTGCTGGGGAGATGCTAGACCAGCCGAGATCAGTTGAGATCACCTCAGGTGGGCAAAAGTTCGGGCAAAAGTTTTCGTCTGGCGAGCGCTCACCCAATCAGGACTCCTCATCGTGGTGACTTGCAAGCGCAGCGGAGCTTTGAGGGCAGCGCCGCTTATATGGCCGCACAACTCCGGCTGCAAGATCAAGGACGCCGGAATCGCCTGGCCTCCTAGGGTATGCCGCGACACGTGTTCATATTCGACGGTTCACTCGATGTGCCGATCGTCGGCGCCCCAATGTCCGGCGGCCCTACGACGCCGGCGCTCGTCGCCGCGGTCTCGGAGGCCGGCGGCCTCGGCTTCCTCGCTGCCGGGTACAAGACCGCACAGGAAGTGGAGGAGGAGATCGCTGCGGTGCGCTCGGCGACCGCACGCCCGTTCGGAGTCAATCTCTTCTACCCAACACGCGATGAGACCGACGAGGCCGCGATCGACGCCTACGCTCGCAGCCTGCGCGTCGAGGAGGATCGCTACGGCGTGTCTGTCGGCGTCCCTTCGTGGAGCGATGACGACTGGGAAGCGAAGCTGAATGTTGCCGCACGCACGCGCCCGGATGTCGTCTCATTCACGTTCGGCTGCCCCGAGCCAGAGACGATCAAGCGGCTGCGCGGCCTCGACATCGCAGTATGGGCGACCGTCACTTCTCCGGCCGAGGCGGGGGTCGCGCTCGCGGCAGGTGTCGACGCACTCGTTCTCCAGGGCGCCGAGGCCGGAGGCCACCAGGGCTCGTATCGACAGCACGACGACGAGCCCCTCTCAGTCCTGGCGCTCCTACAGTCGGTCGCGGCAATGACCGATCGACCGCTCGTCACGGCAGGTGGGATCGCGACGGCGGCCCAGATCGCCGCTGTGCGTCGCGCTGGAGCTTCTGCAGCTCAGATCGGCTCCGCGCTGATGCTCGCCGAAGAAGCCGGAACGAACGAGCCTCATCGCCAGGCGCTGCGCCGCAAAGCACCGACACGCCTGACGCGCGCCTTCTCCGGGCGCCGCGCCCGCGGAATCGTCAACCGCTTCATGCTTGAGCACGACGACGCTGCACCGGCGGCCTATCCCGAAATCCACTATCTGACAGCACCGCTCCGCGCGAAGGCACGCGCGCTCGGGGATGCCGAGGGGCTCAACCTCTGGGCGGGGCAGGCGTACCACCTCGCCGTCGAGACGACCGCAGGCGAGATCGTCGACCGCTGGCAAGCAGACCTGGCGCGTCTCGAACACGAGCATTAACTCGCCGACCACCACACAAGAACCCCGACCTCAGGGTTATTCCACCTGACGTGATCTCGTGCCGGCTGAGGTCGGCTCAGGTTATGAGACCTCTGTCGCCAGGCCAGGTAGCGCATGGGCGGCTCGACTCGGGCTCATGCGACGAGCTGAGATCAGCTCGGGTTAGGTCAGACGGGCAAAAGAACGGGCAAAAGTTTAACTCCGCCAGAGCGCGCCCGCTTCACACGCCGGGAGGCCAGACCAGGCTTGCAGGATTCCAACCCGACCTCCTGGGTGCGATAACGGCGCGGCGAGGTTGCTTGCGTCTCGTTGCACTCTGCGAAGTCTCGCCGGGAAGCACAAGTGTCTGAGTGCGAGCACGGCACTTGGGACGTTCGCCGGGGGCGACGTGAAGCAAAACGCGAGCAAGTGGCTCTGTCCGACCGGCGAGTGTCAGCCCAAGTCGAAGTGGGTGAAGGCGAGTCGTCTGCCATCCTTCGCCATTTTTCGCGTCGACCGTGTGATCGTCGTCCAGCACCCCAAGCCACAAACCGCATGAACAAAGAGCTCGGCGGCCGCCAATTTGATGTGAGAACCGGATGCTCCTTCCTGCCTAGTTTCGTCTAAATAGACAACAAATGGGGCGGGAGAGCGGCTCGATATGGGGCATTTTGAGGCATCAGGGGGCGGTGGGCCGCGGTGCCCACGACGCAGTTCCCGGGGAACAGCCCTCTGCCCTTGAACCCGCACGACACGAGCGACTTGAGTCCTCTCCCGTCGCGTCGCGTGTCACCGTGTAGACGCGGTCGCACGTATTTTCCAAGCCGTTCCTGCTGCCGCCGGCGGGACAGGGGACCTTCCGTTCGAAGGCGATCTTCGCTCCGTTGGGGAACCAGTCAGGCTCCTGGTCGATCAACGGCTGCGCGGCTGAGTGACCCGCCTGACCTGGGTCCCGTTCGGGTTCAAGGGGGAAGAGAGCCCCGGTCGTTCTGCCGACATCGAGGTAGCCCCGGAACACGATCCGGCCGTTCTTCCCTGGCGCGGTCGCGTCCCCGACCTCGGCGGAATGCGCGAGCCAGCCGACGAGTCGGTCACAGATCTCGTAGCGCTCGCGAGGATCTCGAACTCGAGGGGCAGGCTGTCCTAGCTCTTCTGCCGAATCCGCTCGTCGTGGAGCCGTTTGACGGCGTGGTAGAGCGCCTGCAGCTGGTCGCTGCCGCCAGTCGGCGCGTTCAGCACGTAGAAGACGGCCTCGGCCCCGTCTCCGCCCAGGGTGATCGGGTCGGCGGTGTCCTCGATCAGCCGGAGCTCGATCGCGTCGGCGACTGGTCGAGCTCCTTCGGCTCCTTCGGCGCCGGGCTTGTGCGCAGCCTTCACCCTCAGGTTCTCCGCCACGAGCGTCGCCGCTCCCTCGTCGAGCGAGTACCGCTCGCTGGCGATCTTGAACACGACTTCCATCCCCTGAGCCTATCTCCGCCATCGGGGCGGCGCGGTGATGCTCCCGGGCGTCGGTCTTCTCGCCCCTGTCTCGACCTCACCTCTTGGTGGTCGACTTGGGGCCGAAGGAGCGGGAGTTTCTGCCAGCGGTAGAGCAGTAGGATCGAGAGCGTGGAAGTCAAGCTTGGGAAACGAGTGGTAAAGGACGTTATTCAGGGCGACCTTCTTGAGGTTGAGGTGAACCTTGAAGCGGAGGGCTTGGCTTGGCCGGATAACGAGTGGCTTGAACTGTTCCGCGGTTACCGTGACTTCCCCGGCGACCTTGAGGAGCCGCGTCTTGAGTACGGGAAGTTGCACTTCGAGGCTCCCGACGAAGATCTCCAAAGGGCCTGGTCAGCGATCAAGGAGCGCGTTGCGGCCACGAACCGGTCTTACGGTGAACTGCTAGCTCCCCGCCACCGCGTCGAGCAACACGCTGAGGACGAACGGCGGGCAGATGTCGCGCAGCGGATCGAGGATGCGCAAAAGCTGCTCGATTCGCTCGACTAGCCCTTTCTCAACCAGCCGCGCCAAGCCCCTTCGGAGCCTCCTGCAGCGCAAGCTCCTGCGGCCGCCCTTCCTCCACATGGCTGAAGCCGATCGAGCGCAGACAGAGGCGTAGCTGGTGGAGCACCTCGGCCCACAGCGTCGCATGCTCCGTCCAGTTCACGTCAGCGGCCGGTCACGGCGGAGCGGCCGCTGAGGACGTTCTCCATCTTTGCGTCACTCGGCACCGCCAACGTCGAAGCTGGCCGGTCCGTCGACGGACGGGTCTGACTCCGTCCCTAACGAAGCGAGGCGAGAGTTAGAGAGACTGTCAGCGCCGGGTGATGCGGGGAAGGCCCCGGCCGGCAGGAGGTTCCAGACAGCGCCCAGACCGCTCAGCTTGAGTCCGAGTTGACCGCGTAGTGTGCGTAAACTCGGTTTCGCCTGCAAATGCGGCGCTTCGTGGCTCCGACGCGAATCTACGCACCCCACGGGCTGCCGAGGTAGTTACAGGTGATAGCCACGATGACCTGACGATTCAGTGGCGCGCGCTCCAGTTTGCGCGCCTCGGCTTCGAGAACGCGGATGAGATGGCGCGATCCAACGTGGATTGGCACGAGGCCGCGGCCCTTATCGCCGCCGGAGCGACGCCCGAGCACATCGCCAGGATCCTGCTGTAGATCGCCACGAGAGGTGTCCCGATGCTGTCAGGATCTCCTCGGCGCGGTCGTCCCGCTGACATGTCGCACTCGGCAGAGAAGGCGACAGCGGCTCTGGCTCGCGGAGCGCAGTTTGGATTGACTTAGGGAGCGCGGTCGAGCACGTCGGTGTAGAGGGCATCGAAGTGCCCTGCCAGCGCTCGCCAGGAAAAGGCGCCACGAATCTGCTGCCTGGCATGGTCGGCCCGTTCCTTCCTAGCGGCATCATCGTTGACCGCTTCGACGAGCGCGTCGGCAAGGGCATCGACGTCGTCCGGCTCGACGAGCCAGCCGTTCGGCTTCCCGGCGACGGTGTTGACAAAGGAGAGGGGTCCACCGGTGCAGGTCGTGATCACCGGCAGACCACACGACATCGCTTCGAGGAACACCTGCCCGAAGGGCTCGTCGACCGAAGGGCCGACGAAGACGTCGGCACACGACAGCCCCAGCGGGAGCTCGTCGTGCCCGCGCCAACCGGTGAAGAAGACACCATCCACGGCCAGCTCCCTCGCGACCGTGTACGGGTGCTCGCCCTCCCACTCCCCCGGCCATCCGCCCCAGATCAAGAGCGGCACCGGGGTCTCGAAGCGTGGCCGCGCCCGAGCGTACGCTCGCACGAGGAGCGGGACGCGCTTGAAGCCGAGGTAGCGCCCGACGAACAGGAGAAGCGGAAGCGGCTCGCCGCCGCGACTCGTGAACGCATCCAACGCCTCCAACGGGTAGCGGATGCTCCCGAGGAGCCCCGACTCGTCCCAGCCCTGGGGGTCGCCGACGAGCCAGTGGCGCAGGAGTTTGAGACGCTCGTCGCGCGTGAGCGCCGAGCGGTCGAAGAGATCCGTATCGACGCCGTTTGGAATCACCTCGATCAGGTCGTCCGGGACGCCCAGGAGACGCACGGCCTCGGACGCGTCGTGGGGCGAAATGCAGATGATGCGCCGACTGTGCCGGGCAGACGCTTCGAGGCGAGAGGCCCAGTCCTTTCCGTGGCGGTATTGGCTCAGATTCGTCAGCCGCAGCAGCTCGCGTTCCGTTTCAGGCAGTCGGCAGTCGGGCGGCACCTCACCTGACTCGACGGCGGCCGCAAGCCGGTCGAGGCCCGTGTCCAGCGCGACAGCCACAGCGTCGAGGCGCCCGACGCGATCGAGCATCTTCAGGTCGGTGCCGTGCAGATGGGTGACGAGCGCGCACTCGGGCCAATGCCGAGCGACGGCCTCGTGCATCGGCGTTAGGTGATGGAGGTGAATGACGTCGACGTGGCCGAAGCCTGCGCGCTCGAACACGCTTCCCCACGCCGACACCTGAGCCTTCGCCTGCTCCGGGCCCAGAGCGGCAAAGACAGGATCCGGCGCTCCCTCCCGATCCTCGAATGAGCCGTGGAATGGAACCGGCCCCACGAGCTGATCCTCACCGCGCCCGAAGCGCTCAAGAGCGGGCGTGTAGTCCGCTACCTCGACGTGGAGTCCCTCGAAGAAGGTGGCAGCGTGCGTCTGCTCCCCGAGCGAGCCGAGCGACCCTGAGGCAAGCACAACCTCCCAGCCGGACTCCACGAGCGCGCGAGAAAGATACCGGGCAACCTGCGCCGAACCGCCGCGCGGGTAGAACATCAGGCCCATTCCCAGTCGTCTGCGTTGCCCGTTCAGTCGCGGAACCTCCTGCTAGTGCCCAGCCTTGCCGCGACTAGTCGCAAAGCTCACGGAGCAGGGAAGGATCCCCGACGCGAACACGCATCGACCGGCCCCGATGGTGGCAGGCGCTTCTGCCAGAGGCAAGGGCGACGACCAGCGGCTCCTGGAGAGCGGCCCGTTGACGACTTGTCTACTTGCCGCGCGAGGTCTTCTTCGGTCGCTTGGGCTTTGCTGGCGCCTTCTTCTCGGTCTGGGCAAGCAACTTTGGACGCTTCTTCCCGGCCACGTCGGGCTCCTTTCAGGCTGTCCTGTTGCGAGGCGCACCCTAGCGAGTTAGCCTCGCTTGTGCCGTGGTCAGCTTCCTCCTCAGCAGTACCGACTTGACCGCCGTCGCCACTTCGGCCGATGCCGGCCGATCCGGCCGTCGAGATTGCCGAAGGCAGTCGCGGCTTCGTCCCGGCTGACGACAAGCACGTCGATCTCCTGGCCGTCCGTGAGCTGGTAGCCGCGGATCGTGCGCGTCATGGGAAGGTCGGGGGCTCTCCTTACCAGCGCGTGAGGGTGCGTAAATTCGCGTCGGAGCCACGAAGCGCCGCATTTGCAGGCGAAACCGAGTTACGCACCCTACGCAGATGGTGGCGCGACGGCGGTGGTCTAACGTCGGCCCGTGGCCGATACCGTCCGGTCGGGCACCAACGAGAAACGCACTGATCCCTACCGTACGATCAGGCCGGTGCGAGTTCACACTTCGCTGCTCGAGGGCGCATTCGAGCTCGAGTTCGTCGAGTTGGAGTCGCCGCAGGTGGGCGAGTCGGGCGAGCAGCTCTGGGAGCTGTTTTCGACCTCGTTCGGGCCGACGAAAACCCTCGCGGACACTCTTCCGCCAGAGCGGCGCGAGTCCGCGCCGCGAGGGTCGGCTCCGGCGAAGCTCCTTGTACTGTTGGGCGTGACCACGGAGTTCGAGCGCGTACCGGTTTTGGCTTTGCGCCCTTCCGCTGCACGTTCGTGAGGCAGCCGAGGAGGTGTAGATATGGCAACCGGAACCGTGAAGTGGTTCAGCAACGATAAGGGCTACGGCTTCATCACGCAGGACGATGGGGGCAAGGATGTCTTCGTCCACCACAGCGCGATCAGCGGCGAGGGCTACAAGAGCCTGGCCGAGGGGACGAGGGTGGAGTACGAGGTCGAGGACGGCCCAAAGGGCCCGCAGGCACGCACCGTCACGGTCGCGTCCTGACCTTTGACAGGGCGAACGACCCCTTGGGCTGTGCGCCCTGTCTTTCGAATGGGAAGCCCGTTTGGCCAAGAAGGGACGAGAAGATCGAGGTGGACGGCGACGTCGTCGGTCGAGCGGTTCAAGAACGGCATGTACCGGATCTCTTGGAGAACACTCACGAGACGCTCGCTAGACCGCCGGCAGGATCCTGCTCTCGCTCGCCGTCGTCGGGAGCTGCAGCGGGGCCGACCGAGTTGCTCGTGTCCCGAGCAGCGGGCCGCGCCTCGTTGGGCGCATGGTTAGGTTGCTGTTGCGTGCGCGTCGACCAGGGGGAAGTGCAGATCCAGGAGCTCGCTGAAGGGCCGCGGCCGTTCAGAGCGCTCTACGAGCACTGGGAGCGGCACCAGTGGTCACCCTTCGAGATCGACTTCTCCACCGATGCCGCCAGCTTCGCGGCCCTTGACGAGCCGACGCGCGACGGCCTCGTCTTGGTGTTCTCGCACCGCTTCCACGCGGAGTTCAACGTCGCCGCCCTGCTCGCGCCCTTCCTGCTCGCCGCTCCCGACTACGAGGTGCAGCTCCTGCTCGCGACGCAGGTGGCCGACGAGCACCGCCACATCGAATCGGTCCTGCGCGTGTACTCGGACGTCCTTGCGGTCGAAGGCGGGATCGCGGCGGTCAAGGTACTCGCGGATGAGCAACTCGATCCCGTCGCGGCCGCGCTCTATGCCGCGCTCGACGGCGTCGTCCGCGCGCTCGAGGTTAGCCGCGACGAGGACAGCTTCCTGAAGGCCATCGTCGCCTACCACTTGATTGGCGAAGGGTCGATCGGGCGTGCAAACCAGACATTCGTGGGGGCGCAGTTCGATCGGGTCGGCTCGTTCCCCGGCCTGCGCGAGGCGCAGCGGCTCGCGGTGCGGGACGAGGTGCGCCACATCGGGATCGGTGTCTCCTACGCGCGCCGACGGCTGACCCGCGACGGCGCACGCGCCCGGGCGTTGATCGAAGAGATCGTCGGTGGCTTCCAGGCGCTCGGGGACAGCCTGCTCGAGGACGCGGCCCCGGGCTTGCTCGACGATTTCGCCCGCGCCTACGGCGCGGAGCCTGCGACGCTGTGGGCAGAGGTGCTCCACCAGCTACGCCTCCGTCTACGCTCGATCGGCTTCAGCCAGGCGGGACGCGAGAGCAGGATCACGCTGCGACGGTGAGAGGGCGCCATTGGCAGATGGCGACGCCTGGCGAGTCGCTGGCTCTGTTCAAGCCGCCGTCGCTGCTTCTGAGGCCGAGGAACTTGTGGACGCCCTGGCCGATGTGATTTCGACTAGGAATAGGACGAGATTGAGGGACTGACAGCGCGAGGAACCGCGATCGATGACGTGATCGGCATCGTCGCGCAGATGTCGGAAACTCTTCAATCGGCAGTTGATCGACCTCAGAGTTATTGCCCTGGACGTCGCCGAGTCACGCTTCTGAATGGGACTGTGACTGTAGGGAGACCGCATCGTCACCGTACGCGCGTTACCCAGGACTTGATGGCGCGGGAGTTCGTGATCACTGTCCGTCGGCCAGTTTGAGCGCCGGCAGCTTCGTGGTTCCGGTCGCCTTGCGCAGCTCTTCACGCGAGCCCTTGCGGAGGAAGGGAATCGGGCTGCCGTGTCCGGCGATCACCTTGTCGTACTCGACGCCCGCAGCGCGGAGCACGGCCTGCACACGACGACAGGGATGAAACCGCAAGCCGCCGTCGTCGCCGTGACAAGACGAACAGCGTCGGGATCGGCGCGGCCGTCACGCTTCCTCAAAAACGACGGAGGGCCCGGCAAGCCGGGCCCTCCGTCGAATGCGGTTGCGGTCGAGCTACGCGACCATGACGCGGTCGCTGTGAGCGACGATCCGGCCACTCGTAATCTTGGGCTCGTTGGGGATCAGCGTGTCGAGCTTCTCGTCACGGATCCACGTGGCGACGACGTTCGACTCCTTGCCCTGCTCAGGCGTCTCGAAGAGACCGAGCGAGCTGAAGACGCCGTTGCCGGCCTCGATCAGGTAGTAGCCCTCGAACCCGGGCAGCTTCTCCAGCTTCGGGATGAGGGTCTCGTTGACCTTGGCGGTCAGGTCGTCCGTGCGATTCTGATCCACACCGTCGTAGCGGCGAATGATCGCATGCATGTGATGCTCCTTCTTCTCCGTTCAGGCAGAAAACCCGATTGAGCTCTCTGATGCGCTCAGGCCTGATGTGACAACTCGAAGAGGAAGTACAGAGCCCTCTGCGGCTTTAAGCCAGGACGAACGCGCTTCAGTCAGTTGTAGCCGCGATCCTGTTTTTTTAAACCTCTAGGCGAGCCCGATGACTACTCAGGGGGTCGCTTGGGACGTTTTCCTACGGGGCCGTCCATAGTCGAGGCGCGAGCTTCGCGCTGCCCGTCCCGTCCAAGCGGGCGACGCGGAGTGCAGAGGACGAAGGCGCCCGGTTTTTTAACCACGGGCCGCCAGACCCACCCCCTCCCGCCTTCCGCGCCGGACCGCGGAATAGGACTGGCTTTTCTTGAGTTTCGAGGCACTGTCATGACCGATGGCACGCCGAGGGCGACCCCAAGCCGCAACACCTGTGCAGATCGAGGAGGGTCGCTCGTTAGCCGACGAGGCGGTGAGCGAGCGAAAGACCGCCGAGATCGTCTTCGGCGATGCCCGCTACCGAGGACGGGTCGAGCGCATCCTCGGCCGCCGGACTCAGCGCCGGCGCGCGAGCTTGCTCGCCAGCACTCTCCCGGCGAGGCCGTCGGCGCCAGGCGGGCGAGCCAGAGCTGCCCACGCGCGAACTGCTCGAACCGCCACCGGCGGTGACTCGCGAGCGCGGGCGAGCTGCCCTCGCTGAAGGAGATTTGAGCTGCTCCTGAAGCTCGAGCGGCAGGTCGAGGCGGACGAGACACTGCGCTTCACGAAGAGACAAAAGTTGGGCAAGAGTCCTTGCGGCGTCAAGTAAGCCGAGGCACAGAAAGGCCCCGTTTCCAGGGCCTTCCCGAGTAGCGGGGGCAGGATTTGAACCTGCGACCTCCGGGTTATGAGCCGCCTCGATTGTGTACACGTGTGCCGCCATATTCCGCCGAAACGCAGGCTCCGATCCAGATTTGGGCCGCGGCAGTGCATTTAGGCGGAACACGGTTACATCGCCGTAGAAACGGGATGCTTGCAGAACGCTTGCAGCTGGAGATGGTTTTGCCGCATGTCCGCGGCGACGACGCTCACCGCATGACGCGCTCGAGGCCGGAATCGCAACGACGAGCGCAGAGGGAGAGGTAGGACTACGTCGCCGCCGCCGTTTCGCCGCCGCCGTTGCCAGCTATGTCAACGTGCGTTCTTCAGCTGGTAGACGCCGAGATGGCTCCCGCCCGATCGGGACGGAAGCCTGAGCAGAGGAGATCGAGGGCGGTGATGCGGCCCTCGTCGAGCGCGCAGAATAGGTGCTGTTCAATGAGCTTCCAGGGGTCACCGGGCCTCTTCACCCGGAGCCGATAGAAGACATGCAGTCGATCGCCGACCTCGGCACTGCCAGCATGAATGAGCTCGAGCCCCTCTGATTCGCCGAACCAAGAGGCGAACCTCGCCGCTGCAGGCTCCGCCCCTGAGAGCTCAAGGGGGCCGGACGGGATCAGCGCGCGCATGTGCATGTCCGGCGCGAGCGTGCCGGCAAGCCGGCCGAAGTCCAGCGCGGTGAGCGCCGCGACCAGGACGGCGCCCAGGTCAGTAGCTGAAGACCGTCGCGCCGTCATCACGGATCCACTCCCAGAGGGGAGTCGCGCCGCCGAGCTGCGCGTTCGCGACGAGCTCACCCTCGTCCAGCTTGCGGGTGTCGAAGCAGTTGGGGCAGACGAGCGACCAGCACCGGCAGGCCGGAGACATGATCGGCCTGCACGTGCTTCTCGAACACCGCGACGATCGGCGCCCCGATCCCCTCCGCCGTCGAGAGGTAGTCGTCGACGAAGTCCCCGTGCGGGTCGATGACGGCGAGCTTGTTGTGGCTCGTGCAGCCGAACAGATAGCTGGCACATGAGCCGGCTCGCTCAGGAACAGGCGTAGCAGCATCCCGGCGTCTCCTCTCAGCTCGCGATCTCGACCGGCAGTCCCGCGCGGTGCCACTCAGGGAAACCGACGTCCAGTCGAAGCGCCTTCAGTCCGCGCTCGCGCAACAGCCGGACGGCGTCGTCCGCGTACACGCAGTAGGGGCCGCGGCAGTAGGCGACGATCTCGCGCCGCCGCGGCAACTTCGCCAACAAGGAAGGGAGCTCGTCAAGCGGCGCCGAGCGTGCCCCGGCGATGTGTCCGGCGCGATACTCGGGCTCCGGACGGACATCGAGCACGACGACTTGGTCGCGCGCCAGCCGCCGCTCGAGCTCCTCCGCCGAAAGTTGCTCGACCCCGTCGCGCTCCCCCAGGTACTCGTCGGCCAGCACCGACACTTCGGCGACGTGACTGACCGCGACGTCGCGAATCGCCGCCCAGAGGTCGGCGACCCGGTCGCTCGCCAGTCGGTAAAAGATCCGCGTCCCCTCGCGGCGCGAGCGCACCAGCCCCGCCCGCGCCAGCACCTGGAGATGCTGCGAGGTGTTGGCGACGCTCTGCGAGATCTCGTTCGCGATCTCCTCAACCGAGCGGTCGCCTTGCGCGAGCAGATCGACGATCTCGGCCCGGCGGCCGCTGCCGAGCGCCTGCGCTACAGACGCAAACGCGTCGAACAACGCCACCTTCGCTGCACCACTTGCCACATTTTCAAGTTATCACTTGAATAGTTAAAGATCAAGCGTTACGCTCTGTAGCGATCAGTCCTTACTCGCACCGACGGAGGCGTCTATGTCCACGACCATCAACCCAAACAAGGCACTCTGGGAGAAGGGCGACTTCACTCGCATTGCAGAAAGCATGCGGGAGAGCGGCGAGGCGCTCGTCATGACGTTGGGGATCACCGACGGGCTCGAGGTCCTCGACCTCGGCTGCGGCGATGGGACGACGGCCTTGCCGGCGGCGAGGCTTGGCGCGAACGTGCTGGGTGTCGACATCGCCAGTAACCTCGTCGAGGCGGGGAACGCACGAGCACAGAGCCTCGGCCTCACCAACTGCAGATTCCAAGAAGGGGACGCGTCCGATCTAAGCGAACTCGAGGACGACAGCTTCGACCTCGTCATCAGCATCTTCGGCGCGATGTTCGCTCCGAGGCCGTTCGACGTGGCAAAGGAGGTCGTGCGTGTGACACGGCCCTGCGGCCGGATCGTGATGGGGAACTGGATCCCCAATGACCCAACGCTCGTCGCCCAAATCCTAAAGATCAGCACCTCCTACTCGCCGCCGCCTCCGGAAGGGTTCATCAGCCCGATGACGTGGGGGGTGGAGGAGAACGTGATCGAGCGATTTGGGGGCGCGGGCGTACCCGAAGAGAGGATCTCGTTCGAGAGGGACAGCTACACGTTCAACTTCCCGGGTGCACCATCGGAACTTCTTGCCGAATTCAGGACGTACTACGGGCCGACCATGAACGCGTTCGAAGCAGCCGCAGCCGACGGTCGCGAGACCGGTCTGCAAGCTGAGTTGGAGGCCCTGTTCAACAGCCAGAACGCAAGCCCGAGCGAGGATGCCACCTCCATTCCTGCAACCTTCCTGCGCGTGACGGTCGCGGTGTGAGCTAGCCGTAAAGGGAACGCGACCGCATAGCGCTAGACCAACACCCGAAGGTCGACATCAACCGTTCACGGGCGCGAGCGCTTCCGGACGCTTTACGTCGGCGCGAGGAGCTTCCGGCCGGCGAGAGTGGCGCAGGCGCGCAGACACGCCGGAGTGGCTGCCGCGCCATCTCGATGTTCTGCAGGACCGCTACGTCGTGCACGTCTAGCGCACGATTGCCCCTCGATGAGCTCGCCAGCTACTGCGTCGATATCGGGAGTGATTGTGAGAGTGCTTGCAGATGCAATGAACATACGGTGGGCACCCAACGAAAAGGCCCCGTTTCCGGAGCCTTTCTCAGTAGCGGGGGCAGGATTTGAACCTGCGACCTCCGGGTTATGAGCCGCCTCGACTGAGTAATCGCGTGCCGCCGTATTCCGCCGAAATGCATGCTCCAGGCCAGATCGACCGACGGCCGGCCCATTTAGGCGGAACAGGGTGACATCGCCGCGGAAGGCCGTTGCTTGCAGAACGCTTGCAGCTGGACTCCACAGGAGATCCAGCTGGATGCCCGAGGTCGTGGAGATTGAGCTTAGAAGGGCCTGTAAGAACTAGCTGCTCTTTGCGACGGCGTAGAGTCGCCATTCGCCGGGAATGCCCTTGAGCTCGTGCGAGCCGCGGTCTTCGAAGGTCAGCCCCGAGCCGGCGACCAGGTCTCTGACGGTCGAGGAGACGAGCACTTCGCCCGGCTGCGCGTTGGCGGCGACTCTGGCCCCCGTGTGCACGGCGATGCCGGCCACCTTGCCGTCGACGAGCTCGCACTCGCCCGTGTGCAACCCGACCCGCACCTCGAGTCCCAGTTCCGGCATGGTCTCGGCGATGGCACACCCGCAGCGGATGGCCCTGGCCGGGCCGTCGAAGGAGGCGAAAAAGCCGTCACCTGACGTGTCCACCTCCTGGCCGCGAAAGCGAACCAGTTGACGCCGGACCAGTTCGTGGTGGCGCAGGAGAAGTTCTCGCCAGGCCCTGTCGCCGAGCGTTACCGCCCTCTCGCTGGAGCCGACGATGTCCGAGAAGAGGACAGTGGCCAGCACCCTGTCGGGTTCAACCTCAGGATGCGAGCCCGCCACGACGTCAGCGAGGAAGCTCTCCAGCTCGGCGAAGACCGGCTCCTGCTCGCCAACTGAGGGCAAAAAGTCCGCGCCGGGCAACTCCACGAAGCGGGCGCCTGGAATGTGCTCGGCCAGGTAGCGCCCACTGCGGATGTCCCATCCTCCCCCGTCCTTCCGGTGCATAACCAGCGTCGGGACCCGAATCAGGGGAAGAATGTCGCACACGTCCACGTCGATGTTCATCCGAATGTAGGCGGCGGCCGCACCGGGGCTGACACTGAGCCGAAAGACACGGGCAATGCTTCGGAGCTCCTCCTCAGGCGCGCTCGGGTTGCGCATGCCGATGACCTCGTAGGCGAAGGCGGGATCCCCCCAGCGCCGCTCAGAGTCGTCGGCCTGTCGTTGCGTCTCCTCTCGGGTCGGAAGCCAAGGCAGGCTAGGGCTCTTCACAAAACGCGGCGACGCATTCATCAAGATCAGCCCAGCGGTCCGTTCGGGATAAGTGCCCGCGAACAAGACGGAGAGCGGGGAGGCGTCGCCGAGGCCGAAGAGCACTGCCCGCTCCGACCCGACCGCGTCGAGGACGGCGCGGATGTCGTCCATGCGCGTCTCCAGCGTGGGCACGCCCACGTCCCGGTCGGAGATGCCGGTCCCACGCTGGTTGACCCTGAACAAGCGACAGATGGAGGCGAGTCGAGTGAAGAATCGAGCCTGCGAAGGAATCTCCCAACCCAGCTCAATGTGTGAGATCACATCGACCGCGACGAGGTCGGGGGGACCGTCACCGACTACCTGGTAGGCGATATTGACGTTGCCACTCTTGGCGTAGCGCGTTTCCGGTTGCACCGGCATAGTGTCGCGCAGTCCAGCGGGTAGCGACGTTCCATGGCCTGGCACTACTGCGTTGTGCCGCAACGCCACCGACTTGCGAACAAGAAGGCCCTGTTACCAGGGCCCTTGTAAGTAGCGGGGGCAGGATTTGAACCTGCGACCTCCGGGTTATGAGCCCGGCGAGCTACCTGACTGCTCCACCCCGCGGCGTGCGTGCATTGTAGCGCGGCTCAGGCTGAACGGACGAGGCCGACCGGGCAGCTGACGCCTGTGCCGCCGAGGCCGCAGTAGCCGTTTGGGTTCTTCGCCAAATACTGCTGGTGATACGGCTCCGCGTAGTAGAACGGGCCTGCCTCGGCGATCTCGGTCGTGATCTCCCCGTAGCCGGCGTCCTGCAGCTCCTTCTGGAACAGCTCCTTCGAGCGCTCCGCCGCCTCGCGCTGCTCGTCGTTCTCGTAGTAGATCGCGGAGCGGTACTGCGTGCCGACATCGTTGCCCTGCCGCATGCCCTGGGTCGGGTCGTGGTTCTCCCAGAAGAGCCGGAGCAGCTCGTCGTAGCTCGTCTGCTTCGGGTCGAAGACGACGAGGACGACCTCCGCGTGGCCGGTCTGGCCGCTGCAGGCCTCTTCGTAGGTTGCGTTCGGCGTGTAGCCGCCGGCGTATCCCACGGCGGTCGTGTAGACGCCGGGGGCCTGCCAGAACACCCGCTCGGCGCCCCAGAAGCAGCCGAGGGCGAAGACGGCGCGCTCGAGGCCCTCCGGGAACGGCGGCGCGATCGGCGTGCCGAGCACCTCGTGGCGCTCCGGCACCGGCATCGTCGCCTCCCGGCCCGGAAGCGCGTTCTCGGACTCGACCATCTCGACGTTCTTTTCTCTGAACAGGAACATGCGACTAGCGTACCTTCGGCCATGCGAGTCGCCGCCGTCGACCAGGGAACCAACACGACCCGGCTGCTTGTCGCCGATGTCGAGGACGGCGAGGTCGAGGAAGTGGCCAGGCGAACCGAGATCACTCGCCTCGGCGAGGGCGTGGACAAGCGGCGCCGCCTCCTGCCCCTCCCGATCGCCCGCGTCCGGAACGTGCTGTCGGACTATCGTCGGGAAGCCGAGTCGCTCGGCGCAGAGCGGGTGCTGCTGACCGCGACGAGCGCGGTTAGGGACGCCGAGAACGGCGAGGCGTTCCTCGGCGAGGTCGAGTGGAGCTACGGCTTTGCCACGCAGCTCCTCTCCGGCGACGAGGAGGCGGAGCTGACCTTCCGCGGCGCCGCGGACGGCCGGCCCGGCTCCACGCTCGTGATCGACCCGGGCGGCGGCTCGACGGAGTTCGTGCGCGGCGAGGACGGGCGGGTCGACGCCCGGGTCAGCGTGGACGTCGGCTCCGTCCGCCTGACCGAGCGCTACCTCCGGAGCGACCCGCCGACGATCGATGAGCTCACGACGGCCGCGATTCGCGTGCGCGCGTCACTTCCCGGGCTCGAGCCCGCCGACCGTGCTGTCGGCGTCGCCGGAACGGTCACGACGCTGGCGGCGCTCGACCTCGGGCTCGACGAGCCGGAAGGGCTCGGGACCGATGGTCACCGCCTGACGCTCGACGCGGTGCGGGCGCAGCGGGAGAGACTGGCCTCGCTGCCGCTCGAGGAGCGGCGACGCATCCCGGGCCTCCACCCCGAGCGGGCTCCGGTGATCGTCGCCGGCGCCGTGCTCGTGGAGCAGGTGCTCGACGGGCTCGGACTCGACGCGCTCGAGGTCAGTGAGCGGGACATCCTCCACGGCGCCGCCCTGGCGGCGTCGGAGCTTCCAGCCCCCGCCGAGGGTGCCGCGCCGCCCGGCGCCTACACCTGCTGCTAGGGCTAGACCGGCTCTTCGACCGACTCGTCCTCGGCCAGACGGCGCTGGACGACCGCGCGCGAGAGAACCCCGACGAGCCGCCCGTCCTCGACGACCGGCACGCGCTCGGCGTCCTGCTCCTCCATGAACCGGAAGGCGTCCTCCACCGACGATTCGGCCTCGAACGTCCAGTGCGGTGCCTCCGCGATCTCACCCAGGCGAGTCGAGCGCGGATCCTTTCCGGGAGCGACCACCTCCCGCACGAGTGTCTTGCGCGTCAGCACGCCGACCAGCCGCTGGTCGCCGTCGCAGACGAACACAGCGCGGACATCCTCGTTGCCGAGCAGCTGGCCAGCCTCCTGCGCGGTGGAGTCCACGCCGAGCGACCTCGGATCGATGAGCATCGCCTCGCGGACGAGCGTCATGGGTAGATCCCGCGGGCGGTCAGTGCGCCGGAAACCTCGCGGATCGCCGCCACCATCGCTGCGCGGCGAGGCGTGAGCGCAAGCTGCTCGGACAGGTGCCAGACGCGGTCGAAGGCGTCGCCCATCTTCTCCGACAGCTTGGCGCGGATCTCGTCCGACGACCAGAAGAGGCGCCCGAGGTCCTGCACCCACTCGAAGTACGAGACCGTCACGCCGCCGGCGTTCGTGAGGATGTCCGGGAGCACGTGGATCCCGCGCTCGGCAAGGATCTCGTCGGCCTCGAGCGCGGTGGGGCCATTCGCGCCCTCGGCGATCATCTTCGCCTCGATCCGCCCCGCATTCTCGGCGGTGATCTGGTCCTCGAGCGCGGCGAGGACGAGGATGTCGCACGGCAGCTCGAGGAGCTCTGCGTTCGTGACGTGCTCCGCCTTCGGGTAGCCCCGGAGCGACCCGTTCTCGTCGATCCACTTCCGTACGTCGTCCAGGTCGAGCCCGTCCTCGTTGTAGGCGCCGCCGGAGATGTCGGAGACGGCCATGACCGTGGCGCCGCGCGCGACGAGATCCCGGGCGGCGACGCCCCCGACGTTCCCGAACCCCTGCACCACGCAGCGCTGGTCGGAGAGATTCCAGCCGAAGCGGCCGCACGCGCGCTCGATCACCATCACGACGCCGGCGCCGGTCGCCTCGCGACGGAAGACCGAGCCTCCGATCGCGATCGGCTTTCCGGTGACGATCTCCGGGACTGCGTGGCCGACCTGCATTGAGTAGGTGTCCATGATCCAGGCCATCGTCTTCTCGTTCGTCGCCATGTCCGGCGCGGGGATGTCCTCCTCCGGCCCGATCACCGGGAGCAGCTCGATCGTCAGGCGGCGCGTCAGGCGCTCGAGCTCGCCGATCGACAGCTCCCTCGGATTGCAGCGGACGCCGCCCTTCGCACCGCCGTAGGGCAGCTGGAGGAGCGCGCATTTCCAGGTCATCCACATCGCGAGCGCCGCGCACTCCCCGAGGTCGACATGGGTGTCGTAGCGAATGCCGCCCTTGCTGGGGCCGAGCACGGTCGAATGCTGGACGCGGTAGGCGGGGAACATCTCGAAGTTCCCGGCGTCGCGGCGGACCGGGACGCCGACGATCGTCGATCGCTCCGGAATGCGCAGCCGCTCGGCGACGAAATCGGGCACGTCCGCGTGCTCGAGCGCCTGCTCGAACTGGCCGAGCGCCGTGCGATAGAGCGGCGTGTCCCACTCGTACCCAAGCTGTTCGACCGACGTTTCGTCGAGCTTGGCCACGTCCCGCAGTCTAGGAGGGATCGGCGGGGTGGGGCTCGTCGCAGGGGTGCGATGGTCGTACCGAGGCAAGGACGCAGGGAGCGCCCGTATCGACTGAGATACGGGTGCGACTGAGGACGCCGTCCTCGGGGCGAGCAGCGCGGCCCTGCGACACGGCCGCCGCCCTGCCGAGCCCTCCTATTAGGGCGAAACCCTGTGTACAAGCAGCGTCAGGTCCGGCCCGAGCTCGTCCACGACGACACGGTCGCCGGGGCCGGCGCCGTCCTCGCACCGGGCCCGCCAGAGCTCGCCGACGACGCGGATCTGGCCCACCGGCCGGCACGCCGCGACGACCCGCCCTTCCTCGCCGACCAGAGCCTCGGCGCCAGTCGTCGCGCCGCGCCGGCGCGAGTACCAGAGGAAGACCTTGACCTCGGCGAGCTCGACGGCGGCGGCCACGATCACCGCGACGTAGTTCCACGGCGACGGGAGCAGAAAGACCGCGGCGAGGATCGCGAGTAGGAGCAGCATGGGGGAACAAGAGTGCCGGGGGCGGGAGTCGAACCCGCACGCCCCCTAAGGGGACACCTGATTTTAAGTCAGGCGCGTATGACCAGTTTCGCCACCCCGGCGGGTGAAACGATAGCGCTGGGTTACGGGCCGCCCGGCTGCAGGTCCGTCACCTTGAAGCGCTCCGGTCCTTTGCCGCGGTAGGCGTCGACGAACGCGTTGAACGCGTCCGCGTCGAACTTCGTCAGCTCGGCGAGATGACCCTCGCCCTCGTAGTTCCGGTCGTTCTGCCGGTTCTGGTCGTACGTCCACGCCGTCAGGGCGATCTTGTCCCCGAGGCCGGCCATCGGCGCGACCACAAGGCCGTTCGGCGACTCGAGGTACCACTCGCTGATCTTCGCGACCTCGCTCTGCGGGACCTGCGGCCCGTAGCGGATCACGACCGCACCGTGCTCGAGGTTGTGTACGGTCGAGATCGCCGGGACCGACTGGTCGTAGATCCCGTAGATCACGGTGCTGTTGGTATGCACACCGCTCGTCGGCGGGCTGGTGTTGTACTTGAACCCTGGCGGCAGGGCATCCGTCGGCAGATGCCGGTACGGCAGCTTCTTGCCGTTCAGCATGAAGTTCGGCGCCGCGTTGATCGTCCGGATCGTGCCGCCGGCGTTCCGCACCGCCTCGTCGGCGTTCGTGGCCGCCGTGCTGTTGCTGCCGCCGGCGAGCAGGAAGATCGCACCGACGATCACCACCATCACGATCCCCGAGACGGCGAGGGCATAGAGGATCATGCGGCTACGCGCCTCTTCGCGCGGCGTGCGCGGGGCGTTTCGCACCTGTGGGGCCTGGACCTTGCGCTTCGGCGGCGCGGGTGTGCGAGCTTTCTTGGCCAACCCGCGCGCCATGGTAGCGGTGGCCACCGGCCGTCCGATCCCCCATACTCGCCTTTGGCCGTCACACCGTCAGGAGGTCAGATGGGTTTTCTGGACAAGCTGCTCGGACGAGGGAAGCAGGCGGCAGGCGACGTCACGGGCGACACGGAGATGAAGGAAGAAGGCGCGCACCAGGAGGCCGAAGCGGCCGCCGAATCACGCGCGGAGCAGGCCGAGGAAATGGCGCAGCAGTCGCGCGAAGAGCGCGCCGAACACCGCGCCGAGCGCGAGACACCGTAGGCCGGCTCGATCGGGCAGAGGGGCTTTCGCCCGCCCCTCTGCCGTCCGACGCGGCCACTAGCGTTCATCGGTCCATGGTCGTGACGGTCGTCCTCTTCGTGCTGCTCGCCGCCGGCCTCGCGTTCGCCGGCGTCCACGTGCTGCGCGTGCTCCGAGCCGAGCTCTCCGCGCTTCGGTCGCAGTCGGCTGCCGACCTCGCCAGCCGCAACGCCGACGTCGACCGGCGGCTCGAGGCGATGACGGCGACGATGGACCGCCGCCTGGAGACGGCGACGAAGACGACGAGCGCGATCCACCAACAGCTCGGCCAGCTCGGGCAGGCGAACGCCGAGATCCTGGCGCGCGCCAACGACCTCAAGCGGCTGGAGCAAGCCCTGCGGCCGCCAAAGGCGCGCGGCGGCTTCGGCGAGCTGCTGCTCGGAAACCTGCTCCGCGACCGGCTGCCGCCCGACGCTTACCAGCTCCAGTACGGGTTCAAGACCGGCGAGCGCGTCGACGCAGTGATCCGAGTGGAGCGACTCGTCCCGATCGACGCGAAGTTCCCGCTGGACAACTTCGAGCGGCTCGCCGAGGCCGAGAGCGACGACGAGCGGCTCCTGCACGAGAAGGCATTCGCGCGGGACCTGAAGATCCACGTCGACGCGATCGCGTCCAAGTACATCCGGCCCGACGAGGGCACGTACGACTTCGCGCTCATGTACCTGCCGTCGGAGGGCGTCTACTACGAGCTCGTCTGCGGCAAGACGGGCGCCTTGCTCCAGTACGCGCACGAGAAGCGCGTCTTCCCGGTCTCGCCCACCACGTTCACGTCGCAGCTCCAGGTGATCGCGCTTGGGCTGAAGGGGATGCAGATCGAGCAGCGGGCGCACGAGGTAATGGGCTACGTCGCGCAGCTCCAGGGGGACTTCGACCGGTTCCGCGACGACTTCCAGGTCGTCGGGAAGCACATCGGCAACGCGCAGTCGAAGTTCGCGGAGGCCGAGAAGAGGCTCGACAGGTTCGACACGAAGCTCGAGCGCGCCGCCGAGACGGACGCCGAGACGCAACCCGCCGTCGCGCAAGAGCTGCCGCGGGCGCTGGACGCCGCCTAGCCTCGGTTAGCATCGAAGCATGGCCGCCGCCGATGCCTTCGGTTCTCGGTCGACTCTCGAGGTCGGCGGTGAGGGCTACGAGATCTTCCGGCTCGCGCCGCTCCAGGAACGGTACGACGTCGAGCGGCTCCCCTACACGCTGAAGATCCTGCTCGAGAACGTCCTGCGCACCTCCACCGAGGAGCATGTCGAGGCGGTTGCGCAGTGGGTCGCGAAGGACGACCCGTCGCGCGAGATTTCCTTCAGGCCGGCGCGCGTGATCCACCAGGACTTCACCGGCGTCCCTGCGATCGTCGACCTCGCCGCGATGCGGCACGCGGTGCACGACCTCGGCGGCGACGCCTCCCGCACGAACCCGGAGCTCCCCGCCGAGCTCGTGATCGACCACTCCGTCCAGGTCGACGCGTTCGCGAACCGGATGGCGATCGACGTCAACATCGACCGCGAGTACGAGCGGAACGGCGAGCGCTACGCGTTCCTCCGCTGGGGCCAGCAGGCCTTCGACGACCTGAAGGTCGTCCCGCCTGGCACCGGCATCGTCCACCAGGTCAACCTCGAGTACCTCGGGCGCGTCGTCGAGTCACGCAACGGCCAGGCCTTCCCGGACACCCTGCTCGGCACCGACTCGCACACGACGATGATCAACGGACTCGGCGTCCTCGGCTGGGGCGTCGGCGGGATCGAGGCCGAGGCGGCGATGCTCGGAGAGTCCGTCTCGATGCTCGTCCCACAGGTGGTCGGCTTCCGGCTCAGCGGCGAGCTCCGCGAGGGCGCGACCGCGACGGACCTCGTCCTGACCGTCACGCAGATCCTCCGGCAGACAGGCGTAGTGGGGAAGTTCGTCGAGTACTTCGGCCACGGCGTCACCAACCTGCCGCTTGCCGACCGCGCGACGATCGGAAACATGTCGCCGGAGTACGGCGCGACGTGCGGCTTCTTCCCCGTCGACCAGGTCACGCTCGACTACCTCCGTTTGACCGGCCGGCCCGAGGAGCGTGTCGCACTGGTCGAGGCGTACTGCAAGGAGAACCTGCTCTGGCACGACCCCGACCACGATCCGACGTACTCACAGATCGTCGAGCTCGACCTCGGCGACGTCGAGCCGAGCCTCGCCGGGCCGCGGCGGCCCCAGGACCGGGTGCCGCTGACCGACGCGAAGCGCTCGTTCCTCGCGGCGCTCGAGAGCTTCGGCGTCGACTACGGGAACGCACACGACGAGGCGGTGGCGGAGACCTTCCCGGCGAGCGATCCGATCTCGGACAGCTCGCCCGGCCACGAGCCGATCACGGTGCACGATCCCGTCGAGGTGCCGGCGGTCGTCGTCGCCGAGCGCGCCTCCGCGGTGCCGGTCGAGCTCGAGGGCGAGCGGTTCGAGCTCGAGCACGGCGCGGTCGTGATCGCGGCGGTCACGAGCTGCACGAACACCTCGAACCCGAGCGTGATGGTCGCCGCCGGCCTGCTGGCCAAGAAGGCGGCGGAGCGCGGGCTCGAGCGCAAGCCCTGGGTGAAGTCGAGCCTCGCGCCCGGCTCCAAGGTGGTGACGGAGTACTACGAGCGCGCCGGGCTGACCCCGTACCTCGAGCAGCTCGGCTTCCACACCGTCGGCTACGGCTGCACGACGTGCATCGGGAACTCCGGCCCGCTGCCGGAGGAGATCTCCGCGGCCGTGCTGCAGGGCGATCTCGTCGTCTGCTCCGTGCTCTCCGGCAACCGGAACTTCGAGGCGCGGATCCACCCCGAGGTGAAGGCGAACTACCTGGCCTCCCCGCCGCTGGTCGTGGCCTACGCGCTAGCCGGGCGGATGGACGTCGACTTGACGTCGGAGCCGCTCGGCCAGGGCTCCGACGGCGAGGACGTCTACCTCACCGACATCTGGCCGAGCTCGCAGGAGATCGACGCGACGGTTCGCGACGCCGTTCAGGGCGACATGTTCCGCCGCACCTACGCCGACGTCTTCACCGGCGACGACCGGTGGCGCTCGCTCGACATCCCCGAGGGCGACCTCTACGACTGGCGCGAGGACTCCACCTACGTCCGGCGGCCGCCGTACTTCGACGGCATGTCGCCGGAGCCCGGCACGGTCGAGGACATCCACGGTGCGCGCGTCCTCGTTCGCGTCGGCGACTCCGTCACGACCGACCACATCTCGCCGGCCGGCGCGATCAGGCCGGACAGCCCGGCCGGGAAGTACCTGATCGAGCACGGGGTCGAGCGGAAGGACTTCAACTCGTACGGCTCACGCCGCGGGAATCACGAGGTGATGGTGCGCGGGACGTTTGCGAACGTGCGGCTGAAGAACCTCCTGGTACCGGGCTCCGAGGGGACGTGGACGGCCCACGTTCCGAGCGGCGAGGAGCTGACGATCTACGACGCGTCCGTCCGCTACCAGGAGGAGGGCACGCCCCTGATCGTGGTCGCCGGCAAGGAGTACGGGTCCGGCTCCTCACGCGACTGGGCGGCGAAGGGGCCGAAGCTCCTCGGAGTCAGGGCGGTGGTCGCGGAGAGCTACGAGCGCATCCACCGTTCAAACCTGCTGATGATGGGGATCCTGCCGCTGCAGTTCCTCGACGGCGAGACACCCGACACACTGGGCCTGACCGGGCGTGAGGAGTTCTCGGTGGAGGGCGTCGAGAACGGCGAGGCGCGCGAGGTGACGGTGAGCGCGAACGACAAGGAGTTCAAGGCGCGGCTCCGGCTCGACACGCCGCGCGAGCGGGAGTACGTCCGCCACGGCGGGATCCTCCCGTACGTCCTGCGCCGCCTCCTGGCCGCCTAGGCGCCGGCGGCGAGCAGCCGCGGGAGTTCGCGCATGTCGTCGAAGACGACGTCCGCCTCTCGAAGCCGCTCCGCCGGCACGATCCCACCGGCGTACGCGAACGAGCGCATCCCGGCGGCGTTCGCGGCCTCGATCCCGAACGGGCTGTCCTCGACGACCGCGCACGCGCCCGGGTCGGCTCCCATTCGCGCTGCGGCGTGGAGAAAGAGATCAGGCGCCGGCTTGCCGTGCTCGACCTCGGTCGTGCTGAAGATCCGGCCCTCGAACCGGTCCCACAGCCCCGTCGCGCCGAGCGTCCTCCTCATCTTCTCGTGGGTTCCCGAGGAGGCGACGCAGGTCGGAATCGAGATCGTGTCCAGGGCCTCGACGATGCCGTCGACGGACAGCAGGTCGCCCTGCACGGCGAGGTAGCGCTCGTCGAGCAGCTGCTCCCAGTCCGCCGGCAGATCGGGCAGCCGCTCCGTGATCACGCGTCGCATGTAGTCGTCGGTCCGGCCGAGGAAGAGGTCAGCGACCTGTGCCGGCGTCAGCTTCCAGCCGAGCTCGGTCAGGAACTCCGACTCGGCCTCGACCGTCGCGCGCTCCGTGTCGACGAGCACGCCGTCGCAGTCGAAGATGACGAGCTCGAACGGTCGCAGCGGCCTAGAAGCGGAGGAGTGCGCCGATCCCGCCGACCGGCTCGAGATCCTGACGGTGGCGGAGGGCAAGGACCTGCCCGCCGTGAACGAGCACCTGGTGGACCGCCAGATCGAGGCCGTCGCTCCGCTCCTCCATCGCGGTGCCGTCGAGGGGGCACCGGCCCCCGTTGACGCTGACCCGCCCGCAGGTCGGGCACACGCAGGCGGTCCTCCCCGCTCCCTCCTGGAAGAGGAGGCAGTCGACGCGCGCGTCGGAGGCCGCCTCCAGCGTCTCCTCCCAACCGGAGGCCGCGCGGCCGTTGCGCCCGGCCGCCTCCTTCCAGCGCTCGACGGACTGACTCTCCCGCTCCTCGCGCCAGTGCTCGAGCACGGGCATGGCGACGTCGAAAAGCTCGACCGGCGAGGCGTGGGCCTCAGCAGTCGCCCACCCGACGATCGCGCTGCGGGCATCGGAGGCGAGGGTCTCCGTGAAGTCGCTCTTCAGCTCCTCCGGGGAGACCACGATCACCCTCGGGTACCGCAGCTGGCGCAGCTGGTTCGAGAGCTCCTCCGCGACGTCCTTGAGGTGGTCCTTCGTAAGCTCGTCGGCGTGGCGCTGGAAGCGGGCCTGCGACCAGCCGCCCTGGTCGTGCCGCCTCGGCTGCTCCTCGAACAGGTCGGCGATCTCGTCGAGCCGCCCGGCGCGTAGCTGGTAGAGGCGGCCCTGCTCCCGACCGACGACGGCGACGACGGCGCCGTCGCCGCGGCCGACGAGCGGCACGAGCGGCGCGAGGTAGAGCTGGGGGTTGACGCGCACTTCGTCGGGCACAGTCTCGCTCAGTGGCAGCGTCTGCCACAGGTTGTCGAGGCCCGCGCAGAAGACGGCGTATCCGCGGGCGCCGTCGCGCTCGAACTCTTCGTCGAAGAACTCGCGGATCCGCTGGAAGTCGGCCTCGAGCCCAACGCGCTGCTCGTGCGTCAGATCGCTGCGGGTCCTCTCGGCGGCCTTGTGGCCTTCGTCGAGCACCGAGTGGAACCGGGTCTGGGCATCTGCCGGCGTCGGCGACAGGCTGGGATCGAGGTCGACGTAGACGCTGATCGCGCAGCCGTTCTCGGCGCGGAACGCCGCGAGCTGCTTGAGCACCTCCCACGTCACCGTGCTGGCCAAGAACGCTGAGTCTATGCGCGGTCCGCGCTACGCGACACGGGTGAACGTGACCGTCCAGCGAACGCGCTCGTTCACGGTTCCCTCGAGGTCACCGGTGATCGACGTCTGCTGCTGAACGTCGCCTCGCACGAAGAACTTCGGGATGTCGCGGCGGAAGGCGTCGGCGCCGTCGAGCGGTCCTGTGGCGAGCGGAAGATCCGTCCTGACCGCACGCACTGCCAAGGGCTCGTCGGGGCATTGCGGCGAGAACGACCGGACCGCGTTCGCGCCCCTCAGCCGGCCGAGCGCGAGGACGCCCTTGCGCGGGTTCGCCAGCATGGTCGTCGCGCCGCGGAACGACCGGCGTCGCGTGGCGCACCTCACGGTCTTCGTCTGGCGGCTGCACGGCGGCGACCCCTGGCCGACGACCCCGTTCGTCCCCGACTGCGCTGCCGCGCCTGCGATCGCCTTGATCGTGCCTCCGACGAACCGGACCCTCCCCCGTCCGGCCGCGACGACCCGGACCGGGCTGACGCGCTTGGTCGCGAGCGTCGCCTGCCACCTCCCGGAGCTCTTCGTCGTCCGGATGCAATCGGGCTCGCCCTCGCTCCGCGTCACGTTCCACGTCTTCGTCAGTGTCGCCGTGAGCGTGAGGCGGAAGCGTGCACTGCTCGGCTTCGCGGCCAGCGCGCTCCCGCTCGCAGAGACGAGCAGGCAGGCGATCAGCCCTGAGACCCCCAACCGCAGTTGCCGCACGGCGACTGAATTCTTACCGCACGCGGGGCGGGTTGGGAAGTTTCGTCTCGTCCGCTTCGTTGAATACTGTTGACGAGCCCTATAGGGGCTCGATTCACGCATGGAGAGGTCATGAACGAGAGCGTTCGCGAGGTCATCATCATCGGCGGCGGCCCGGCGGGCTACACCGCCGCGCTCTACGCTGCCCGCGCGAATCTCGAACCGCTCGTGATCGAAGGCTTCCAGTGGGGCGGCCAGCTGATGATTACGAGCGACGTCGAGAACTATCCGGGCTATCCGGAAGGCGTCCTCGGGCCTGAGATGATGAAGGACTTCCGGCGCCAGGCGGAGCGCTTCGGCGCCGAGTTCGTCTCCGACGACGTCACGCGCGTCGACTTCTCTGAGCGCCCGTTCAAGGTCTACGTCGGCGATGACGAGTACCAGGCACAGGCCGTGATCGTCGCCACCGGCGCCGAGGCGCGAAAGCTCGGGCTCGAGTCGGAGCGGACGCTTCAGGGCCGCGGCGTCTCCTACTGCGCCGTCTGCGACGCCGCGTTCTTCCGCGAGAAGGAGATCGTGGTCGTCGGCGGGGGCGACTCGGCGATGGAGGAGGCGACCTTCCTGACGAAGTTCGCCAGCCGGGTCACGATCGTCCACCGCCGCGAAGACTTCCGCGCCTCGCCGATCATGGTCGACCGCGCGAAGGCGAACGAGAAGATCGAGTGGATCACGAACGCGGTCGTCGACGAGGTCGTCGGGGACGGCGTCGTCACCGCGGTGCGGTTGCGCGACGTCAACACCGACGAGATCACGGAGATCCCGGCCGACGGCCTCTTCGTCGCGATCGGTCACGACCCGAACACGAAGCTCTTCAACGACTGGCTTGAGCTCGACGACGCGGGCTACATCCTCGCGCACGACGGCACGGCGACGAACATCGAGGGGGTCTTCGCGGCGGGAGACGTCGTCGATCACACGTACCGCCAGGCGATCACCGCGGCCGGCATGGGCACGATGGCCGCGCTCGACGCCGAGCGCTGGCTGACCGCGCGGGAGGGGCATCCGTTCGATGCCCTCACCGCGCCCCGCGACCCCGCGCCTGCCTAAACTCTCGGCCTCGTGGCCGAGGTTCTCCTCTTTCACCATGCCCAGGGTCTGACGGACGGGGTTGAGGCGTTCGCCGAAGAGCTGCGCGCCGCCGGCCACACGGTGTACACGCCCGATCTCTTCGAGGGCAAGACGTTCGACGCGATCGAGGAGGGCGTCGGGTATGCGCGGGAGACAGGGTTCGGGACGATCGGCGAGCGGGGCGAGCAGGCGGCAGAGGGGTTGCCGGAAGGACTCGTCTACGCCGGGTTCTCGCTGGGCGTGATGTCGGCGCAGAACCTCGCCCAGACGCGGCCGGGCGCCAAGGGGGCGCTGTTCTTCGACTCCGCCATGCCACCCTCCGAGTTCGGCGGCGAATGGCCCGAAGGCGTCCCCCTGCAGATCCACCTGATGGAAGACGACGAGTGGGCGCAGGAGGACCTCCCCGCAGCGCGGGAGCTCGCAGAGAAGGACGGCGCCGAGCTGTTCCTCTACCCGGGCGACAAGCATCTGTTCGCCGACTCGAGCCTCCCGCAGTACGACGAGGAAGCGGCGACGCAGCTCAAGCAGCGCGTGCTCGGGTTCCTCGAGCGCGTCGGCTAGAAGAGGTCGAAGTCGCCGGCCAGCACGCGGTCCAGGCGGCCGGTCCGGTAGCCGCGCACGGAGTCGCGCACGAGCGGCGCGGGCTCCTCGCGGTAGCGGCGGACGACGTTCTCCGGTGTCGGCAGCTCGGTCAGGAGCGAGCGTGCCCGGTCGACCGGCGGTTCAGCATCGACGGCGGAAATCGAGGGCGCGGCGACCACCTGCACGATCGCGTGAACCCGATCCGCCCGGCCGTCCTCCCGCCCCTCCTCGGGGACCTCGAGCACGTGAAGGCCGGCTTCTCCGGCCAGGAGGACTCCCGCGCCGAGCCCGCTGACGGCGTAGAGGTGCTCGGCGGGGGCGAGCCGCTCCAGCCGCATACCGCGCCGGCGGGCCCAGGCCGCGTACATCTCGGCCAGAGCGTCCGCCCAGGCGGCTCCGGCACCGTCCTCCATCCCCGCTGCCCGCACGCTGAGGAACACGTCGCCGGCCTGTCCCTCGTCGAGCGCGGTGACCGCCGCGTCGAGTACGTGCAACCTGAGCGCGAGCAGCCCCGCGAGCTCGCCCGTGCCGTTGCGCGCCGTCCGTGCATGGCGCTCCAGCCGCACGCCGAGCTTCTCGGCCGTGGCGAACGCCGCCTCGAGTCGGTCGAGGTACTCGATCTCCGCCAGAACGTCGAAGCGTTCGTCGTCGTCCCAAAAGCCCGGGCTCTGCATTGCGGCGAGGCCGGCGTTCTTCCGGGGGCTCACGTACCCGTCGACCGTGCTGCGAATCCTGGCGAGCTCCTCGAGCAGGAACCGCGAGGCCCGCTGGTCGACGTGCGTCCGTAGCGCGAGCGACCGGAGGTCGAGCGCGGCCCCAGTTCCGACGTCTGCGTCGCGCGCGGGCTCCTCCGCAGCGTCCGGGTCGACGAAGGTGACCACCAGCCCGTCTCCTGCAGCGCTGACCAGCAGGAACTGGTCGCCCTCGGGAACAGCCTGCTCGACGATCGGCCGGGCGATCACCGCAAGCAGGTACCGCTCAATCGCCCGTCGCAGCGGTCGCGCGCCGAGCGAGGGGCTGAAGCCCTGCTCGATCAGGAAATCGATCGCCGACTCGTCCAGCTCCACGGCCCAGGGGCGTGTCCGCAGCCCGCGCCGGTCGAGCGCCGCCGCCAGCTCCTTCTCCAGCAGGGCGCGGATCTGCGCCCGCTCGAACGGCCGGAAGACCACGACCTGGTCGATGCGGTTCAGGAACTCGGGGCGAAACGTGCGCTTCAGTTCGTCCTGGATCAGCTCGGCGCGGAACCGCCCCTGCTCGGCCTTGAAACCGACGCCCGGCCGGTGCGCGAGCGCCGAGCCGA
The DNA here is from genome assembly GCA_035535195.1 of Gaiellaceae bacterium. GTDB lineage: Bacteria > Actinomycetota > Thermoleophilia > Gaiellales > Gaiellaceae > JACDAN01. Next base: position 22,968 of record DATLQK010000079.1, on the reverse strand, counting down.
CGTTCGAGGTGAGGATGATGATGCTCCGGCGGAAGTCGGCCGTCCGGCCTTGCTGGTCGGTGAGGCGCCCGTCGTCGAACACCTGGAGGAAGAGATCCCAGACCGGCGGTGCAGCCTTCTCGAACTCGTCGAGCAGGATGACCGCGAACGGGTCCTTCCTGACCGAGGTGAGCAGCACCGATCCCCGTGCCTCCACGCTCGGGTCCAGGAGCAGCCGTTCGAGCGCGTCCGGCGTCTGGAACTCGCTCATGTCCAGACGGATGAGCCTGCGCGGCGAGCCGAACAGGTACTCCGCGAGCGACTTCGCGATCTCGGTCTTGCCCGTCCCGGTCGGGCCGATGAAGAGAAAGACGCCGAGCGGCCGGCTCGGGTCGTTGAGGCCGGCCTTGATCATTGCGATCCGCTCGACGACGCACTCGACTGCTTCGGGCTGCGCCAGCACCCGGCTCTCGAAGAACGTGCGCACCTGGTCGAGCTCGAGCGGCGCGTTCGGATCGAGCATCGCGAGCGGCAGGCCCGATGACGCCGCCAGCGTCGCCAGCACGTCCGACGTCTCGAACTCGCGTCTCCCCTCCTCCTCCACAAAGGCCGCGGTCGCCTGCACGAGCCGCAGAAGGTTCCCCGGCGCGGCGAGCCCCGGCAGGAACTGCTGCGCCAGCTCGTACGCCTCGACCAGCGTCGCGTGGGACGCGCGCCCTTCGACCGTCTGCTCGGCGGCCGCGACGGTGCTCTGCTCGTCCAGCGGCCGGACCCGCAGCACTTCGAAGGCGCCGGCGACCCGCGGGCGCTCGGCGAGCAGCCGCTCGTAGCCCGCCGGGTCGAGCTCACCGACCACCGTCAGCGCCTTGCGCTCGATCGGCGGGAGCATCGCGTCGAGCATGCCGCTCGGGCTCCGGGAGTGCTGTCCGGCGTAGAGCGCCTCGTTGAAGCCGGGGAGGATCCAGACGACGGGGTGGCCCTCGAGCCTCGTCGTGAGGTCGCGGATGCGGCCCTCGAGCTCGCCGACGTACATCGCGCCGGCGTTGATCTCGGCCGCCGTCGCCTCGAACGGGATCCGCTGCGGCGGGAGGCGTTCCAGCGCGGCGCGCAGCAGCGCGGTCTTGCCGACGCCGTGCTCGCCGACGAGCAGCAGCGAGCGCCGCGGCTGCTCGGCGAGAGCGTCGACGATCACCTCCACGAGCTCCTCGCGACGCCCGGCGAGATACGCGGGCGGGTCGTCGTACGGACGCTCGACGATCCGGCCGATCTGCTGCAGGAACTCGAGGTCGACGGCGGTGCGGCGCCATTCCTCGAAGTAGCCGCAGAAGTTGTCGCCGAGGTAGGTCTCAAACCGGTTGATGAACGCCTCGAGCACCTCGGACTGGCCGGGTGGGACATTGCCCCGGAAGGTGCCCACGTCGACGGCCTCGCCTTGCGCACGCCGCTCCTGGACGAAGCGGGCCAGCGCGTCCCAGTCCATCTCCTCGCTCAGCCTTGCGAGCACGCGGCCGATTACCGGCCTCGGCTCCCGCTCGAGGAGCGCGCGGTAGACGAGCGGCTCGAGGACGTACGGACAGTTCGGCAGGGATCGGATCGCGTCCGAGATCCACTTCTCCGGGACGTCGTCGCGCCGCGCGATCGCCGACAGCCCGAGCGCGGCGATGCCGGGCGAGCCGGATTGCGCGAGCTGCGAAAGCTCTTGGAAGGGGATGTCGGAGCGGCTGAGCCGCTCGACGTGGCGCTGGAACTCGCGGTTGGCCTCGAGCTGGTCGACGCCGAGCTCGTCCCAGTTGAGCTTGAGCCCGGCGGCGCGAGCTTCCTCGATCGCCGACTCGGGCGTGACGGCGAGGTACGCATGGGCAGGCGCCGCCAGAGGGGCCTGAGAATCCAGAACAGCCCAAGGCCCGCGAGCATGAGGATGAGGACTCCGCCGAAGTCCATCGTCCTAAGCGTGCAACACCCGACTGGAGGGGCACAAATCGTTCAGCACGCAGACGTCGCACCGCGGGTTGCGCGCGTCGCACACCCGTCGGCCGTGCCAGATCAGGAGATGCGGGAAGATCCCCCAGTACTCGCGTGGGACGAGCTTCTGGAGGTTGCGCTCGATCTTGACTGGATCCTCCTCCCTCGTCAGGCCGAGCCGCTGTGCCAGGCGCCGGACGTGCGTGTCGACGACGATCCCCTGCGGCTCCCCCAGCTCGGCGGCCACGACGTTCGCGGTCTTGCGCGCGACCCCCGGCAGGCGGATCAGGTCCTCGAGCCGGCTCGGGACGACTCCGTCGTACTCCTCGATCAGTATCGCCATCGTCCCGCGGATCGCTTTCGCCTTCTGCCGGTAGAAGCCTGTCGCGAAGATGTCCCGCTCGAGCTCCTCGACCGGGACGGCGAGGTAGTCCTCGGGCCGCCGGTACTTGACGAAGAGCCGCTCCGTGACGCGGTTCACGTTCACGTCGGTCGTCTGGGCCGAGAGCATCACGGAGACGAGGAGCTCCAGGTCGCTCTGGAACCGGAGCGCGATCGCGGCGTCTGCGTGCTCGGCCAGCAGGCGCTCGATGATCGGGACGATTCTGGCGCGCTTCGGCCCGACCCGCCTGCGCGCCTCCGCGACGTAGCTACGCGCCAACGGCGGCCGCGGGCGGCGCTGCGGATGCCGGGCGCGGCAGGCGCGGGCCTGCGCAGACCACGTCCAGCGCCGGGCAGCCGGCACAGACGAACTCGCTCGGCGTCGGGCGGAACTCGCCGGCCTTGATGCGGTCGATCGCGGCCGTCAGCTCGGCCTCGAGCGACGGGAGCTCGGATTGCTCGAAGGTCGTCGAGACCACGGCCTCGGGCCGTTCGAGGAAGTGGTAGACGACCTCCACCTCCTGTGCGCATGCCCGGAAGCAGGCGAGCGCGTAGACGAGGCGCTGCACCCGGTAGTCGTGCTCGACGATCTCCTCCGGCGTCGCCTCCTCCAGGGAGTTCGTCTTGTAGTCCAGGACGAGGGCCTGGTCGCCGTCGCGGTGGAAGACGTCGAGCCGTCCGTGGAGCAGGACGCCGTCGTGCTCGAACGCGAACGGCCGCTCGACGGTGGTGCCGTCCAGCCCCGCGATCCGCTCCGCGAGCTCCGAGCGGCAGTAGGAGTCGACAAAGGCGCCGATGCGCGCGAGCTCTTCCTCGGTGACGCCCGGGTACCACCCCCGCACCTGCTCCAGGTCGGGCGCCACCGGCTCGGCGAGGCTCACGAGCTCGAGGAGCTTGTGCACTGCGTCGCCGATCTCGGTCGCCGCCAGGCCCGTCTGGCCGGGGAGCCGGTAGGAGGCATCGGTTGGCCGCATTCCGACCACCCGCTCCGCGTAGTAGCGGTACGAGCAGCGCTCGAAGAGCGAGAGCGACGTGTAGGAGAGCGAACGAAGCGTGTGGAGCGGCGGAGTCGGCACGGGCGCGAGCTCTGGCAGGCGTGGCGCCGGCGGCGGCAGGGCCCCGCCGCCGTTCACCGCGAAGAGTTCGAGCTGGCCGGCCTCGCCGACGATCTCCTCGGCGGGCCGCGGCCCCGTCTCGCGCGCGGGCCGGAAGCGGTCGACCCGGATCAGGATCCGGGCATCGCCGCGCTCGAGCTCGACGGGGTCGGCGCCCGCCGCCGCGATCGCCTCGTCGGCGTCGAGCCGGCCGAGGGCCCAGCCAAGCGGCGTCGACGCGTCGGCGGTGCTCTCGGGGTCGACGGCGCCGGAGACGATCAACCGGTCGATCGCGCGGGTCATCGCCACGTAGTAGAGACGCAGCCGCTCGGCGCGATCCTGCTCCTCCCTCGCCTGCCGCACCTCGTCGTAGCCGAAGGCGCCGCGGCGCTCGCTCGTCAGCGGATCGACGACGCGGAAGCCGAACCGGCCGTCGGAGAGGGCGAGCAGCTCGTCGGCCGCCGGCGCCGGCCGGTCCCGGCCTGCGTCGGCGACGACCACCACCTTGAACTCGAGGCCTTTCGCGGCGTGGATCGTCAGCAGGCGGACGGCATCGGCGCCTTCCTCCTCGGCGACGGCCTCCAGCTGCTTCGCACCGACGGCCTCCTGGTCGCGCATGAAGCGGAGGAAGCCCTCGATGTCGCGGCCCCGCAGCTCCTCATAGGAGCGCGCGAGCCGCGCCAGCTTCCGGATGTTCGCATACCGGCGCCGACCGTCCCATTGCGCGAGCACGGCCAGGTCGTAATCGTGCTCGACGAGGATCAGCTCGCAGAGACGCTCGAGCGAGATGCGGGCCGAAGCCTCGACCAGCCGCGCGTACCGCTGCTTGAAGGCGAGGAGCAGGCGCCCGTCCTGGGCGTTGATCCCTTCCGGGAGCGAGCGCTCGAGGCCGGTGTAGAGCGGCCGGCGGCCGGCAGCGCGGCGGAGGAGCAACAGCGCGTCGTTCGACACGCCGACGAAGGGCGAGGCCAGCACGCCGACGAGCGCCTGGTCGTCGTACCGGTTCTGGAGCAGCCGCAGGTATGAGAGGACGTCCACGACCTGCTGCTGGCCGAAGTAGCCCCGGCCGGTCGCGCGGTAGGTGGGGATGCTTTCGAGCCGGAGCTCTTGCTCGTACCACTCGGCATCGGTCCCGGCGGCGAAGAGCAGCACGATCTCGCCGGCGGTGGCGGCGCCCGAGTCGATCAGCTCGCGGACGCGCCGCGCGATGTGCCGCGCCTCAGCCCGACGCCAGTGGGTGCCGGTGTCGGCGTAGCTCGATTTGTCGGTGACGAGCAGCTCGACCGGCTGGCCGAATACCGGGTCCGGGAACTCGCCCGAGGCCGTCAGCGGCTGGAAGTCGTCGCCGAAGTCGCTCCGGAAGAGGTGGTTGACGGCGGCGAGCACCTCCGGGCGCGAGCGGTAGTTGCGGGAGAGGACGAGGCTCCCGTCCTCGGCCTCGCGCCGCTCGCGGAAGACCTGGACGTCGGCATGGCGGAAGCCGTAGATCGACTGGAACTCGTCGCCGACGAAGAAGAGGTCACGCTCGCCCGGCGCACCCGCCAGCGCATCGATGAGGTCGCATTGGAGGCGGTTCGTGTCCTGGAACTCGTCGACCATGATCGCGCGGAAGCGAAGGGCCTCCCGGTCGCGGATCTCCGGGTGCTCGCGCAGCAGGTCGCGCGCGACGAGCTGCAAGTCCTCGAAGTCGAGCGCCGACTCGCGGCGCTTGGCGGCCGCGTACGCGTCGGCGAAGCGGTTGAGGAGCTCCTGGACGAGGTCGCGGTCGCGCACGGCGAGCTGGTCGAGCGCCGCTCTCTGCGTCGCGATCCGGGCCTCCTCGTAGCTCGCCGCGCGCTCCCCGCTCGCGCGGTGCGCCTTCAGGTCGAGCAGGTCGTCGGGCCGCGGGTCGGACGAGACGAGCTCCAGCAGCGCCCCTGCGCTGGCGCGCTGGAGGTCGGTCGCGGCGCGGTCGTCGACGAGGCAGCGCGCCGCCGTCCTCAGCTCCTCGAGCCGCTCGGGCAGCGAGGATCCCTCCCCCAGCTCGAGCACGAGGTCGCGACCCGCCGAGCGCAGCGTCTCGTAGATCCCGGTGATCATCCGACGCAGGCTCCGCGCGCCGTACGTCGTCAGGAGCTGGAGCCGTTCCGGGTGCTCACCGGCGCAGAAGCCCTCGAGCGCCTCGTCGAAGGCCTCGCCCGAGAGCACCGGCGCCTGGGTCTCGTCCAGCTCGCGAAAACGCGGGTCGAGCCCGGCCTCGAACGGATACGCCTTCAGCAGCCGGTTGCAGAACCCGTGGATCGTCGAGATCCACGCGGCGTCGAGCTCCCGCGCGAGGTCGGCGCGGCCGCGGCTCCGCAGCTCCTTCCGGATCCTCGCCCGTAGCTCGCCTGCCGCCCGCTTCGTGTAGGTGATGACGAGGATCGAGTCGACGTCGACGCCCTGGTCGCACACGGCCTGGGCGAAGCGCTCGACGAGCACCGCGGTCTTGCCGGTGCCGGCGCCGGCGGAGACGAAGACGCGGCCGGTCGCCTCGACGGCGGCCTGCTGCTCGGGGTTCGGCGCCCAGCTCACGCGCGCTCCACGCGGCACATCGGCCACAGGTCGCACCAGGACGGGCACTCGCCGCCCTTCGGGTCGTGTCGCACGTCGCCCGAGCGGATCCGGCCCGCCAGCTCCCGGCCGGTCGCGCGTGCCGTCTCTACCTTCGCCCAGAACTCGTCCTCGTCCAGGTAGTCGTTCTTCGAGTACCCGGCGAGCACGTCTGCCTTTGCATCCTCCCGGAGCAGGCCACGCGGCTTCCGGCCGCCGGCGAGCGGGCGGTAAAGACCCCCGAGTGGCTCGATCCCGACCAGGTCGCGGAGGACGAGCATGTAGAGCGGGATCTGCAGGCGGAGCTCTTTCTCCATCTCGCGCGCGGAGGGCGCGTGCTTGCCCGCCTTGTAGTCCTGGACGATCCCGCGCGCGCTCAGCGGCTCGACGTCGATCCGGTCGATCTTCCCGGAGAGGACGACGCCGTCGCCGAGCTCGAGCCCGCGCTGCAGCTCCGGCGCCGAGCGCTCGAGGCCGAACGAGACCTCGAACTGGCGCGGCTCGAGCGGCGACTCGCTCTCCGCCTCCAGGCGGACGAGACGCTCCAGGTCGCGCGAGAGGGTCAGCTCGAGCTCCCGGCGCTGCAGCTCGGTCATCTCGAGGCGGACGGCGTTCAGCGCCTGGTCGAGGCACTCGCGCATGAAGCGGACCGCGTCCTCGACCTGCTCCGGCTGGATCCGCGCGCCTCCGAGCACCTTCGGCAGGCCGGTGAAGAACTTGTACAGCGCGTTGTGGGCGATCGAGCCGCGCAGCCGGGGGTCTACCTCTGGGTCGATCGTCTTCGGGTCGATCATCCGGTCGATGAACCAGGCCGACGAGCAGTCGGCGAACCGCTCGAGCTCCGTGACGTTGAAGACCGAGCGGCCCTGCAGCTGCTCGAGGACGAGCGGGTGCGTGAGGCGGGTGTGCCGGCGGGGGGCGCTGCGGGCACGGTCCAGGCGCCGCTCCCAGCCGTTCGCGTTCGCGAGTGCGTCGGCCTCGTCACGGCGGGTGTCGTCCGCGGAGAGGATCGCGAGCGCGCGGAGGCGCTCCCGCTCCGTCGGCGCCGACTCGAGCCGCCAGGTCAGCGAGGAGAGCGGCCGCCGGGTCGTCCAGCGTGCGAGGTCCTGAGGATCGAAGGCAGCGGCGACCTCCTCCCAGAACGCGCTCGCCTCGCGCGGGCTGCCGTCGTCGGTGGCGGCTTCCCGGACGAGGTAGAGACGCTCCGTCGGGCGTGTACAGGCGGTATAGAAGAGGTAGCGATCGCGGGTCACGGCGTCGGCGCGGCGCAGGCGCGGGCCCAGCCGGCGCCGCTCGTCGTCGTCGAGGAACGGCGTCGCCTGCGAGCGCCGCGGCAGGCTGCCCTCCTCGAGGCCGAGCACGAACACGTGCTCGAAGCGGCGGGTTCGGGCGCGCATCAGGTCGAGCACCGGAACCCGGCCGGCGTCGGTCGCGGAAGGCTGGCGGACGGAGTAGCGCTCGAGTGCGGCGACGACGTCCTCGCGCGAGACGGGCTCGGCGATCTGCTCCCAACCCTCGAGCTCGGTCAGTGCTCGCCGGCACCCCTCGTATGCCCGCAGGTCATCGCGGGACGACTCGTCGGCAGGCGGCTGCTCCAGACCGTAGGCGGCTCGCACCATCGAGAGGGAGAGCTCCCGCACGGCCTCGATCGGCGTCTCTGCCGCCTTCACGGCGTCGAGGGCAGGCAGGCGCGCCTCGCGCAGGGCCTCGAGCTCCTCCTCCACCCGGCCGGGTGTCGAGATCGCGCGGCCGCGGAGGCGTCCCTCGACGAAGTCGACGCTGCTCCGCTTCAGGCCCGAGTAGGGCGAGCGGAGGTAGCGGAAGAGGTCGGTGCGGTCGCTCCCGGTCCAGGCGAAGCGGAGCAGCGAGAGCAGCGCCTGGCCGAAGCCTGTTTGCGCCAGCCGGCGCGGCGCATCGACGGCGTAGGGGATCCCGAGCGTCCCGAACGCGGTCTCGACGGGCGCCCGCCAGCGGTCGAGCGACGGAACGACGACGCCGATCTGGGCGGGATCCGTGCCGGCCCGGAGCAGGGCGAGGACCTCCTCGCCTACAAGCTCGAGCGTGCCGCGCGAACCTGCGCCTTCGAAGAACCGGACGGCGCCTTCGATCGGCGTCTGCTCCTCGGCGCGGCCGCCGAAGAGCGCACGCTCGAGGTGCGCGAGCGCCGGGTGCGCCACGTCCTCGTACCGCGGCGCCAACTCCTCCACCGTGCCCGAGGCGAGGCGCTGGAGCTGCTCGGAGGTGTCGCGGAGCCACTCGAACGCCGGCCGTCCCGGCTCGTAGGGCAGGGAAACCGTGACGTCCGTTCGCCCGACGAACGCATCCAGGAGCGCCCACTCCGCGGCGGTCAGGTCCTCGAAGCCGTACGCGAAGAGGGGTTGCCCACGCCAGGAGGAGAGGTCGCCGGCAAGGCGTTCCGCGGCCGCCGCGCGGAGGAGGTGGGTGTCCCAGAGGTCGAGCCGGTCGAGCTCCTCACGGTAGGAGCCGTAGAGCTTCTGCAGCGGCCCCTGGAGCTCGTCGGCGGCGACGAGGCCGGATTCGACCTCGGCGATCGCGTCGCGCAGGGCATCCGCGAAGCCGGCGGAGCGCGCGGACTGGCCGAGGCCGTTGAGCGACGTGCGGGCGACGGCGGCGCGGAGTGCGAGCGCCCGCTGCGTCTCGGTCAGGACGCGCCGGTAGCCCGAGTGGCCGTCCGCGATCCGCTGGAACAGATCGGGGAAGGTGCAGATCCACCCGCCGAGGAGCGCGGGGCTCCGCGCGAGCAGCTCGCGCTCGGCCCACTCGACGTCCGGCCTGTTGGGCACGATGAGAATCGGATCCCGGTCGAGCGCGGCCAGGTACCGGTCGAGCAGGCGCTCGACCTTGCCGGCGTTCGCCGGCCCGACGAGGAGCGTCAGGGCCATCGGCCTATCGTAGACCTGGCTTCTGACGGCTCCCGAGGGCCGTTTCGAGCGCCCTAGTTGTCCACAGGAAGCGCCCTGCAGGGCCGTGTCGCGGTGCCAGGCACCAGGACACGGCCCGACGGGACGGTGGTTACTACGCCGCTGCGACGGCGGACTTCGGGCGCCGGCCTCTGCGGGCGACGGCGCGGCCCGCCGTCTTCGAGGCGCAGTCGTCGCAGAGATCGGCCTGCTTCGCGCCGCGACGGGCGTCGGCGTACGTCAGGCGCATCGTCGCGCCTTTGCCCTCGCCGACTTCCTTGCCACAGTTGTCGCAAACGAGCACGGTCTTTCGAGCCAAGTTCGACCTCCCATTTCCACAGCGAGTATCGCTGACGGTACAAGAATCAGCGATGAAATTCTATGCCGCCGCGCGCGACTGGCGAATTCGCCAGGAACGCAGCAGCGAAAGCAGCGCCTGCTCCTCGAAGTCGAGCTCGATATCCCGTGCGCCGACGACGCGCAAATGGCGTGGACGAAAGTCATCGACGGTTCTGCCGTCGAGATACTGCTCGACGACTGCAGGGCTGACGTAGGAGGCGCGTGCAACCGCAGGCGTATTTCCGAGCTTCGCCCCGACGGCGCGCATCGTGGCGGCGACCGTTCGTTTCGCCGCTGTCTCCGTCTCCTCCACGCCTTTCTCCGCCAGCATGATCGCCGCCGTCAGCGTGCCACCCCACGTGCGGAAATCCTTCGCGGTGAACTCCTCACCCATGTGCTCACGGATGTACTCGTTCAGCTTTCGGCAGTCGAGGTTGCAGGGCTCCCCGTCCACCAGGTAGCGAAAGAGCCTCCGCCCACCTTCCAGCCCACGGAGCGTCTTCATGTCGTCCGCCAGCTGTGGATCTACGACCGCGGTGTGTACCCAGATCTTGTGTTTTCCGCGGTAGCGGAAGCTGATCCGGCTCCCGCGGACCGTCACGTGGTTCTTGTTGAGGGTCGTGATCCCGAAGGTCCGATGGCGCTTTGTGTACTTCTCCGACCCGACGCGGAACCAGCCGAGATTGATCAGCCAGACGGCGAGGGCGCTTGTCCATTCGCGAGTGAACTGCTCGCCGTCCAGATGCTCCGCCATCGCCTTCCGGATCGTCGGCAGGCGCTCTGCGAACCGGATCAGCTTGTCGTACTTCGCCTGCTCTTGCTGGGCGCGGTACTGCGGGTGGTACAGGTACTGGCGTCGGCCAGCGGCATCGACCCCCGTCGCCTGCAACTTTGCGCCCGGCCGCGGAGAGATCCAAACGTCTTTCCAGGCAGGTGGGATCACGAGGGACTCGATCCGCTCAAGCTTGTCCCGGTCCGTGATCCGACGCCCCTTCGCATCGACGTAGCGAAAGCGCCGCGGCGAACCCTCGCGTGTCCACCCTCCCGTTCTCGCCATTGGGAGACTTCTGTCTCCGACTCGGCCTGTTTTCAATCCACACCTACAATCGCGCGCGATGAAGTCGGACACGATCGTCGTCCTCGAGGGAGACGAGACCGGGCAGGAGCTGCTCGAGGAGTCGCTGCGCGTCCTCGAGCCGGATGTGATCGGGCTCGAGCTCGACCTCCCGCGCTTCGACCTCTCGCTCGAATCGCGGCGGCGAACCTCGAACGCGGTCGTCCACGAGGCCGCGGCGGCGATCAAGGACCACGGCCTTGGCCTGAAGGCCGCGACGATCACGCCGGAGGGCGCCGGTGACGTCGGCTCGCCGAACCGGATCCTGCGCGAGGAGATCGGGGGCCGCGTGATCGTGCGAACGGGGAGGCGCATTCCCGGGGTCGTCCCGCTCGGCGGCGTCCACGCCCCCATCTCGGTCGTGCGCATGGCCGTCGGGGACGCCTACGGCGCCAAGGAGTGGCGCGAGGGCGAGGGCGACGACGAGGTCGCGTTCCGGACCGAGCGCATCGAGCGGAGCGTCTGCCGAGCCGTCGCCGAGTTCGCATTCCGCCTCGCCGAGCGGACGGGCGCGAAGGTCTTCGGCGGCCCGAAGTACACCGTCAGCCCGATCTACGAGGGGATGCTGAAAGAGGAGATGGACGCGGCTGCCGAGCGCCACCCCGAGATTCCCTACGACCCGCAGCTGATCGACGCCACGTTCGCCTACCTCGTCACCTCGAGCGGGGCGCCGCTCGTGATCCCGTCGCTGAATCGTGACGGCGACGTCCTCTCCGACCTCGTCCTGCCGCTCTTCGGGTCGATCGCCGGCGCCGAATCGCTCCTCGTCGCGTTCGACGAGGATCAGGTGCCGGATGCAGTGATGGCCGAGGCCGCCCACGGCACGGCGCCGGCGCTCCAGGGCAAGAACGTCGCGAACCCGATGGCGATGATCCTCGCCGCCGCCTCGCTGCTGGGCTACGGCGACGAGCGCGCGCAGCGCGCCGGCCGCGCGATCCGCGAGGCCTCGCTTGAGTCGGTGGCCGACGGCGTGCGCACCGCCGACCTCGGCGGCCACGCCTCCAGCTCGGAGTACACCGACGAGGTGATCCGCCGGACGAAGCAGAAGCTCGACGTCTGGGAAGCGCTCTGACGCGCCGGGCTAGTCGCGTCGTTCCGCGCTCGCCGAGGGTCGCGAGGGACGCCGTGAGGCGGATCACGGCGGCCTTCGCCGTGGCGTACTCGGGCGCGGGGTACGCGCCGAGACCTACCCCTGCCGTGGAAGCGATGTTCACGATCGCGCCGCCGCCCACGCGCTCCATCACCGGCACGGCGAAGTGGATCGCCCGCAGCACCGAGCCGAGATTGAGCTCCATCAGCTGCTCCGAGTGCTCGAGCGGCACGTCGGGGAACACCGGCTCGGTGAAGCCGCCGGCGTTGTTGACCAGAATCGTCGGCTGGGCTACCCGGATCATTCGCTCGACCGAGGAGTGATCGGTGACGTCCACCTCGAGGAACTCGACGCCGTCGTCCTCGGGGCGATTCCGGTCGCCTACCACCTGGGCACCTTCGCGTAGGAGGCGTCGCGCGATCGTGCGGCCGATGCTTGCCGAGCCGCCCGTGACGAGCGCGGTCCTGTCCGGGATGTCCATCGCCTAGGCGCTGAGCCGGTGGTCCGGGAGGAAGCGGTCGAGCTCTCCCTTGGCCCAGGCGGCCAGGAAGGCGCGAACGACCCCCGGATCGAACTGCGAGCCGGCGTTGCGGTCGATCTCCGCGAGAGCGGTGCCGACGGGCAGCGGCGCGCGGTACGGCCGCCTCGAGATCATCGCGTCGAAGGCGTCCACCACGCCCACGATCCTTGCGCCGGCCGGGATCTGCTCCCGCGAACGCCCGCTCGGATAGCCGTGGCCGTCCCACCGCTCGTGGTGGAACAGGACGTACGGCAGGGCCGGCCGGAGCTGCACGAGACCGCGGATCATCCGCGCGCCCGCCTGCGGATGACGCTTGATCTCCGCGTACTCCCGTTCGTTCAGCGGCCCGGGCTTCCGGAGCACGGCCGCGTCGAGGTTGAGCTTCCCGACGTCGTGCAGCAGGCCTCCGAGGCGCAGACCGGCGATCCGCGAGCTGCGCCACCCGAGCCTGCGCGCGACGATCTCCGCCAGCGCGCTGACGCGCGCGGAGTGGCCGCGTGCGTACGGGTCCCTGGTCTCGATCGCCTTGGAGAGTCCGGCGAGCACCACGTGATCGTGTTCGCATCGACGGGCGGTCTTCCTCTTTAGAGTTCCACGGCCGTGAGGATCGCTGTTCCGAAGGAGACCGCACCCGGCGAGCGCCGGGTGGCGCTCGTTCCGGAGGTCGTGAAGAAGCTCGCGGCGTCCGGCTTCGACGTGATCGTGGAGAGCGGCGCAGGCGGGGAGGCGTCCTGGTCGGACGACGACTACCGCCAGGCGGGCGCCGAGGTCGGCGGCCCGTGGAACACGGAGGTCGTCGTCAAGGTGCGGAAGCCGACCGAAACGGAGGTCGAGCGGCTCCGCGACGGCCAGGTGCTCATCGCCTTCCTCGAGCCGCTCACCGACCGCGAAGGGGTCGAGCGGCTGGCGCGCCGTGGCGTCACCGGGTTCGCGCTCGAGTCCGTCCCCCGGATCACGCGCGCGCAACCGATGGACGCCCTCTCCTCCCAGGCGACGGTGTCGGGGTACAAGGCCGTGCTGCTCGCGGCCGAGCGTCTCCCTCGCTTCTTCCCGATGCTGATGACCGCAGCGGGCACGGTCCCTCCCGCGAAGGTGCTCGTGCTGGGCGCGGGGGTCGCGGGGCTGCAGGCGATCGCGACGGCGCGCCGGCTGGGCGCGGTCGTGTCCGGGTTCGACGTCCGCCCCGTCGTGCGCGAGCAGGTCGAGAGCCTCGGCGCCACCTTCCTCGACCTCGGCGTGATCGGAGAGGAGAGCGAGGGCGGCTATGCGCGGGAGCTGACCGAGGACGATCAGCGCCGCCAGCAGCAGGAGCTCGAGCGCCGGATCCCCGACTTCGACGTCGTCGTGACGACCGCGCTGATCCCCGGACGGCCGGCGCCGAAACTGATCCCGGCGGCGGCGATCGCCGGGATGCGGGACGGCTCCGTGATCGTCGACCTCGCGGCCGAGGCGGGCGGGAACACTGAGCTGACCGAGCCGGGCGAGGAGGTCGTCCGCGAGGGGGTCGCGATCATCGGTCTCACGAACCTTCCGAGCACCGTGCCGGTGCACGCGAGCCAGCTGTACGCACGGAACGTGCAGGCGCTCCTCGCGCACCTTGCGCCCGACGGCGACCTCGTCCTCGACTGGGAGGACGAGATCACGGCCGGCGCCTGTGTCACGCGCGAAGTGGTCGCCGCGTGAGCGCGCAGCTCGTCGCGGAGCTGACCGTCTTCGCGCTCGCCGTCTTCCTCGGCTTCGAGCTGATCTCGAAGGTTCCGACGATGCTGCATACGCCGCTCATGTCCGGCACGAACGCCATCCACGGCATCGTCCTGATTGGCGCGATGCTGATCGCCGGCACTGCGGACTCGACGCTCGAGCAGGTCTTCGCCTTCATCGCCGTCGTCTTCGGCACGATCAACGTCGTCGGCGGCTTCCTGGTCACCGACCGGATGCTCGAGATGTTCAAGGAGCGGCGGACGGGCGACGGCGAACGCACCGATGAGTAGAGCCTGGATCGACTTCGCCTACCTCGTCGCGGCGATCTGCCTGATCCTCGGGATCAAGCGGCTCTCACATCCGAGGACGGCGCGCTCCGGCAACTGGATCGCCGCCGTTGGGATGGCGATCGCGGTCGGGTTCACGTTCCTCATCAAGGAGATCGACACCTACTGGCTGATGCTCGCGGGGATCGCGGTGGGGACCGTGATCGGCGTCGCGGCGGCGCGGATGGTGCGGATGACGGCGATCCCGCAGATGGTCGCGCTCTTCAACGGCGTTGGCGGCGGCGCCGCGGCGCTGATCGCGGCCGCCGAGTTCCACCGCGCCGCGCCCTTTCCGGGGCATCTGGCAGGCGAGGAGCTCGTCGGGATCCTCTTCTCGGCGTTCGTCGGGTCGGTCAGCTTCTGGGGGAGCCTCGTCGCGTTCGGGAAGCTGCAGGAGCTCGTACCCGGCCGGCCGATCGTCTTTCCGGCCCACAACCTGACGAACGCGCTGCTCGGGCTCACGCTCGCCGGCGCGATCGCGCTGACGGCGATCACGGAGCAGGGGGGCTGGCTCGCCGTCGTGATGGTCGGGGCGCTCGTGCTCGGCGTGCTGTTCGTGCTGCCGATCGGCGGGGCCGACATGCCCGTCGTGATCTCGCTTCTGAACGCCTTCACCGGTCTCGCCGCCGCTTCGACCGGCTTCGTGCTGGACAACACCGCGCTGATCATCGGCGGAACCCTCGTCGGGGCCTCCGGAACGCTGCTCACGATCAAGATGGGCCAGGCGATGGGCCGGCCGCTCCGGCAGACGCTCTTCGGGGCGTTCGGCGCAGCGCCAGACGGCGCGTCGGCCGTCGCGGTGGTGGCCGCCGACGGCGACGGCAGCGTCCGGACCGCGTCCGCCGACGACATCGCCTTCATGCTCGCGTACGCGCGGCGGGTCGTGTTCGTGCCGGGGTACGGGCTGGCGGTCGCCCAGGCGCAGCACGACGTCCGCAACCTCGCCGAGCTCCTCGAGCACAAGGGCGTCGACGTGCGTTATGCGATCCACCCGGTTGCAGGGCGCATGCCCGGCCACATGAACGTGCTGCTCGCGGAGGCGAACGTCCCCTACGACGAGCTGTTCGAGATGGACGAGATCAATCCCGAGTTCCCGCAGACGGACGTCGTCGTGGTCGTCGGCGCGAACGACGTTGTTAACCCGGCGGCGCGGAACCAACCCGGAAACCCGATCTACGGGATGCCCATCCTCGACGTCGACAAGGCGCACAACGTCGTCGTGATCAAGCGCAGCCTCTCCCCCGGCTTCGCCGGAGTCGACAACCCGCTCTTCTACGACCAGAAGACGGTGATGCTGTTCGCAGACGCGAAGGCTGCGCTCGAGCAGCTCGTGACGTCGGTCAAGGGCGTTTGAGCTCGGTCCCGGTCTTCGGGTCGCGGGACGTCGAGGCCGCGGTCTCGCCGGAGCGGGCGGTCGAGGTCGTCCGCGAGGCCTTCGTGGCGTACTCGCGCGGCGAGTGGATGATGCCGTCGAAGGTGTACGTGCCCGCCTACCCGGCGGGCGACTTTCGCGCGATGCCCGCACTCGGCGGTGGCTACGCCCTGCTGAAATGGGTGACGTCGTTCCCGGGCAATCCCGAGCTCGGGTTGCCGACCGTGACCGGGCTCGTGCTCGTCTCGGATGCGTCGAACGGGATGCCGGTCGCCGTGCTCGACGCCGGGGCGGTGACGGCGCTGCGCACCGGCGCGGCGGCGGTGCTCGCGGCGGAGACGCTCGGGCGGCGGGAGGCCGAGCGCGCGGCGGTGATCGGGGCCGGCGTGAACGGACGCGCGGCGGCGCGCACCTTCCTGGCGCGCGGGCGCGGGGTCTCGATCTGGGACGTCGATGCGGCGCGCGCCGAAGCTGTGGCGTCCGAGCTCGGGGCCGAGGCGGCTCCGAGCCGAGAGGAGGCGCTCGCGGCGAAGGTCGTGGCCACGGTCACGCCGGGCCACGAGGTGCTGTACTCGGCCGGGAGCCTCCAGCCGGGCCAGCACGTGAGCCTGATGGGCGCCGACGGGCCGGGGAAGTCGGAGATCGCCCCGGAGGAGCTGGCGCGGGTCCGGGTGTTCGCCGACGACTGGGAACAGGCGAGCCACAACGGGGAGCTCGTGCATGCGGTCGAGGCAGGTGTCCTGTCGCGCAACCAGGTGACGCAGCTCGGCGACGTCCTCACGGGTGCGGCGCCCGGCAGGCGATCGAGCGACGAAATCACCGTCTTCGACTCGACCGGACTCGCGATCCAGGACCTCGCGATCGGTATCGAGGTGGTGAGGCGCTTCGACGGCGGCGCCAACCGCGATAGCTTTGCGACCGTCAAAGAAATCGATATCGGCTAGGGGTCGCAAAGGAGGCTGCATGTCCAAGATCGTGCACTTCGAGATTCCGGCGGACGACACCGGGCGGGCGAGGGAGTTCTGGGGCGGTCTGTTCGGCTACCAGTTCCAGTCGATTGAAGGCCCGGTCGAGTACCACATGTTCCAGACCGGCGAGAACGAGGGCGGCGCCGTCATGCAGGGAGAAGGCCAGAACGGCCTCGTCGTGTACTTCGCCGTTGAGGACATCGACGCCGGGCGGGGCAAGGTCCAGGAGCTCGGCGGGTCGGCCGAGGACAAGCAGCCGGTGCCGGGCTTCGGCTGGTTCGTTAGGGCGCAGGACACGGAGGGCAACCCCTTCTCGCTCTGGCAGCGCGACGAGTCGGCCGCCTAGCCCGCCGTCAGCCGCGCCGGGTCGAACAGCTCGAGCTCGGGTTCGGGGTCGCCGAGGATCGCCCGTGCGACGAGGCGGCCGCAGGCGAGCCCGAGCACGTTCCCGTGGCCGGAGTAGCCTCGCGAGACCCAGACACCGTCCTCGCCCGGTGCCTGCCCGACCAGCGGTAGCTGGTCGGGGCTCGACCCGAAGATCCCGGACCAGCGGTGAGTGATCGTCGGCGCTTCGCCGGCGAGCTCGACGGCGAACCGCTCGAGCGCGGACTGGATCTGCGACGTCGTCGCCTCCTCGGCGGTCGACTCGGCGGCCAGGTCGACGTCGCGGCGACCGCCGAGGACGAGGCGGCGATCCGGGAGCTGCTGCCAGTAATCGAACCCCTGCCTCGCGTAGTGGGGACGGTCGTAAAGCAGCTCCGGAAGCGGCTCGGTGACGATCACCTGCCCACGGGTCGGCTGGACGATCTCGTCGATCGCCGGCAGGAGGCCGCTCGGATATCCGTCGCTGGCGACCACGACGACGTCGGCGTCGAGCGCATCCAGGGACTCCACCCGCTCGCGCTCGCGGATCTCCGCTCCCGCGGCCGCGACGTGGCTCGCCAGCCTCCTGATCCAGCGCGCCGGCTGCAACGCGCCGTCCCGCGGATGCAGAAGCGCTGCCTGGTAGCGCCCGGCCAGTGCGCCTGAAGGCTCGTCGATCCACTCCGCGGCGAAGCCGTCGGCCTCGAGGGCGTCGTACTCCGCTCGCAGCTCGTCTCTCTCTTGTGCGTCTGCGGCCAGCCGCAGGCTGCCGACGCGCCGAAGCGCGTCTCCCGCGAGGCCCTCCATGTGGTCGAGGGTGCGTTCGGTGAGCTCCCAGAGCGCCCTGGCGTGCTCAGGGCCGAGCCTCTCTCTCGCCACGTCGTAGGGCATCGCGCCGCCCCGCAGGGCGAAGCCTCCGTTCCGCCCGCTGGCGCCGGAGGCGATCGTGCGCGCTTCGTGCACGCGAACCGTGCGGCCGCTCTCCGTGAGCTCGAGCGCGCAGGAGAACCCGGTGACGCCTGCGCCGACCACCGCAACGTCGACGCGACCGTTCCGGCGCTCGGTGCGGATGGGCTCGAAAGGCTCCTCGAGCCAGAACGAGTCGGCCACGCGCTGATCGTAGTCACGCCGGCACCGCGACCCGATAGACGCCGTCGGCCGCGACGACGAGACCTGCGAGCTCGAGCTCCGTCAGGGCAACGCTGACGGCACCGGCGGCGAAGGCGCCTCTCGAGGCAAGCTCGTCCGCGCCAGCCGGCCCGTCGCGAACGAGCTCGAGCACCTTCGCAGCCTCCGGCGAGACCGCCGCTTCGCCCTGAGGCTGTCTACGCTCGATCCCGAGCGCGTCGAGCACGTCACCGGACGACGTCAGCGGCGTCGCGCCGAGCTTGAGCAGCGCGTTCGTGCCGGCGGAAAGCGAGGCGGTGATCTCGCCCGGCACCGCGAAGACCTCGCGACCTTCCTCGAGCGCGAAGTCGGCCGTGATCAGCGCTCCACTCCGTTCTCGCGCCTCGACCACGACCACGGCCTCGCACAGGCCGGCGATGATCCTGTTGCGAGCCGGAAACCGCCAGGGCGCCGGCTCGACGCCCGGCTCGTACTCCGAGACGACGAGGCCGCGCTCCTCGATCCGGCGCGAGAGTTGCGCGTTCGACGCAGGGTAGTCGCGGTCGATTCCGCAGCCGAGCACTCCCACTGTGTGACCCCCGGCGTCGAGAGCTCCGCGATGCGCCTCGCCGTCGATCCCCCGGGCCAGGCCGCTGACGACCACGAGGCCGGCCGCCGCAAGCTCCCTCCCGAGCATGCGCGCGACCTGGGCACCGTACGGCGAGCACGACCGGGCTCCCACGACGGCCGCCGCTCGTCGCGCCAGGAGCTCCGGCTCCCCCGCCCCGCGCAGGAAGAGCGCACGTGGCGGATCGAAGATCGCGCGAAGCCGCGGCGGAAAGAGTGCAGCTGATCGTGGCAGCGGGATCACCCGGCCAGCTCCCTCGGCGACCGGTAAGCGAGTGCCTCGGCGAGGTGCTCCTCCTCGACGGCATCGGACGATGTCATCGCGGCGACCGTTCGGGCCACCCGCGCCACCCGAGCACGTCCGCGTCCGGACAGTGGCAGCCGCTCGACCGCTCGGTCGAGCAGCGCGCTCGCTCCGTCGGTGCGGTTGATCGGACCGGCGCGGATTCGCGCCTGCGCCGCGACCACCCGTTCGCGTACCTGCGCCGACCCCGAACCCGGGCTCCCGCTCAGCTCTGACGCACGCGGCCGCGGCACGGCAACGACCAGGTCGAAGCGGTCGAGTAGCGCCCGCGAGAGCTTCTCTCGAAACGCCGCGAGACGCTGAACTGAGCAGACGCACTCGGCGGCCGGGTCGCCGCGGCCGCCGCAGGGGCACATGTTCATCGCCGCGACGAGCTGGAAGCGTGCGGGGAACGTCGCCCGGCCCTCGGCCCTGGCGATGCCGACGACGCCGTCCTCGAGCGGCTGCCTCAGCGCCTCGAGGGCCGGTCGCTGGAACTCCGGCAGCTCGTCGAGAAACAAGACGCCGTGGTGTGCGAGCGTCGCCTCACCGGGGCGCGGCCCGGGTCCGCCGCCGACGAGCGCCGCAACCGAAGCGCTCGAGTGCGGCATCCGGAACGGCGGCGTGCGGACGAGCGGCCGCCCCGGCGTCAGGAGCCCTGCGACGGAGTAGATCCGAGTCACCTCGAGCGCCTCGTCCCGGGCCAGCGGGGGCAGGATTCCGGGGAGTCGGCGCGCGAGCATCGACTTCCCGGTCCCCGGTGGGCCGGCCAGCAGGAGGTTGTGGCCACCGGCCGCCGCGAGCTCGAGCGCCCGCCGCGCCCGATCCTGCCCGCGAACGTCGGACAGGTCGAGCGGCGACGGCTCGGGCGGGGCGCGACCGTTCGACGAAGGGTCGACCTCGGGAGCGTCGGCCTCACCTCGAAGGTACGCGACCACTTCGGCCAGGTGCCGGGCTGCGATCGGCTCCACGCCGGCGAGTGCCGCCTCGTGCGCCGACTCCGCCGCGCAGACGAGCCGCCCGAAGCCGGACCTCCGCGCTCCCTCGGCGGCCGCGAAAACACCGGCGACCGGCCGCAGCCGACCGTCGAGCGCAAGCTCGCCGATCGCGGCGTGCCCGTTCAGGCGGTCGACCGGCAGTTGGCGCGAGGCGGCGAGGATCGCGAGCGCGATAGGCAGGTCGAACCCGGAGCCCTCCTTCCGCAGCGCCGCCGGCGCCAGGTTGACGGTGATCCGCCGCGACGGCCATTCGAGCTCCGCCGACGAGATCCCGCTGCGCACCCGATGTTTCGCCTCCTGGCAGGCGCGGTCGGCGAGACCGACGATCGCGAGGCCGGGCACCCCGGTCTGGAGGTGCGCCTCGACCTCGACCTTCCGCGCCTCGAGGCCGACGAGCGCATGGGTGACGGTCCGCGCGAGCACCGTCCGACGCTACGGACGAAAAGCGTGCGTGTCTGTGACGGGGTCGTGCCGACTACGCGCCGGGAGGGCTTGGCGGAACGCCGCTCGTCGCAGGGGTGCGATGGTCGTTCCGAGGCAAGGACGCAGGGAGCGCCCGAATCAGTCAGATACGGCGCGACTGAGGACGCCGTCCTCGGGGCGAGCAGCGCAGCTCTGCGGCACAGGCTGCGTTTCGCCGAGCCCTCCTAGCGCGCGACCAGCACGTCTTCGTAGTACTCGCCGGCACGACGGCCGGTCCGTCGGTTGACGTGCCGCCGCAGCCGGCCCTCGAGCTCGAGGCCGGCGCGTTCGAGGATCTCGGGATAGAGGTTTCGACGGTCGTTGACGACGACTACCACGGGTGCCCGGCGCCGCAGCGCGCCCTTGCCGCGGCGAAGCACCTCGGCAACTCCCTCCGTGTAGCGGGCCAATGCGCGGGCGCTCGTCCCGTCAGAGCCCGCTCCGAGCTCGAGGCCGCGCAGATCTTCCAACCCGAGGAGCTCGTAGGCGTAGCGGTGCTGCTCGTGGTAGTCGATCAGACCCGGGTAGGGCGGCGAGGTGAAGAGGCCGTCGAACCGCACTCCGAGCTCAACGTCGGCGGCATCGCCGTGGACGACCGCGGCCTCCCGACCGCGGGCCCGCACCCGCGAGAACTCCTCGATTCGCTCGAGCGTGTCGAGCGCGTAGCGCCGGAGAAAATGCGAGGCGCGCTCGACCGGCCGGCAGTAGCGCTTGTGCTTGTGACACCAGTACTCCCCGCGCTGCGCCTCCCGCGGAAAGTCGAGGTCGAAGTGGGTCGTCAGGCGCGCCGACCGGGCAGCCCGCGCGAGCACGACCCGCAGTACGTCCGCATGCTCGTACTCGGGGACGAGCGCACGGAACGCGAGCAGCTCGGACGCCGCCTCCGGCGCGAACCACTCCGCGACGTACCCCTGCGCAGGGCACCCGCCGTCGAGCGTGTCCAGCCGCCGCACGACGTCGCGAAGCTCCGACTCTAGCGCGAACAGGTCGTACCGCCGCGTCTTGACCTCCATCAGCAGGCAGTTGAACGCCGCGACGTCGACGCCGGTTGCGTCGTAGCCACTCTCGAGGCTCTGAACGAGCGTGGTCCCGGACCCGGCAAACGGGTCGAGCACCCGCCCGCCGCGAGGCACGTACCGCTCGAGCAGGACCTCGACGAGTTGCGGGATGAACTTGCCGAGGTACGGGTGGAGCCGGTGCACATGCTTCGTCCGCACCCGTTCGGGCAGCTCGCGCTCCGACCAAGAGAGGTCGAGGTCGATCTCGGCATAGAGGGCGTCCTGCGTCGGGGCCACGCCAAGACCCGTTCTGCTCACGCCTGCGAACTCCTATTACGAGCAGGTGCCGAGCAGGTCGCGGATCACGCCGCGCGGTGCCTGGCTGCACGGGTGCTCGCTGCCTTCGCCCACGATCCGCCAGCGGCCGGGCCGGACCCAGCGCAGGACGAAGATCCCGTCCTCGACGAGCGTTCGGCAGCTGACGACGCGCGTGTAATCGGCCGACGCGTAGCGTCTGTTGACGGTCGAGACCGAGATGGAGAGCGGGTAGCAGCGCGCAGGCGCCCCCGGATTGCTCCGCTTCACCGCCGCGGTGATCGCGATCCGCTCCCCGCGCGTCGGCTTGCGTCGCGCGGACGCGACGGCCGTCACCACACCGGCGGCGAGCAAGGCGATCACGAAGGCCGCGGTCATCCTCTTGAGCGTTCGACGTTCCACGGTCACGACATCAAAACGCATTTCGAGGCCGGACATGTCCGGGTGGACCGCGAGCCAGCTTTCCGCCGCCCGCCGGAGCCGCCGCTGCTTCTCGGGACCGACCATCTCGGCAGCGTCGCCGTAGCCCATACCGAGCTTCGCCTTCACCTCGCAGAAGACCAGGACACGGCCGCGGCGGGCGACGACGTCGAGCTCGTGCCCGCCCGCCCAGACGTTGGCGTCGAGGATCCTGTAGCCGCGGAGGCGGTAGTGGAGCCGCGCGCGCCGCTCGGCGCTAGCTCCCCGCGCTCTCGAGCTCGGCGAGGTCCTCATAACAGAGGGCCTGGAACGAGCGGCGGTGCAGCTCGGATGGTCCCCGCGCCCGCACGACCGCGGAGTGGCGCGGCGTGATGTAGCCGACGTGCGAGGAGAAGCCGTAGTGCGGGAAGAGCGCGTCCATCCTGCGCATCGTCCGGTCGCGCACGACCTTCGCCACGATCGAGGCGGCCGCGATCGCCGCGCTGCGCTCGTCGCCGTCCACGACCGCCAGGTGCTCGGGGGCCGCCGGCCCGAGCCGGAACCCATCCACGAGACAGGCCTCGGCGGGCGGAGCCAGGGAGCGGAGGCAGGAACGCATCGCCTCGAGGTTCGAGCGGTGGAGGCCGTTCCGGTCGATCTCCTCCGACGAGATCACGCGAACCGTGAAGGAGCTCGCACACGCCACCACGCCGCGAAAGAGCTCCTCGCGCTCGGCCGCCGTCAGCTGCTTCGAGTCGTTCAGCCCCGCCAGAGGACGGACGCGGTGGTCGCGCAGCCGGTTGTAGTCGAAGAGGACGCCCGCGACGACGAGGGGCCCGGCAAGGCACCCACGACCCGCCTCGTCGACCCCGGCGACATGCCGGAGGCCGAACTGGCGGTCGAACTGGAGCAGGCGCTTAGCTCTGGTCCTTGGGCTCGACCGAGGCGACTGCTTCCGCTTCCGTCTCCCCCTCAGAAGCCCCGTGGGCCTCGGGCTCGGCGTCGTCGGCCCGCTCGGCGACGAGCTCGACGTCTCCCTGCTCCTCGGCTGCGGGCTCGACGTCCTCGAGCTGCTCGT
>DATLQK010000078.1:0-17416 GCA_035535195.1 Gaiellaceae bacterium | reverse complement strand
CTTCGCGGCCGAGTCGCTCGCGCGATCGCGGAACTTCATGTACGACGGCACTGCGATCGCGAGCAGGATGCCGATGATGATGATCACGACCAGGAGCTCGATCAGGGTGAAACCGCCCTGGCGATCGCTCCGGTTGATCCGCTGGTTCAGCCTTGCGAGCATGCGTGAATCTCCTCCTAGTAGGGCAAGGTCGATGGCTCGAGTGCTCTATCGGCCCTTGCAAACCCACGCTCATGCCCCTTTCTGGGGATGCTCGGAGAGCAGAAAACACGGCACGAAACGGGCTTCGCCCGTTTCGTTCACCCACCGTCGGATGGCGCGCTTTTCCTCGTAGAAAGTCGTAAGACTTTCTACGACACAGAGCAGCCCAGATATTCCAGGGCGCGGGCGGTTTCCTCGACGAAGGCGTTGGCTTCGTCCTCGGTGCCGAAGCGGTACGGGCCCGGCCGGATCGGCTCGACCCTGAGACTGTTCACCGGGTAGACCTCGCACTCCACGACGACCTCACCGTCGGCGTCGGCGCGCCGCAGCGTCACGACCTGGCGGCCGTCCTTCCGGGCCGTCCGCAGCCGGCTCGCGCGGCTCATGGGCGCGCGTTCGCCGCGGCCTGCGCCACGGTTTGCCGGTCGGAGAAGCCGTCGATGCGAACGAACAGCGTGTTCGGGCGCTTGTAGACGAGCAGCGACGGGCTGTTCAGCACGCCCAAAAGCTGGGCGAGCGGCCGAACCTGCGGCTCGTTGAAGACGTTGATCGCGAGGAAGCCTGCCTCGGCGTCCGCGGCACCGGCACGCGCCTCAGCGAGCGCGAGCTCGTCGAGCTCCGCGCTCGGGTCGTAGAGCGCGACGACGGTGATGGGGTTCTTGGCGAGCGCCCGGGAGAGCACGAGCGGCAGGCCGTGCGCGTCTACGGGATCCCCCTTCGGCGCCTCGACCGGCTTGCGGACCGGCGCGGCCGGAACGGCCGCCACCTTCGGCTTCACCGGCGCCTTCGGCCTGGCGGGCGCCTTCACCTTCGCCTTCGGCCTGGCCGGAGCGGTGGTCTTCGCGACCACCGGCTTCTTGGCCTTCGCCACCGGCTTCTTGGCCTTCGCCTTCGGCTTCATAGGCGTCTGCGGATGCTTGGCGAGCTCGGCCGCGGTGGGCAGATCGGCCTGGGCGCCTCTCGGAAGCGTCCGGTAGACCATGAAGGTCGCGACGATCCCGCCCAGGATCGCGAGCGCGATCACGGGCGCGAAGGCACGCGTCGAAAGCCGCAGGCTCATGGGCGACCTATCGGCACGCCGCGGTCAGACCTTTAAGACCGGTCGCCCCAGGCCGCGCGGGCGGATGAGCCGAGCCAGCGGTCGTCGGCGAGCTCGACGAGGTCGACCGAAACGATCGCCTCCGGGCGCAGGAACCGGCGGTCGACGAACGGCCACGAGCCTTCGATCGAGGCGTGCGCGACCACCGAGCGGGCGGCGTCGAGCGCCTCTTCGTTGCTCGAGTAGACGCCGACCTCGATTCGCTCGCCGCTCACGAGCCGGAGCTCGACGGCCCACGAAGGCGTCGCTGCCGCCACGGGCTCGGCGGGCGCTACAGGCTCGGGCTCGGGTTGGGGCTCGGGCTCCACCGCCGGAGCAGGCGGCGGCGCGAGGGGCTCCGCCTGGAGCACGGGCGCTGGCTCGATCACCTGCACGTTCTGGATCGGCTCCGGCGCCGGCTCCACGGGCTGAGGTGTCACGGCCGGCTGGGGTGTCGCCTCCTCCACCTCGCCGAGCCACATGCCGTTGCCGTTCGTGCTCGGCTCCGTCGCAACCGGGGCGACTGGCACGACCGGAGCTGCCGGGGCGGGCTCCGCGACAGGCGCCACGGGCTCGGCGACCGGCACCGCGGCCTCGGGGGCCGGCGGCTCCACCGCCACGGGCTCGGGGAGAGTGGGGACGGCAAGGGGCTCGACGACCGGAGCGACCGGCTCCACCACAGGCGGTGCGGGCGCAGCGGGCTCAGGCGCGACGACCGCGGCGGGCTCCGGCACGACAGGCGCGTGGGGCTCGGCTACTGGGACGACGGGCGCTGCCGGAACGTCGGCCGGCGGCGCCCCGGGCGCGGGCGCCACGGGCGCGGCGACGGCCGTCTCGGCCGGCTGGCCGCCGTACGAGGCGTCAATCGCGCGGTAGAGGGCATCGCGGCCCGCCACGACGAGGACGGGCTCGCAGTTCAGCGCACGGCGCACGTTTTCGACCACGAGGTCGTTCGACGGGTCGGCGACCGCAACGACCGGCACGCCCGCGTCGAAGCCGATCGGCAGCGCGCCGTGGAGGCGCGCCTTCTCCGGATGCAGGAGCGGCGGCGCCGTGGGATCGATCGCGGTCGGGTCGAGGTCGACGAACGGCAGGCCTTTCTGGCCGGCGAGCAGGTGCCCGAGGTCACTCTCGGAGACGAGGCCTCGCTCGAGCAGGATCTCGCCCAGGCGCTTGCCGGACTTGATGCCCTCTTGGAGCGCCTCCTCGAGCTTCTCCTCCGGCAGCAGGCCGGCTCGGAAGACGAGCGTCCCGAGCGGGACGTCACGCATGTCCGCGAGGCCCAGTGCGGGCGCGGCGGGAGTCTCGGCGGGCGGCGAGACCGGGGCGGTCGCCTCCGGCGCCGCGGGCGCGAGGGGCTGGAGGGGCTGGAGCTGCAGGGGCTGAACGGGCTGAAGGGGCTGGACGGGCTGAACAGGCTGCACCTGCTGCCCGTCGAGTGGAGCCGGAGCCGGCTCGGGTGCACCCGGAGTGCCGTCGCCGAATGGGATGGAAGACATGGATACCTCGCTCGTGAAGTGGCCGCCGTGTGCCGGCCCGGGATCCGCGAGCGCGGGCTCGGGGGTCACGGTGCCGACCGGATCGGTATCGGCGGCCCAGTTGGGGGAACTGTCCCTCGAACGAGGGACGTCGTCAGACCAGGACACGGCCAAGCTCCTCGAGTGACGTGATGCCGGACGCGACCTTCGCGAGGCCGTCGTCCCACAGCGTCCGCATTCCCTGCTCGATCGCAGCGCGCTCGAGGTCCTCGCGGCTGGCGCGGCCGACGGCGAGCGACTCCAGGTGCTCGGTCATCACCATCAGCTGGTAGATGCCGATCCGGCCTTTGTAGCCCGTCTGGCCGCAGCGCGGGCAGCCGCGCTTGCGGTAGAAGGCGGCGCCGTCGGAGGCCGCAGCCACCTCGGGCGAGACGCGGTTCCGCAGCAGCTCCTCGGCGGAGGGGCTGTACATCTCACAGCAGTGCGGGCAGAGCTTCCGCGCGAGGCGCTGCGCGAGCACGGCGGACACGGCCGAACCGGTCAGGAACGGCTCGACGCCCATCTCGTTCAGGCGCGTGATCGCGCCCGGCGCGTCATTGGTGTGCATCGAGGAGAGGACGAAGTGGCCCGTGAGCGCCGACTCGATCGAGATCTTCGCCGTCTCGGCGTCGCGGATCTCGCCCACCATCACGACGTCGGGGTCGGCGCGGAGGATCGAGCGGAGCGCGGAGGCGAAGGTCAGGCCGGCCTTCACGTTGATCTGGATCTGGCTGACGCCCGGCAGCCGGTACTCGACCGGGTCCTCGACCGTGACGACGTTGATCTCGGGACGCGAGATCTCGGTCAGCGCCGAGTAGAGCGTCGTCGACTTACCCGAGCCGGTCGGCCCGGTGACCAGCAACGCGCCGCCGGGCTTGTTGATGATCTCCTGGAGGTGGGTGCGCATGCCCTCCTCGAGCCCGAGCTCCTCCAGCGTCGGCGCCTTCTTCGACTTGTCGAGGAGGCGCATGACGACCTTCTCGCCGTCCACCGTCGGGAGGGTGGCGACGCGGATGTCGAGCATCCGGCCCGCGGCCTGCGCGCTCAGGGAGATCCGTCCGTCCTGCGGCTTCCGCCGCTCGGCGATGTCCAGCTTCGCGAGCACCTTCAGACGGGTGATCACGCCCGGGGTCATCTTGCGCGGGATCCGCTGCATCTCATGGAGCACGCCGTCGGTTCGGAAGCGGACGACGAGCGCATCCGCCTGCGGCTCGAAGTGGATGTCGGAGGAGCCGTCCTCGGCGGCCTGGAAGATGATCGAGTTGACGAGGCGAACGAGCGGCGCGTCGGAGATCCCGTCCTCGGCTTCGAGGTCGTCGCCGTCCTCTTCCTCCTCGGCGCCGAGCTCCTCCTCCTCGACCTCGAGCATCGCGCGGGCGCCGAACGCCTCAGCGGCGCGGGCGAGGCGCTTGACCTCCACGAGGATGTCGTCGCGGGCGGCAATCGAGAGCTCGAGCGGCAGTCGCGTCGCGAGCTTCAGCTCGTCGATCGCGTTGACGTTCTGCGGATCGGCGACGGCGACCTTGAGGGTGCCGGCCTCGATCGCGTACGGGATCGCGACGACGCGTTCGAGTACGTGGAGCGGGATCTCCGCGGCGGCATCCGGCGAAACACCTGTCTCGAGCAGGTCGACGACCGGCATCCCGAAGCGCGTGCCAAGCGCGGCCGCGACGCGCTCGCCGGCCGCGACCCCTTCGTCGATCAGTGCCTGCGGGAACGAGCCGGTGCGGGCCCGCGCCCGGACGGAGGCGACGTCCTCCTGTGAGAGCAGGCCGGTCTGCTCGACGACGTCGGCGACGAGCTCGGCGAGGCCGTTGACCGCGAAGGCCGAGCGCAGCGGGGCCGTCTTGGGACGGGTCTCCTCGTCTGCCGCAGGGCTCCGCAACTCCGCTGTGGGCTCCAACTCCATAACCCGAACGAGGTAATCGGCAGCGAGGCCCTTCTCCTTGACCCCTGCGGGGGTCAGGCGAAGGCCGCTAGCCGAGCAGCGTCAGGTACCAGTCGACGATCTGGTCGCCGGCGAAGAGGGCGACGACCGACCCGAGCGCGAGGAACGGGCCGAATGGGATGCCCATCTTCCGCGCCTTCGAGCCGTGGCGCACGAGCAAGAAGACGGCGGGGACGAGCGCGGTGAACATCCCGACCATGAGCGCGACGGCGACCGTCTTACCGAGCGCCGCACCCATGACGAGCGCCAGCTTCACGTCCCCCATCCCCATCCCGGCCGGGTAGGCCAGTACGGCGAGGAAGAGGAAACCGGAGGCGCCGAGCGCGGCGAGCACCCACTCCGGGCTCGGCTCGATCAGCGTCTGAGCGACGAGGATCACGACGAACGCGGGGAGCACGATCCGGTTCGGGATGATCCTGTGCGTCAGGTCGGTCGCGGTCACCGCGACGAGCACGGCGCAGAAGAACGATGCGACGAGCATCTCTGCGCTCAGCCCGAACTCGAGCACGCAGGCCGCGACGAGCAGTGCGGTCGCGAGCTCGACCGCCGGGTAGAGCGGGCTGATCGGCGTCCCGCAGTTCCGGCACCGCCCCCGGAGGAGCACCCAGGAGACGAGCGGGATGTTGTCCCGCCACTCGATCGGCGCCTTGCACGCCAGGCACGCGGAGGCGGGCGTGACGATCGAGACGCGGCGAGGGACGCGGGCCGCGACGACGTTCAGGAAGCTGCCGAGCGCGAGAGCAGGGACGAGTGCGAGGGCCGCAAGTTCCACGGCCCGTCTATCGGCGGATCGGAGGCGCGCTTTAGCCGGCGAACATCTGCGGCGGGCTCGGCTGCGCGTAGACCGCCGGGTTCGAAGGCATCCCGACGGGCACCGTGTCGATGTAGGGGAAGTTGTTCGTGACCAGGTTGTTGCTGAGGATGATCTGGCTGCCCACGACAGGTCCGCCGATGTTCACGTTGTTGCCGAACTCGACCGCGTTCGTCGCGAAGAGCCCACCCTGGAACGAGTAGTTGTTGTCGATCTGGACGCCGTCGCCGGGGTTCACCTGGCCGCCGTTCCCGTTCGCGACGATCGTCAGCAGCTCCGTGTTCGGGTTCCACGTCGTGAAAGCGCAGGCCCCGGCCGAGACGCTGCCGCACAACGACCCGGTGGCGCGGAAGGTGCCGGAGAGGTAGAGCGTCGCCTGGCCGTTGTACGTGTTGAGGGCCCCGTTCGTGATCTTTGCGCTGCCGTCGATGAAGACCGTCCCCTTGACGGTGAGCGTTTTCGTCGTCGCGTTCCACGACAGCTCGCCGCTCGGCGTGGTGTCGTCCCAGATCACGGTCTGGCTCGTCGCGTGTGCCGCCGCCGTCGAGCCGCTGACGCCGCGGGTCACGGTCCAGTTGGTGGTGCCATAGCCGCCGGTGACGGTCATCACCTCGTCGTCGATCCGGATCTTGAACTGCGAAGCGGGGAAACCGGCCGACGACGCGACGGTGATGCTGGTCTGACTCGCCGTGATCGCCGAGCTCAGCGTGGTCGAGGCGCCGGGACCGACTCGGCAGATGTACGAGGTCGAGGGTGTGAGGTCGAAGACGGTGCTGACGCTCGTGTCGCGGGCCGGGTAATTGTTGTCGAACATCGGGACCGCGCCGCTGGAGGTCGTACAGCTCTGCGACGGGCCCGGAATCGCGTTCTCGTACCACGTGGCGAAATCCGCGGTGGGCGGCGGAACCACGGGCGGGGTGTGATTCACGCCGATCGTCGTCCCGTTCGCGAGCTTGCTGTAGATGTGCCGGGCGTCCTGGTCGCCGCTGCACGTCGCCCAGGAGCCGACGCTGTAGCGGCAGCTGCCGCCGACATAGGTCTCGACGCGCGTGCTCATGCTCGTGTTCGCCCCCACTGCCGCGTTGTTGGAGACGTCGAGGTTGCCGCCGACGATCACCGCCGACTGGGCCATCTGGACGTTCGGGCTCAGGCAGAGGTTCCCGGCGACGTACATCCGCGAGTTGCCGCCGATGTTGTTGTTGAGTGTCTGGTCGCAGGTGCTGCCGGTGTGGCCCGCGTAGACGTAGTTCCACACCGGGTTGTTCAGCGGCTGGGTGTACGTCGGGATCACCGGCACCTTCGCGACGAGCTTGCGACGGACCTGGGCGACCCCCGACCCAGTCGGGTTCTTGTAGAGGCCGAGCGTGGTGATCGTCCAGACGTGCGCCGTGCGATCGAGCGTGCCGTACCACTTCGCCGTGCCGCCCTCGTACGTGGCCGACGAAGCGGTCGCTTCAGTCGACGGCAGAACGTCGGGGTCGAGCGCGTTGTTCGTCGGGTTCGACAGGACGGCCATTGCGTTGTTGAGGCCGGCCTCCGTGAGCGAGAACGCGAGCTCGTTGGTCTTGCTCAGCTCGCTCGTGCGGGCGTTCGACGTCGTGTAGGCGACGAGCGTCGTGCCGCTGATCGTGAGCACGGCGAGGATGCCCACGGAGAGCACCAGGGCCGAACCTGCCTGTGACCTGAGTCTTGAGAACATGCCGCAAGTTGCGCGAACCGCCGACAGAGCGCGCCAGAACGCATTGAAGGAACGGCGCATGCGCGTGTCTCCCCCCAACAGAGGGATCCGTTACAGGCGGGTTGTGTTGCGGAGGACGATGTCGGCGGTGAGCTTCCAGGTCTCGCGCGCCTGGTTCACGCGGACGTTGACGGGGAGGTCGAGATGCAGCTTCCCGAGCGTCCCGATCGCCGGCGCCGTGTACGTGAAAGCGTTCGGGCTCGTGATGTAGTCGGCGATCCGCACCCCGGCCCGCCGCAGCCGGTAGCGCCCGGTCGAGACGAGCTGGGTGTCGTAGACCACGGTGATCTGCGAGCCGCCGGAGGTCGGGCACTGCGCCGGGAGGGTGATCGTGATCGACGACGAGGTCCCGGCCGGCGTGACGGCCGTGGCGCAATGGATCTCCCGGCGCATCTTGTCGACGGCGAGCCGGGCCTCCTGCTGCGCCTGGAAGCGCTGATTCATGTCGAGCTCGGAGTTCATCGCGCGGACGAAGACCGTCGTCAGCGCCCCCATCACCACCGCCAGGATCACCGTGACCTGGAGGAGCTCGAACAGCGAGTAGCCCGACTCCTGCACGAGGAGCCGGCGGAGCCGCTTCGTCATCGGCTCTTCGCGCGGACTAGGGCGAGCGCGTGCCTCGCGGCGGCCTCGCTCTTCGCGCCGATGCCCCAGCGGCGCTGAACCTGCTCGTCGACGCGGACGAGGGTCTCGAGCGCCTCGGTGCCGTGCCACCAGCCGAACTTCGCGCCGGTGACGATCCACTCATGCTGGTAGAGCCAGTGACGGACGTTCGCGTTGGACAATTTTGGATGCGCGGCGAGCCAGCGTTCGAGCCGGGCGGCGCGGACGGGGAGCGACAGC
The DNA here is from genome assembly GCA_035535195.1 of Gaiellaceae bacterium. Classification (GTDB taxonomy): domain Bacteria; phylum Actinomycetota; class Thermoleophilia; order Gaiellales; family Gaiellaceae; genus JACDAN01. The sequence goes on along the minus strand of DATLQK010000078.1, from coordinate 9,280 downwards.
TCGTTCAGCGGCTCCTTCGGTGAGCCGGCCCTCGCGAAGGCCGGCGGACGCGCCGACCGTGCCTTCGGCTTCGCCTGCGCATTGGACTTGGCCCTCGACTTTGCCTTCGCCTTGGCCCTCGCCTTCGTTTTCGCCTTGACCTTCGGCTTCGCGACGGGCTTCGCCTTCGCCTTCGGCCGCACCTTCGGCTTCGCGGCCGGCTTCGCCTTGGGCGCCACGTGCCGACGCAGGAACTTGATCGCCGTGCCGTCGTAGGGCGAGGCGTTCTCCGGATCGCCGGCCTCGGGGTACTTCGCGTTCCGCTTCAAGCCGAGCAGGATCGTCGGGAGCCCCGTGTCGATCACGCGAGTCCCGGCGGGGGGTGTCTGTGTCGCCACGGTGTTCGCGGCGTAGCCCTTGACGGCGCCGGCGACGCGCCAGGCGAAGCCCTGCTCCTCGAGCGTCCCCTTGGCGAAGACGTACGCCTGGCCGCGCACGTCGGGCACGGTGACGAGCGCCGGTGGCGCGACGGTCGCTTCGACCGGCGTCGCCGGAGGCGCGAGGACGTTGTCGGCCGCGAAGGAAAGCGTCGCGGACGCGAGCACGAGGATCGCCGTCAGCGCAACAACGCGCGGAAGCATGGATGTCAGCCGGGCCGCCACAGCTACCGAGTCCTTTTCGGCAGATTCCGTCAGGTTCTTAAGAGGTCAGCGAGAACTCGACGACGCCGTCCGTCTCGACGCTCACGGGCCGGACGACCTCGAACACCGGCTGGTCGACGACGGCGAAGACGGGGATCGGCGAGAACGGCGCCACGGCGTACGGCTGCGTCTCACCACCCTCGTCCTGCCACGTGAAGGCGGTGCCGGCGAAGGCCTCGAACCACGGTTCGCTCTGGGGATAGGTCAGGTCGGGCCCCGTCTGCAGGTGGAGATGCGGCCCGGTGGCGTGGCCGGTGGAGCCGACGAGGCCGACGGGGTCACCGGCTGCGAGCGCAGCGCCCGCCGTCACGGTCGGCTCGAGGAAGGACATATGGCAATACGTCCACGTGCGCCCGTCGCCGGCGAGCAGCTTGAATCCGATCCCGCAGTTGCCGGAGCCGAGCGGCCACGCGTCCTGCACGAACCCGTCGATGAGCGCGTACAACGGCGAGCCTTCTGCGGCGGCGATGTCGGCGGCCGGGTAGTCGTGGTGGTGATGCCCGACGCTGACGACCGATGGGCCGCCGCCGACGGGGAAGACGTAACCGGAGACAGCCGCGGTCGGGGCTCCGAGCAGTTGACCGGCGGCCGGCGTGATCGAGGCGGGCACGGCGCCGGAGCGTGCCGTCTCTAGTGAAGCCTGGGCCGAGTCGAGCGCCGCACTCCGGTCCTCGACGACCGCCTGTGCGGCGTCGGCGCGGACCCCGGCCGCGGTCGCGCGCCGCTCGAGCAGCAGCCGGTCGGAGAGCAGCGTCGAGGCGGCGGCCCTGCGCGTCAGCCTGAGCTCGACGCGGCGCGCCGCACGGGCACCGCGCACCGCCCGGACCAACGAATGGTTCGTCCGCGCAACCTCCTTGCGGGCCGAATCGAGCTGCACCTGGAGCCGGTCGAGCGAGAAAGTGAGGACGCCGCCGCCGTTTCCGTACATGCCTGCGAGGCCGAGGACGTCGTTCACGTACCAATCCGCGTGGTTGTAGGCGAAGACGGCTCGCTCGATGTCGACCCGCCCACCCGCGGCCGCGAGATAGCGGGCGGCCGAGAAGACGCCGTCCTCGGGATCCCATGGATCCGCGATCCCGTCGCCGGAGGCGTCCGTGCCCCAACGGAGCCACGTCGACGGCATGAACTGCATCCAGCCGACCGCTCCGGCCGAGCTGGGCCCCATGTTCCGGCCGAAGTTCGACTCGATCTTGTTGATCGCCGCGAGCACCTGCCATGGGATCCCGTAGGCGGCGCCGGCGCGGCGCCAGACCGCGTTCAGCTCGCCGAAGGGGAGCGTCCTCGTCACCATCGGCGGGGTCGACAGGTCGTCCGGCATCGGGACCGAGCCGTCGTTCGGGACCTCGGCGCTCGGTAGCGAGACCGGCGCGGTCGAGGCCGGAGGCGCACTCGGCAGCACCGTGAAGACGGGGCCCGAAGCACCGGAAGCACCCGCCGCTCCGATCAGTGCAAGGGCGGCGGCGAGGATGACGGCGAACCGGGTCATTCTCTGGTCGGCTCTTGGAACACGCGAAGGCCGGGGACCGTCTGTCCAACCGCGACGTCGGAAGGACGCACCGGCGGCGGCTTCGGCTTGGCGGCCTCCGCGGCCGCGCGCGTGTCCGCGACGTGCTGCTTCTCGGCGCGCTCCAGCGCCACGAGGAAGTCGTGCCGGTTCGTCGCGGTGTTGGCGGACACCTCGCGGTCGACCTCGCCGTCCACGACGAGCTTGATCAGCGCCTGCGAGAACGTCTGCATGTCGAAGAAGTCGCCTTCCTCGATCGCGTCGTGGATCTCGTCGGGACGCGCCTCGCGGATCAGGTCGGCGATCCGCGCGTTCGTGACCATCACCTCGACGGCGGCGACGCGACCGCCGCCGATGCGCGGCAAAAGGCGCTGGCTGATCACGCCGCGGAGGACGCCGGCCAGGATCGAACGGATCTGCGGCTGCTTGACGCCCGGGAAGAACTCGGTGAGGCGGCCGATCGTCTCGGCGGCGTCGACGGTGTGAAGCGTCGAGAAGACGAGGTGGCCGGACTCTGCGGCCTGGAGCGCGGTCTCGGCCGTCTCGGCGTCGCGAAGCTCGCCGATCAGGATGATGTCCGGATCCTGGCGGAGCGCGCGGCGCAGGGCCTGGCCGAACGACTGCGTGTCGAGCCCGACTTCGCGCTGGTTGATGATGCAGCCGTGGTCCTCGTGGAGGACCTCGATCGGGTCCTCGATCGTGACGATGTGCTGCCGGCGGGTGGCGTTGATGTGGCCGAGCATCGCCGCGAGCGTCGTCGTCTTTCCGGAGCCGGTGGCGCCGGTGACGAGCACGAGGCCGCGATGCTCGTTCGCGAGGCGCTCCACCCCGGACGGCATCCGCAAGTGGGCGAAGTTCGGGATCTCGCGCGGGATCACGCGGAACGCGAACGACGTCGCGCCGCGCTGCAGGAAGCCGTTCACGCGGTAGCGCGTCAGATCGTTCGACGTGTACGAGATGTCGAGCTCGCCCGTCGCGCGGAAGTCGGCCTCCTTCTGGCGGTTGATCGCCGTGACGGTGGCGAGCACGGACTCGAGGTCCGTGGGAGTCAGCGCGTTCCAGCCCTCGAGCGGCACGAGCACGCCCTCGCGTCGGAGAATCGGCGGCCGGCCGAGCTTGAGATGAACGTCGGTGGCGCCGTTCGAGACGGCCCGCAGCAGAAGGTCGTTCAGGTCCATGGGGAACGCCGACCTTCCATCGGCAGGGCCCGCTCCGGCCTTGAATCGCTAGGTGGCGAACGCTCTGCCGGGATCGCCCGCGAGCCGGGCGAGCTGCTCGGCGGCGCGGAGCGCGAGACCGCCCGGTCCGCCGATTGCCGCCGGATGTGCCGCCTCGCCCCGCATCAGCTGCTCCATCGCCCGCCAGGCCTGCGGGGCCTGGAGCAGGGTGAAGGCGAGGTTCGGGAAGCGCTCGAGGGCGAGCTTCGCCCGCCAGGACGCGGCAGCCGAGGGAGCGAGCGCACGGTGCAGTTCCGCCGCGTATCGGGAGAAGTCGGCGGAGCGGCCGGCGACGATGTCCAGCGCCGCCGCGGCGGCGAGCTTCGAGCTCAGGAGGGCCTCGTAGATGCCGTCGCCCGAGACGGGATCGACGAGTCCGGCGGCGTCGCCGATGAGCGCTGTCCGGTCCCGGAAGGGGGACGACCCTGGTCGGCGCAGCGGCAGCCGGTAGCCGCGCGTCTCCGTGAGCGCCTCGGCGGGGATCCCGTGCTCGTTACACAGCCGCGCGAGGTGGTCCCGGAGCCGCGGCCCCTGATGCAGCCAGCCGCCGACGCCGACGTTCACGTGGTCGCCTTTCGGGAAGACCCAGCCGTAGCCGCCCGGGACGATCCCGAACTCCACCACGGCACGGCGCGCGTAACGGGAACGATCCACCGTCCCGTGCGGCACGTTGGCCTCGAGCGCGACCTCGTGCTCGTGCGTCGCGAGCCCGAGGTGCTTCGCCGTCATGCCGTTGACGCCGTCGGCGCCGATCACGACCGCCGCGTCGATCGGCTCGCCGTCCACGGCGAGGGGCGAGAGCTCGACCTTCGCGCCTTCGCGCACATCCACCCCGGCCTTACGCGCCTGCTCGACCAGGAACACGTCGAGACGCCGACGCTGTGTCATCACTACCATCGGCCGGTCCGTGCGGCGCACGAACCGCCGGCGGTACCCGAGGCCGAGCTCGAAGATGTCGATCTCCTCCTCGACGACCGGCTCGACCGAGAACGGCAGCAGCCGGAGCGCGCGGTAGGTGAGCCCGCCGCCGCAGGGCTTGTCGCGCGGAAATGTCGCCCGGTCCGCGAGCAGCACCCTGGCGCCGCCGCGCGCGAGGCGGAACGCGGCCGTCGACCCGGCCGGACCGGCGCCGACGACGAGGGCATCGAAGCGCTGCGCGGCTACTATGGGCGATCCCCTGGGGGTGTTCCCGAGTGGCCAAAGGGGACGGGCTGTAAACCCGTTGGCTCAGCCTTCGGAGGTTCGAATCCTCCCGCCCCCACTTCTCTGAGCCGCCAGATCCACGCGACTGGCAGGAGCACGACGGCGGCGGCGCCGAGAGCGAGCGCCGCCACGCCGAGCGCCTCCAGGGCGATGCCGCCCAGCAGCGCAAAAGCCGCGCCGAGGAGCGAGGAGCCGAGGTCGTTGAAACCCAGGAGCTTGCCGCGCTCCGTGGCGGTCGACCGGTCCGCGAGCTGCGCAGTCGACGCGACGAAGGAAAGGTTCCAGCCGAGGCCGAGGCCGAAGAGGAGCGCCGCCGTCGCCGGCACGCCCTCGAAGAACTGGATCCCCGCGCAGCAGACGGACATCAGGACGAGCCCGCCGAGGATCGCCGGCGTCCGCCCGATCCGGTCGATCACGGGCCCGATCACCAGAACGAGCGCGTACATCCCGAGCACGTGCGCCCCGACGATCGGGAAGACGAGGTCCTGAGCGTGGTGGTGGTTGTTGACGACGACGTAGCCGGTGAGATTCATCACCGACACCATCACGCTCATGCTCGCGAAGCCGGCGAGAAGGGCCGGGATCACGCCGGGTCGCCGGATGATCTCGCGGAGCGGAGCCGCCGGCTGGACCTGCGCCTGCGCCTCCGGCCCGGAGATGAGCTCGGCGATCTCGCGGGGGTCCGGACGGACGAAGAGCGCGAGCGCCAGCGCGACGAGCGAGACGCCGGCCGCGACGAGCCACGGGATCGTCAGGACGCTCGCGTCGAGGTCCTTGCCCGAGAAGAGCGGGCTGAAGACGGCGGGGCCAAGGATCGCGCCGAAGACGGCGCCGCTCAGGACGTAAGCGATCCCGCGTGCCCGCCGCTCCTGTGGGTACATGTCGCCGGCCGCGGCGCGCACGAGGAGCGCGACCCCACCGGAGGCGCCGACGAGCGCGAAGCCCGCGATCACCGGCGGCCCTTGCTCGGTCGCCGTGCCGAGCGCCGTGAGGAGGCAGCCGACGCAGCCGAGCGCGAAGCCGGTGGCGATCACCGGAATTCGGCCGAAGCGGTCCATCGCCCGGCCGGCGGGGAACGAGGTCAGCGCCGAGGCGGTCAGGAAGATCGCCGGCCCGAGCCCGAGCAGCTTCTCGAACCCGGTGACGAGCACGAAGGTGAGCGACGAGACCGAGGCGACGAGCTGCAGGACGGCCGAGTTGACCGCGAGCACCCCGGCAAGGAGCAGCGTGTTGCGGCGGATCGGGAGCTCGGCGGGCTGCGCGACCACGTTGCCATGATCGCACGGGCTATCCGGGATCAGCCGTTCCGGTCGGCGCGCCGCAGCTCGACTACGAACGTCGCGCCCTGGCCGGGCACCGAGGCGAGTTGCAGCCGCCCACCCATGCGCTCGGTCAGCTCACGCGCGATATAGAGGCCGAGGCCGGTCCCGCCTGCCGTCGGAACCGGCCGCTCGCCGGCGCGGTAGAACTTCTCGAAGATCCGCTCCCGGTCGGCGGGCGGCACGCCGGTGCCGGCGTCGGACACGGAGATCCGGACGCGCGCGTCCGCGCGCTGCGCGGCGACCTTGACCGGGGTCGCACCGTACTTGAGCGCGTTGTCGATCAGGTTCACGAGCACCTGCTGGATCCGGTCCGGGTCCCCGGACGCGACCCTCGCCCGCTCGTCGACCTCGACTTCGATCTCCTGCTCCACAAGGAGCTGCGCCTGCAACGTCTCGACGGCGGAGCGCACGACGTGTGCGACGTCAATCGGCGTCTGCTCGACGTGCACCTCACCGCGATCGAGCTGGCGGGTCAGCAGCACCTCGTCGACAATCTGGCCGAGCCGGGCCGCCTGGGTCGCGATCATCTGCAACAGGGCTTCTCGCTGGCCGGCGGACAGGTGAATGTCCGCCCGCAGCAGTGTCAGTGCAGCGCCGTAGACGCCCGTCATCGGTGTCCGAAGCTCGTGCGAGATCGTGGCGACGAAGTCGCTCTTCTCCTCCTCCAGCCGCCGCTCGTCGGTGACGTCCCGGAACGCGTGGACGACGCCGGCCGCGCTGCGAACGGCGACGATCGAGAGCCAGAGGTCGCGGCCTCGCACCCCGAGCGGGAGCGTGACCGAGCGAGCAGCCGCGCCTTCGTCCACCACCGGCACCTTGACCGCGAGTGCCTTCCAGTCCGGGAGCACGTCGGCAAGGGCGCGGCCGAGCACGTCCTCCGCGGCGAGCCCCGTCATGAGCGCCGCCGCGTTGTTCCAGAGCCGAACCGTCCCGCCATCGTCGAGCAGGAAGATCCCGTCGCCGACGGCGTCGAGCACCTGCGCCGCCTCCTCGCGCTCTGCCGCCACCGCTCGGGCCGCAGCCTCGGCGGCCTCGAGCCGCCGCCGCTCCTGCTGGAGGCGCGCGTTGCGGACGGCGGCGCCCATCTGCGCGACGAGCCCGTCGAAGAGCTCGAGGTCGTGGGCGGTGTAGGCGCCTGTGTCCCTCATCAGCTGGACGACGCCGACGACCCGCTCCTCGTCCGTGACGGGCACCATCATCGCGGCGGTCGTCCCCGCCGGACCGGCATCTGGAATCTTCTCGAGGTTTCCCTCGGCGTCGACGTTGTAGTAGACGCCGGCCACCTGCTTCGTCCGCTCGGGAACGTCGTTGAAGAGGAGCGGCTCGCCTGTGAGGATCACCCGGCTCTGCATGCCGCCGCCCTGGCGGTTCAGCGGCAAGACGGGGAAGGTCGAGACGTCCAGCACGGCCCCGTCCGTCCAGGCGTACTCGCAGCGGATCAGCCCGTCTCGCTCGTCGTAGAACGAGATCACGACCCCGTCGTGTGGGATCACGCTGCCCACGAGGTCGTGGAACCGCTCGTAGATTCGCGCCGGCTCGATGCTCTCACCAAGCGTTCGGGCGGCGCTGAGCAGCAGCTCGGCCACTTCCGCCTTCCGCTCGAGCTCTCGGTCGCTCATCTTGCTGACCCTAGTCCAGAGGTCGACGAATTCGGCTGCGATCGCGCTTGGCGAGCGCCTCGGCTAGGCAGGCGGCCAGGCCAGTACGACCTGGACGTTCCAGTTCGCCTGCTGCGGCGGGCTGGCCGGCGCGAGCCCGACGGGGACGGCGCCCGCGGGCACCGGTCCGAGCGGAATCGGAGTGAAGAAGTACTCCGACTCGCCCCACCGTCCGCCGAAGGCCGACCAGGGCGCGCCTTCGATCCTGTGGACCGTCGACGCGGGCAGGCCACTCCCGGGCGGGCCCACGATCGCTCCGACGCCTGAGCCGTCGACGACCTGGTCGACGACCGGCAAGAACGGCAGCGACGGCAGGATCGGCTGGATCGGTCCCGGGATGCACGCGAGCGGGATCGGTACCGCCCCGATGGGTCCGGCGCCCGGCGCGAAGTAGTTCGCGTGCGAGCCGAGCGCGACGTACGCGACCGGGTGTGTGCTGCCCGCCGGCGACCGCTCGACGCCGGCCCAGGCCTTTCGCTGCCCGGAGCAGTGCTGGCTGTAGGCGGCTTCGAGCGGCTCCTCATCTGCGTCCAGGATGACGTTGACGAGCTCCCAGTCACCCTCGTGCGACTGCCAGAACGTCCCGACCGGCGTCGGCGGGAGCAGCAGCGGATTGTCGTAGTAGAAGAGCCAGTACTGGAGCACGACGCGCGTGCCGGTCCGGACGACGCGGCCGTACACCGCGTCCCCGCCGCTTCCCGCCTGCCAAGCCTCCGCGTAGCAGGCTGCGCCCGCGAGCGGCGCGTCTGCCTCGCAGCCGTTCTGGTTCAGCCGGTAGAACGCGCCGGGCGACGCCTCCGGCAGGCCTCCGGGCCCCGGGTCAGGGTCGACGACGGTCCAGAACGCATCGAGCGGGAGCTGCGCAGCACTCGTCCCGACGAACCGCTCCAGGACCGAGTCGTTGACGAAGGACTGCACCTTCGTCGGCCGGAAAAGCTCATTCGGGTGGAAGACGAGCACGGGTTGGTAGGCGTGCAGGAGCTTCGGAGCGGGCGTGTCGCCCTTGGCCGCGGCGCCGCCTGCCCACGCGAGAGCGAGTGCCGCTAAGACGAAGAGGAGAATTGCGGTCCGGGACGAGGTCTTCCGCATCGCGCACAGTCCTTTCGGGCGAGACGCCGTGCCGCGCCGTCGCTCCTCATGCTCCGCCTCTTCCGACCGGGAATCAAGTCCGGGTGACCGATCCGGGTTGCACGCTGGACGCAGGTCCGATACGTGTCTCTCTTTCTGCGGCCCGAGCGAAGGAGCCGATGATGCAAGACCGTCCTGAGGGGGAGAACGGAACGCCGGCCCAGCCCGACATCGGGTCGAGAGTGAACGGGATCATCGAGGCTGCGGAGAAAGCGGCGGCTGAGATCCTCGCAGGCGCCGAGACGAAGGCCTCTGCGCGCATCGACGAGCTGACCCGCGAGGCGAGGGTGCTTCGCGAGGAGGCCGACCAGTACGCCCGCGACATGCGCGAGGCGGCCGACTCGTACGGCACTCAGCACCGCCGTAGCGCCGAGGAGGAGGCCCGACACCTGCTCGCCGAGGCGGAGGCGAAGGCGCGGGTGATGCTGACGGCAGCCAAGAACGAGGCCGAACAGATCGAGCGAGACGTCGGCCAGCGGCACGAGGCACTCAAGCGCGAGGCGCGAATGCTCGAGGAGCGGAGGCAGCGCGTCCTCGAGAGCCTCCGCGACCTGGCGGCGCAGCTGCA
>DATLQK010000077.1:0-40736 GCA_035535195.1 Gaiellaceae bacterium | reverse complement strand
CCCTTGATCTCGACCGGCCCCTCGTCCTCGACCTCGAAGCGACCAATCGTGAGGCGATGCGCTCCGGGACCGACCAGGATCGAGTTCACCGGCGCGGCCTGCTGGAGCCGGGCAGCTAGGTTCACGGCTTCCCCGGTGGCGAACGTGGACTGGCCCGAGTCAACGACGACCTCGCCGGACTCGATACCAATCCTGGCTTCGAGGCCCAGCTCCTTGACGGAATCGAGGATGCCGAGGGCCGCGCGGACCGCACGCTCGGCGTCGTCCTCGTGCGCCTGCGGGATGCCGAACGCCGCCATGACGGCGTCGCCGGCGAACTTCTCGACGATGCCGCCGTGCGTGACGATGCAATGGGAGACCCGGTCGAAGTACTGCTGCACGCGGCGGCGCGCCACCTCCGGATCGGTGCCGGTGACGAGGGCGGTGGACCCGACCAGGTCCACGAACAGAACCGTCGCAAGCTTGCGCTCCACTCCCATAAGTGTAGAAACGACCCGGGACGCTCGAAACGTCCCGGGTCGCGCGCTGTTTTTAGGCGGTTTCGGGCCTGCGGACGCGGGTTCGCCGCGCCAGAACGGCACCCACGGCCAGCGCTAGGAGCACGAGTGCGAAACCGACCGCCCACGGACGCCAGTCCATGCCGTTCGCGGGCGCCGGGCTCACGGTTGTCGGGGGCATGAAGATCGGATCGTCGATCGAGGTCGGCCAGGTGGCCGGCGCTGCAAAGGGCTGCACGTCCCGCGTCGCCTGCCGGACGGTGTCGAGCGCCTGCCCGTAGATCGGGAACCAGGCAACTCCGCCGTTCTCGTCGCCGAAGCCGACAAGCCCCTTCGACGGCACGAACAGGTGCGAGAACGCGTGGTGATCCGGCGTACCGGGCTCGGCGAAGACGAAGTCGAGCCGGTAGTACGCGGCCGTCGGCGGCGGCTGGGAGACCGAGCCGCCCGAGTTCAGGATCAGCATCGTGCCGTCCTTGTCCAGGTCACCGCACTGATCGGGCCCGCAGGCCTGGGCGTTCTGGATCTCTTTCGCCGACGCGGCCGCTGCGAGGGCGAGGGCAGCCGCGAGGACGAGGAGGAATGTCCCGGCGAGTCTCTTCATCGGTGCTCCCTTCAGGAGGAATGTCGCGCCGAGGGCTGCGAGGACGATCAGGCCGCTGACGATCACCCACGGCGTCCAGTCGCGACCGCTTCCCGTCTGCGAAGCCGCGGCGTACGGCTCGAGCTTGGCCGTTGCTGCACTGAGCCGCTTCAGGACCGGCGTCCCGTGGACGCTGTACCAGCTCAGCTCGCCGGAGCTGTCCAACTTCGCGCCGACGAGCTCGCGGTCGGGCCTGAAGTAGTAGGGGACCGCGTGCTGCTCCTTGTAGTCGATCACGTAGTACGGCCCCGGCGGCGGCGGCGGGCTCTCCGAGCCCACGTCGAGGACGACGACCGAGCCGGACCCATGGCCGATCGACGCACAGGCGTCGGGGCCGCAGACCTCGTACCCGCCCGGCCCTTCCTTGGCCGGCGCGGCCGGAACGAGCGCCAGCGCGGCAGTGAGGACGGTGAGGAATGCGATCGCCTTCATGCCCCTCCTACACCGGAGGCGAGCATCGGGTTCCGCGGGGATAGAGTCCCGCCGTGCTCGATCCCAAGGTCTTCAAAGCCTACGACGTCCGCGGCCTCCATCCAACCGAGCTGGACGAAGAGGGCGCGTACGCGATTGCGCGTGCCTACGTCGAGGAGTTCGCCCGGCGCACGCTGGCCGTCGGGCGTGACATGCGGCTCTCGTCACCCGACATGGCCGCGGCCGTCATCCGCGGCGTCGTCGACGGCGGCGCCGAGGTGCTCGACGTCGGGCTCGTCGGGACCGAGATGGTCTATTTCGCGGTGGGTGAGCAGAAGCTCGACGGCGGGATCATGGTCACCGCCTCGCACAACCCGAAGCAGTACACGGGGATGAAGATCGTCCGCGAGGGCGCGCTTCCCGTCGGCGGCGACTCGGGCCTCGACGAGATCCGCGAGCGCGCCGCGCAGGGGTTCGGCGAGGCGAGGCCCGGCGGGAGCGTCCGCGAGGTGGACATCTGGCCGGCATACGTCGACGGTGTCCTCTCGTTCGTCGACGTGGAGGCGATCCGGCCGCTGAAGGTCGTGATCGACGCGGCGAACGGAATGGCGGGCGTGATGCTGCCGCCGGTGCTCGCGCGGCTCCCGATCGAGACCGTCCGGTCCTACTTCGAGCCCGACGGGAGCTTCCCGAACCACGAGCCGAACCCGCTGCTCCCCGAGAACCGCGAGTTCATCGTCGAGCGGACGAAGGCCGAGGCGGCGGACTTCGGAGCGGCGTTCGACGGCGACGCGGACCGCTGCTTCTTCGTCGACGACGGCGGCGAGTTCGTGCCCGGCGACTTCGTGACGGCGCTGCTCGCCGAGTCCGTGCTGGAGAAGGAGCCCGGCGCGAGGATCATCTACGACGTCCGCGCGAGCTGGGCCGTGCCCGAGACGATCGAGCAGGCCGGGGGCACGCCGCTCGTGAACCGCGTCGGCCACGCCTTCATCAAGCACCGGATGCGCGAGGAGGGCGCCGCGTTCGGCGGCGAGGTCTCGGGCCACTATTACTTCCGCGGCTTCAGCCAGGCCGACTCGGGCGTCGTGCCCTTCCTGCTCATGCTCGAGCTGATCTCGAAGAAGGGACAGCGGCTCTCGGAGATCCTGCGTCCCTTCCGCGAGCGGTACTTCATCACCGGGGAGCTGAACACGCCCGTCCCCGACGTCGACGCGAAGCTCGCGGAGCTCGAGCAGCGGTTCTCGGCCGAGGGCGAGGTGTCCCACCTGGACGGCGTTTCGGTCGACGCGGACGGGTGGCACTTCAACGTCCGCCCCTCGAACACCGAGCCGCTCCTGCGGCTGAACCTCGAAGCGCGCTCCGAGGACCTGATGGAGCGCAAGCGCGACGAGGTGCTCGACGTCATCCGTTCGTAGTGCTCGAGCTTGGTCGCGTTACGCAGCGAAAGACGCCGTTCAAGTACTCGGCGCTGACGCGGGTCGGGTTCTCGGACACCGACGCGCAGGGCATCGTCTACTACGGCCGCTACCTCCCTTACTTCGACGTGGCGCGGGTCGAGTACGCACGGCACCTCGGGATGCTCGCCACGGGGCCGGACGAGGCCGAGTTCGTGATGCGGGCGAACACGATCGAGTACCACGCACCGGCCCGCTTCGACGACCTGATCGAGGTCTTCATCCGCGTGTCGCGGATCGGGCGGACGAGCATGACGTACGAGTGCGCCGCGTACCGTGTCGACGACGACGCGCTGATGGTGACCGCGACGCAGACGCTCGTGCTGGTCGACCTCGAGGAGCGGAAGGCCTGCCCGATCCCGGACGAGTTTCGCGAGAAGATCCGGGGCTTCGAAGGAGACGACCTGGAGGCCTAGGCGCGCCGGATAGCCGCGCGGCCACCCTTTCGAGTGGCCGCCGCAGCCTGCCCTCTCCCCCTGCACTCGTTGTAGTCGGCTCGGGCACCGTGTCCATCCCTGGTTCGAGGTACCCCTCCCGGACGGGGGATCATCCCCCTAAAGGGTGATTGGCCCGATTAGCGGGGCTTTTGCCGCTACCTAGCCCCTCGTTCGGGCCGACGATTCCCTCGAACGAGGGCTCAGCTCGGCGGGACATCGTCCCGTCGGCCTAGTGCCTGGGGCGCCGCTGGCGCTGCGAGGCCGGAGGGCACAGTGCGGAAGCACGGGCCCGGAGAGCATCGCGGGGTCAGCGGCGGCAGGCGGTTGGAGGAGCCGGGCTCTGCCGGCGGGAGCCGACCGCCGCCCAGGCGCTAGGACGGCGTTACGCGGTAGGCGTCGAAGACGGCTTCGACGTTGCGAAGGGAGGTCAGGAGCGTGCGCAGCGACTTCACGTCGGGCACCTCGGCCGTGTACCAGTTCTTCGCCAGCTGGTCTTCGACTGTCCCGCCATACGAGACGATGTTGGCGCCGTGCTCGGCGAACGTCCGGGCGACGTCCTCGAGGAGCCGCGGACGGTCCCACGCGTCCACGGCGATCTGGACGCGGAAGCTCTGCGCCGTTCCGCCGTCCCAGTTGACCGGGGTGAAGCGCTCCGGGTTCCGGCGCAGGGTCTTCACGTTCGGGCAGTCCTCGCGGTGGATCGTGATCCCCTTGCCGAGGGAGATGTAGCCGACGATCTTGTCGCTCGGAACCGGCGTGCAGCACTTCGCGAGCCGGATCAGCACGTCTTCGACGCCCTCGACGTTGATCCCGACGACACCGCTCGGCGCCGTCGTCTTCGGCCTGGCCGGGACCGGCTCTTCCTCGACGGCCTCGGTCGTCTTGAGGCGCTGGATCACCTTGTCGACGATCTGCGTCGCGGCGATCTTGCCCGAGCCGAGCGCGAGGTAGAAGTCCTCGGCCTTCTTGTAGCCGCCCTCGCGGATCACCTGCGCGAGGAGCGCCGATCCGGCCACCTTGCGGTACGGCAGCTTCTGCGCCTTCAGCGCCTGCTCGAGCGCCTCGCGCCCCTTCTGCTCGGTGTCCTCGCGCGTCTCCCGCGAGAACCACTGGCGGATCTTGTTCTTGGCGCGTGACGATTTCGCGAGCTTGAGCCAGTCGCGCGAAGGGCCCCGCCCGCCGGTCTTCGACGTCTGGATCTCGACGAAGTCGCCGTTCTGGAGGTTGTAGTGGAGCGGAACGATCCGCCCGTTCACGCGGGCGCCGACCGTCCTGTGGCCGACGTCGGTGTGCACCGCGTACGCGAAGTCGATCGGCGTGGCGCCCGCCGGCAGCGTCTTCACCTCGCCCTTCGGCGTGAACACGTACACCTCGTCGGTGAAAAGCTCGCCGAGGATCTGGCGCTTGTACTCGCGTGGGTCGGCCTCGTCGTGCCACTCCATCAACTGGCGCACGCGCGCCACCCACTGCTCGTCCGGCGCCCGGCCCTTTCCGCCCCGCTTGTACAGCCAGTGCGCGGCGACTCCGAGCTCGGCTGTCTCGTGCATCTCGCGGGTCCGGACCTGGATCTCGAGCGGGCGGCCCTGCGGTCCAATCACGGTCGTGTGGAGGGCGCGGTACCCGTTCATCTTCGACATCGCGATGTAGTCCTTGAAGCGGCCGGGCATCGGCTTCCAGAGCGAGTGGATCAGGCCGAGGGCGCCGTAGCAGTCGCGCGTGCCCTCCTCCGCGTCGCGTTCGACGATCACGCGCATCGCCGTGAGGTCGTAGATCTCGTTGAACTCCTTGCCCTTCTTGGCCATCTTGTCGTAGATGGAGTAGAAGTGCTTCGCGCGCCCGGAGATCTCCGCGGGGATGTCGACCTTGTCCAGCTCGCGCTGAAGCACGTACGACGCCTCGCGGACGTGCTCCTCACGGTCGGCACGGCGCTCGCTCACCATCGCCTTGATCTCGGTGTACTTGCGCGGGTGCAGGGCCTCGAACGCGAGGTCCTCGAGCTGCCACTTCATCGTGTGGATGCCGAGACGGTGCGCCAGCGGCGCGTAGACCTCGAGCGCCTCGCGCGCCTTCTGCACCTGCTTCTGCTTCCCGAGGTACTCGATCGTCCGCAGGTTGTGGAGGCGATCGGCGAGCTTGATCAGGATGACCCCCGGGTCCGCCGCCATCGCCAGGATCATCTTCCGGTAGTTCTCAGCCTCGGCCTGCTCGCGGCTCTGGAAGTGGACGCGCGTCAGCTTGGTGACGCCGTCAACGAGCTGGGCCACCTCCTCGCCGAACTCGTTCGTGACGTCCTCGAGCGTCGCATCCGTGTCCTCGACGACGTCGTGGAGGAGCGCCGCGGCGATCGTGAGGTCGTCCAGCTGAAGGCCGGCGCAGATCAGCGCGACGGCGTACGGATGGTGGATGAACTCCTCGCCCGAGCGGCGCTGCTGGCCCTGGTGGGCCTTCGCGGCAAAGCGGAACGCCCGCGCGAGCAGCTCGCCGTCGACGTCGGGGTTGTACTCGGCAACCTCGGCGATCAGCTCGTCGATCAGGTCTTGATGTCGTTCAGGAGCCTCGAGAATCGCCATATGGATCAGTGTACTTCGGAGGCAGGAAGTGACCTCCGGGCTGAGAAGTCGTCTGGTCCGTGCTCTTCCGCCGTCGACAGAAGCGAAAACTCCTCGCGCTCGCGCGCGTCATGGCCGGCCTGGATTCCCTAGGCCGCCTCCGCCAGCGGCACGTCCTCCAGTAGCGTCCTGAACGCCTCGGACTCGAGGAGATCACGTCGCGGGCCGCCCGCGACGAGCGCCAGCTCGTTGAAGATCGCCTCTGCTTCCGGCGCCCGCGCGGCCGCCTCCTTCCGGAACTCGTCCGCGAGCCAGGCGCGCAGGCTGTCGTAGCGCGCGGGCGTCTCCACGAGGTCGCGGACGACGAGCTGCGGTGCGACCGTGCCGTTCCAGCGGTTCTCCTCCAGCCGGAAGAGCACGTCGTAGCGAACTGCACGCCGAGCGCGATCGAACTGGCGGCCGAGGCCGAAGCCGATCGCGCTGCCCGCCGGGCGGTTGCGCTGGCGGACGGCGAAGCGAAGGTGTTTCCCGTCCGCGGTCGTCGCGACGTCCGTGAGCTCGCTGGACGGCAGCAGCAGCGTGACCCCAGGGTTCCCGAGCCCGAACGGCGCGAGCCGCCGGAGCTCCTCGCACAGGTCGAGCGTGAGCTCCTCCCCCGCGACAACCGCGTCGACGGTCGTGGACGGCACGAGCTCCTCGTCGGTCAGGACGCCGTCGGCGTGCGCCCCGAACGCGGCGGCGAAGGTCTCGACCAGCGAGGGGTCGATCGAGAGGCCGGCGGCGGCGCGGTGGCCGCCGAAACGGGCGAGATGGCCGCTGCAGGCCTGGAGCGCGCCGTGGAGGTCGAATGCGCTGACCGAGCGGCCGGAGCCCTTCCACTCCTCCTCGGCGCCTGCGATCAGCACGACCGGGCGGTTGAACCGCTCGACGAGCCTTGACGCGACGATCCCGATCACGCCCTGGTGCCACGACTCGTCGGCAACGACGTAGCCGCGCGACCGCTTGCGCGCCTCGGGCCACTCTTCCACCTTGGCGACCGCATCGCGCAGGATCCGGTCCTCCACGGCCTGCCGCTCGCGGTTCAGCTCCTCGAGCCTGCCGGCCAGCTCCGCCGCCACGCCTTCGTCCTCCGTGAGCAGAAGCTCCAGGGCGGCCTCGGGGTGGGATAGCCGGCCTGCGGCGTTGATCCGCGGCGCGAGCCGGAACCCGACTGCTCCCTCGTTCACGACCGCGGGATCGACCCCGGCCGAGCGCATCAGCGCGCGGAGCCCCGGCTTCTGCGTCCGGGCGAGCGCCTTCAGGCCCTGGAGCGCGAGGAAGCGGTTCTCGTCCACCAGCGGGACGACGTCGGAGATCGTCGCGATCGCGACCAGGTCGAGGTGGCGTGCGAGGGAGGCGTCCCCGTCCGTCAGCGCCTGCGCGAGCTTCCAGACGACGCCGGTGCCACACAGCTCCGGGAACGGGTACTCGGACGGCCGGGTCGCGACGATCGGGCACTCTGGCAGCGCATCGCCCGGCCGGTGGTGGTCGGTGACGATCACGTCGAGCCCGCGCGCGTTCGCGTCGGCGACCTCGCGGACCGCGGTGATGCCGCAGTCGACAGTGAGGACGAGGCCGCAGCCTTCCTCCGCGAGCCGCGCCAGGGTCTCACCCGACAGGCCGTAGCCCTCCTCGAAGCGGCTCGGAAGGTGCCAGTCGACCTCGGCGCCGAGCTGCCGCAGGACGAGCACGGCGAGGGCGGTGGCGCAGATGCCGTCGGCGTCGTAGTCGCCGTGGACGCAAATTCGCTCTCTTGCCTCGATCGCGCGACGGATGCGCGCGCACGCCGCCTCCATGTCGCCGAGCGCGAACGGGTCGTGCCCGGGGTCGCCGCCGGCCAGGAAGCGTTCCGCATCGGCCGGATCCGCGTAGCCGCGACGCATGAGCACGCGCGCCGTCGTCTCGCTGACGCCGAGTCGCTCCGCCAGAGCGACGGCGTCCTGCGGCGAGCAAGGGTGGATGTGCCAGCGTCCGACCATCGGACAGATGACGGTACGGAGAGGCGCGGACGGCACACCTCCGGCGTATCCTCAGAAGACGTGACGAGCGAGGTCAACTACGAATCGGGGGACGACTACGTCGTCCAGTTCCTCGGTTACCGCTTCGCCTTCAACGCGGAGGACTTCGAGGAGCGGGTGATCGCCTCGGCGGTGAAGCTCGGCCTGGTCGAGAGCAATGATCTCGACGAGGACGAGGCCGCCGACCTGGTAGAGCTGACGGCGGAGGGGCGAATCGCGGAGGCTCGCGGCACGCTCGGCCGCTACCTCGTACGCCACTGGGAGGCGCTCGCCGCGATCGACGGCGAGTCGCTCGTCTACTGGCTGCGGAAACTCGTCTTCCGCGGCGCGTGGCTCGACCAGCGCGTGAAGCTCGGTCTGCTCGACGTCGACTGGGACGAGGACACCGCGGAGTTCGGCTACCGCGATCCGCGCGGCGACCGGGCGCTCCTCGAGCTCGCCCCTGTTCCGAGCTGGCACGAGCTCCAGTTCCGCCGCTAACGGACGGCCACGCCATGTCGACATGGCAGATCCGACCCCTCGCTCACGAGGAGGTCGAGCGCGTGGGCGCCGCGCTGAGCCTTGCTCGACTTGACCAGGGCAACGGCTTCTACCTGGTCGCCTGGGACGAGGCAGACGAGCCGGCCGGGCATGCTCGCCTCGCGCTCACCGACCCGCCGGAGCTCCAGGACGTGCTCGTTCGCGAGTCACATCGCCGCCGCGGTATCGGCAGCGCCTTGACCGAGGCTGCGGAGCGTGAGGCTCTGGCGCGCGGGTTCGATCGGCTGAGAGTCACGGTCAGCGTCGAGAACGAGCCGGCGCAGGCGCTCTACCTGGACCGCGGCTACGTGGACGCGGGTGTTGCGCCGAGGCGGGTGAGCGGGACGATCATGATCCGCACCGGCCCCATTGAGGTCGACGACACGCTCCTGACCTGGGAGAAGGAGCTCTCCTAGAAGAGAACGTTCGCGGGCTCGGCCACGCCGGCGCCGATGTGGGCGCGCCCTCGGGATGTGACGGTGCGGCCCCGGGGCGTCCGCTGGATGAAGCCGAGCTGGAGCAGATACGGCTCGTAGACGTCCTCGACCGTGTCGGGCGCTTCGCCAAGAGCGACGGCCAGGGTCGAGAGCCCGACGGGGCCGCCGTCGAAGCGCTCCACGATCGCGCGGAGCAGCTCGCGGTCCGTACGCTCGAGTCCGCACCGGTCGACCTCGAGGAGCTCCAGCGCCTCGGCGGCGACCTCGGTCGTGACGGCGCCGTTGTGACGCACCTCGGCGACGTCGCGCACCCGGCGCAGGATGCGGTTCGCGACGCGCGGCGTTCCGCGCGCTCGCCCGGCGATCTCCTCCGCGGCGTCCGGGTCGATCTGGACGCCGAGGATGGCCGCCGACCGCGTCACGATCTCGGTGAGCTCTCCGGGCTCGTAGTAGTCGAGCCGGAAGGTCATGCCGAAGCGGTCACGGAGCGGCGTCGTCAGGAGCCCGGTGCGTGTGGTGGCGCCGACGAGCGTGAACGGCGGCACGTCGAGCGTGAGCGTCCGCGCCGCGACGCCCTGGCCGACGACGATGTCGAGCCGGAAGTCCTCGAGCGCCGGGTACAAGACCTCCTCGACCGCCGCGCTCAGCCGGTGGATCTCGTCGACGAAGAGGACGTCGCGGTCCTCGAGCGCGGTCAGGATGGCCGCGAGGTCGCCCTTCCGCTCCAGCGCCGGCCCCGCCACGGTCCGGATCCCGACCCCGAGCTCCTCGCGGAGGATGTACGCGAGGCTGGTCTTGCCGAGCCCCGGCGGGCCAACCAGGAGGACGTGATCGAGCGCCTCGCCGCGCGAGCGGGTCGCCTCGAGCGCGATCGCCAGCTGTTCCTTGACCCGCGCCTGGCCGACGAACTCGTCGAGCCGGCGCGGCCGGAGCGAGCGCTCGATCTCGTCGTCCTGCGGCTGGAGCGCCGGCGCAAGGAACTGTTCCGTCACGAGTGCTTCTTCCAGCGATGCCGCCGAGGTTTTGGCCCGCGAGCACCAAGCCAGAGTTCGCACTCCGACGAGCCAAGGTCAGAAGACCTTGGTGAGGAGGAGGGTGGGCTCTGGCGCCGCGTGATCGCGGGCCAGAAGCCGGCATGTATCGCTGGGAGAGGCACTAGGCAGCCCTGAGTGCCTGCCGCACGCGCTCTTCGGGCGGAAGCGCAGGATCGGTGCCCGCCAGCGCGCGTTCAGCCTCGGGGACGGAGTAGCCGAGCTCGACGAGCGCGTCGCGGGCGACCAGCTCGTGCGATCCGGCCTCGCCCGTGATCGACTCGACCGGCCCGAGCTTTTCCTTGAGCTCGAGCATGATGCGCTGCGCGGTCTTCCTCCCGATCCCGGGGATGGCGACGAAGCGGCTCTCATCCTCGAGCGCGATCGCGCGCCGGAGGTCGGCCGGCGTCGAGTTGGAGACGATCGCGAGCGCGACCTTGGGGCCGACGCCGGAGACGGACAGGAGCAGCTCGAAGAGCTCTCGCTCGGCCGGCTCGGCGAAGCCGTAGAGCTGGAGCGCGTCCTCTCGGACGTGCAGGTACGTGTCGAGCGAGACCTCCTCCCCGCCCTGGGCCTTGCGAAGCGCGCTCGATGTCGTCTGGAGCAGGTAGCCCACGCCGTTGACGTCGAGGACGACGCCGCCGTCGAAGCGGCGGGCGACCACCCGCCCCCGGAGCTGCGCGATCACCTTGCCTCCCTGGCCGGCATCGGCTCCGGCCTGACCGTCATCCCACCGCCTGGAGCAGCGGCGGCGCCATCGCGTGGCAGATCGCGACTGCGAGCGCGTCCGCCGCGTGGCTCGACGCCGGCGGTGTCTCGAGCCGGAGGATCGCCTGCACCATCCGCTGCACCTGCGCCTTCTCAGCGCGGCCGTAGCCGCACACGGCGCCCTTGACGTGCGCGGGTGCGTACTCCGCGCACGCCACCCCGGCGTTGGCGGCTGCGACGAGCACGGCGCCGCGTGCCTGTCCGACCGAGAGCGCGGTGCGGGCGTCGGCGCCGACAAAGGACTCCTCGATGGCGACCGCGTGTGGCGCCCATCGGTCGATGAGGTCGGCCACGGTGTCGTGGATCGTCTTCAGCCGCAGCTCGGGCCGCATGGAGGCCTTCGTGTGCCAGGTGCCGAGGTCGACCGCTCTGAGGCGGCCGCCGGAGTGCTTGACGACGCCGAATCCGCATGCAGCCGTGCCTGGGTCGATGCCGAGAACCGTCACGACCCGAGGTTAGGCGCCGAGCCGGACGTTCCTGCCTCCCGTCGGGCCTCGTCCTCCGATTCCTGCTCGGCCGACCCGAGGCTCTTCGCGTGCCTCTTGTGGGCCGCCTGCTTCGAGACCGCGAGGTGCTCCGCGACCCGTGACCAGGAGAGCCCGTCCCGGATCGCGTTCGTGACGTGGCGGGCTTCGAGCTCCTCGAGCAATCGTCGCAGCTCCGTGATTGCCGCGAGCCCATGCTCCGGGTTGTCGAGGCGAGTCGCGTCAGCGGCGAGCTCGACCGCAGTCCTCTTCACGAGCGATATGTACCCGATTTGAGAGCGCGAAACCGGACTGGCCCGCCGCTCGTAGGTCCGGACGTGAAGGCACCTGCTGCCTTGACGGCCATCGGGGCCGTCGCTGCGTCCGCCGGGCTGGCATTTGGCCACGGCGGCGGCTCGGCCCGGGCGGCGGTCGAGCCTTGCCAGTCCGGCGACGTGGCCGTCGCGATCGAGAATTTCTTGTATACGCCGTCCCGGGTCACTGTCGCGCCTGGAGCGACCGTGTGCTGGACGAACAACGATTTCGTGGCCCATACGGTGACGTCGAACTCGGCCGGCGGCTTCGACTCGGACACGATCGGCACCGACCAGTCGTTCCGGCTGCAATTCTCCTCCGGCGGCACCTATGACTACATCTGCACGCTCCATCCCTTCATGACCGGCCAGGTGGTGGTCTCGACGAACCCGCAGCCGCCGCCTCCACCGCAGCCGCCCTCACCGCCGCCCGCCCCATCTTCGCCGCCGCCTCCTCCCGCCCGCGGCATGGCGCTGACGGTGTCCCGACTCGGCGTGCGGGTCGAACGGAAGGCCGGCTCCCGCTGGCTCGTGGCGCGGGCGAGGCTGAGCCGCGCCACGAGCGCGCGGCTTGCGTTGCTCCGCGGCCGACGGACACTGGCGAGCGCCGGCCGGCGGCTGCGAGCCGGGACGAACGTCGTTCGGCTCCGCCTGCCGCGCCGGCTCGCCCACGGGCGCTACGTCTGCATCCTCCGAGTCGGCTCGATCCGCCGAACAGCCTCCTTACACCTTTGAGCTAGCCTCTCGCGCGTGCGTTGGGCCGCGTTCCTGACCTTCGCGGCCGGGGTCGTTGCAGCACTCTCGGTTGCGCAACTGGCGCCCGGCCAGTCGATCGAGCGCGTTCGCGTCGACCGACCGTCGGCCGGGCTGCCCGCGAACCTCAGTCTCCTGATCGGGTCGCCGGACGAGTACTCGCGCCAGTCGGCCCGCGCGACGTCCGGGACGTGGATCGGCCCCGCGTACTGGCTTCCTTCGAACCCCGCGATGCGGAACAACGCGTCGATGGACTGGGAGGTCGGCTACGACGAGCGGGCGTTGAACACCGAGCGGGTCGCCCTCGCGAACCTGACGAAGGACTGGACCGAGGATCAGCGCGCCGGCGTCTCCGTGGACCACCTCGTGGGCGGACGCGTGGTCGGCACGATCCCCGGCTTCTTCGTCCTTCAAGTGGAGCGCCGGTCGTCCCCGAGCGAGCTCGTGGTCGCCTTCCCGATGTCGGAGAAGCTCCATGCCTTCGTCCGCTTCCTGCTTCCTCGGCCGGAGAGCGACGACTACTTCGTCAAAGGGTCGGTGCTGGCGTCCAGCTGGAACCGCGGCCAAGCCCTGCTGGCAATGTCGCGGGTGCGGCTCGAGGGGAACATGCCGCCGTCGGTCGTGACGATCAGGCAGCGGAGGAGAGGCGTCGTCGCCGGGTTCGCCGTCGACTTCTTCCGCCATGCGGTGGTCGGGATCCCGGTCTCGCTCCAGCGGAAGGCCGGGAACCGCTGGCTGCGGATCCGCGGCGGCAGGACGACGAGGCTCGGCGGCTTCTCGTTCAAGGTCGGCAAGCTCGGGAGCTACCGCGTGACCGCGACCCTCGACGGCCGCTTCCGCGCGACCAGCCGCACACTACGCGCCCGTCGCAGGCTCAAGTAGCGACGGCCTCGAGCACCCGCTCGGGGATGTCGAAGTTCGCGTAGACGTCCTGGACGTCGTCGTTCTCCTCGAGCGAGTCGATCAGCCGGAGCACCTTCTTCGCCGCCGCCTCGTCCTCGAGCTTGACCGTCGTCTTCGGCACCATCGTCGTCTCCGCCGACTGGACTGAGATGCCGGCGGTCTCGATCGCCTCCCGAACGCCGGTCAAATTCTCCGGTTGCGCGACGACCTCGTAGCTCGAGCCGTCGCGCGAAACGTCGTCGGCGCCGCCCTCCGCGGCCGCAAGGGTCAGCTCGTCCTCGTCGACCTCACCGTCCACGATCAGCACACCGCGCCGGTCGAAGAGCCACGCTACGGCGCCGGACTCGCCGAGGTTGCCGTCGGCCTTCGCGAAAATGTGTCGTACCTCGGCCGCGGTCCGGTTCCGGTTGTCCGTCAGCGCTTCGACCATCACGGCCACACCGCCAGGGCCGTACCCCTCGTACACGACTGTCTCGAACGAGGCGGCGTCGGTGTCGGCGCCGGACCCTCTCGCGATCGCCCGCTCGATGTTGTCCTTCGGCATCGAGTACGACCGCGCCTTCTCGATCGCATTCTGGAGCGCCATGTTTCCGGCCGGCTCGGGCCCGCCTTCCCGCGCCGCGACGATGATCGCGCGGGAGAGCTTCGAGAAGAGCTTGCCGCGGCGCGCGTCCGCCACGCCCTTCTTGTGCTTGATCGAGCTCCACTTGCTATGTCCGGACATCTCAGCCTCCTGACCGGCCGGCTCCCGCCGGGCGAAGCCCGGCCCCGCCGGCCTCGCGCCGCTGGCCGCCCTCCAGCCGGGCGGCCCTATATTCATACTGTCCGCCCGTCCTCCGGGCACCCACCGACGCGTCAGGGGGCCGAGACAAAGCCGCTCTCCTCTCGGACGAGCTCCAGGAAGAGCTCGTGGACGCGCGTGTCGTCCGTGAGCTCCGGGTGGAACGATGCAACGATGAACCGTCCCTGGCGGAGCAGCACCGGCTCTCCGTCGAGCTCGGCCAGCACCTCGACCTCGGGCCCCACCTCAGCGACGCGCGGCGCGCGGATGAAGACGCCGCGCACGCTGCCGCCGCCCTCGAGCTCGAGGTCGGTCTCGAAGCTCGCCACCTGCCTTCCGTAGGCGTTCCGCCGGACCGCAAGGTCGACGAGCCCGAGGTGCTCGCGGTCGAGGAGGATCATGCCGGCGCAGGTGCCGAACACCGGCCGGTCGAACTCCCGCAGCCCCTGTTCCAGCCCGTAGATCCGGATCAGGCGCATGATCGCCGTCGACTCGCCGCCCGGGATCACCAGGCCGTCGAGGTCGTCGAGCTGCTGCGGCTTCCGCACCTCGACCGGCTCCGCACCGAGCCGCCGCAGCATCGCCGCGTGCTCTCGGAAGTCGCCCTGGACTGCGAGTACGCCGATTCTCATCGCGTCGAGGCTAGCCCGAGCTGATCGGCCAGCCACGCATCGCGGTCGTCCTCGGCCTCGATCACGAGCGAGTGGTCCGCGTCGTACCACTTGACCTCGGCGCCGTCGGCGGCGTCGTCCAGCCGGTCGTACTCCTCCTCTTTGATCATGCTGTCGCGCCGCGCGTTCTGGATCAGGATCGGCTTGTGGACCGACCCGATCAGGTTGACCGAGTCGTAGCGGGAGAGGTCCTTGACGAAACCGTCCACGCTCTCCGGCGGGACGAGCTGCTGCGCGAGGTAGCGACTCTGCTCCGCGAACGGCGTCGCCAGGACGAACGCTTGGATCCGATCGTCCGCCACCCCGAGGATCGTCCCGAGCGTCGCGCCGTAGTCGACGCCGACGAGCCCGATCCGGGAGCTGTCCAGCTCCGGCCGCTGCTCGACGATGTCGAGGAGCTTCCGCGCGTCGACGACGTCCTGGAGCATCAGCTTCTCGAACGTCTCCGACGCGTAGACCGGATCCTGGAGGTCGACGCCGGCTCGGTTGAACCGCGTCATGTTCGAGTCCCACATGATCGAGGCGATCCCGTGCTCCGCGAGCCTCGCCGCCTCCGGCGCGAACTGGCTGCGCGCCGACCCGTAGGCGTGGGCCCAGAGCACGACGGGCACCTTCCCCGTGCGGTGTGCCGGCAGGACGATGCTGCCGTCCGCCTCGGTCCCGCCCGAGCTCCGGAAGGTGAAGTCGCTGAACATCTGGTCGTGCGAGAACTCCTCGACCTTGACGGGCTTCTTGTCGTAGTCGGCCTTCGACCGCACGGCGTCGACGTCGCCGCCGCTGCCGCAGCCGGCGAGGACGAGGGCGGCGCCGAGCGTCAGGAAACCTCTCCTCACGCCGCTGATCTTACGGACGACGCAGCGATAGACGTTTCTCCATTCTTGGAGTACTCTGGTCGCCGAAATCGTCTCCCGGGGAGGGGTGAACTTGAAACGTACGCTTCTGATCGCCGGTCTCGCCGCGCTCGTTTCGACGGTCCTGGTCGCAGTCGCGATCGCCGCGACGACGGGGAACGGCCAGTCCGTCGGAACAGGCACGGTCTTCGCGCCGAACCCGGTCGCGGACCTGCAGGACCAGACGCTGACCGACCGGAAGGACGCCGACTACGTGGAGCTCGCGAAGGCGTACCACCGGGTCACGCTGACGAACCTCGACGGCAGCGGCTACCTGCGCGGCGACTACGCGAACGTCCTCAGCGAGACTGGCGACCCCGCCTTCTCGCCGACGAACGATTTCAACTACCGCCGCAACGACGACCGGTTCGAACAGGTGATGGCGTACTACTGGGTGACCGAGGCCCAGAAGTACATCCAGCGGCTCGGCTTCGGCTCGACGCTGCGGCCGATCAACAGGGAATCGCAGGATCTGCGGATCAACACGTTCGGCCAGGACAACGCCTTCTCGTGGGACAAGAAGGACGTGATCCGGTTCGGAAAGGGCGGCGTCGACGACGCCGAGGACGCCGAAGTGATCCTCCACGAGCTCGGCCACGCGATCCAGGATTCCCAGCAGACCCCGTTCGGCTTCGGCAACACAGTGGAGTCGGGATCGATCGGGGAGGGTTTCGCCGACTACTGGGCCGTGACGGTGTCGAACCTGCTCGCGCCGACTCCTGATCCGGCCTGCGTCGCCGACTGGGATTCGGTCGCGTACACGAGCGAGACGCCGCACTGCCTGCGGCGCGTGGACGAGGATCTGCACTACCCAACGGATCTGAACGGTCGCGTCCACCACGACGGGCAGATCTGGTCACGCGCGCTGTGGGACATCCGCAAAGCGGTCGGCTCGACCAAGGCCGACACGCTGATCCTCGAGGGGCAGTTCGACGTCGGCAGCCCCACGATGCCGGAGCTCGCCGAGAGCACCGTGGCGGCGGCGGGGCGGCTCTACGGGAACTCCACGGCAGCGAAGGTCACGAAGGCCTTCGAGGACCGCGGGATCCTCTAACCAGGCACTGAAGGGGGCGCCTCCGGGCGCCTCCTTCTCCTACCAGCCGCGGGTCTCGAGCAGCTCTTCCGGCGCCATCGATGCCGTCGAAAGGCCCGACATCGCATCGCCGAGGCCCTGCGAGACCTGCGCGAGGATCGTGGCGTCGTTGTAGTGCGTCGTCGCCTCGACGACCGCCTTCGCCATTCGGGACGGGTCGGAGGACTTGAAGATCCCGGAGCCGACGAAGACGCCGTCGGCGCCGAGCTGCATGCAGAGCGCCGCGTCCGCGGGTGTCGCGATGCCGCCGGCGGTGAAGGTGACGACCGGCAGGCGGCCGTGCTCGGCGACCCACTTCACGAGCTCGACCGGCGCCTGGAGCTCCTTCGCCTCGGTGAAGAGCTCGTCCGGGTCGGCGCTCTGGAGCCGCCGGATCGCGCCGAAGACCTCGCGCATGTGGCGGACGGCGTTGACGATGTCGCCCGTCCCGGCCTCCCCCTTGGTGCGGATCATCGCGGCGCCCTCTGCGATCCGCCGGAGCGCCTCGCCGAGGTTCCGGCAGCCGCAGACGAACGGCACGGTGAAGCTCCACTTGTCGATGTGGTGGCGCTCGTCGGCGGGCGTCAGGACCTCGCTCTCATCGATGTAGTCGACCTCGAGCGCCTCGAGCACCTGCGCCTCGACGAAATGCCCGATCCGCGCCTTGGCCATGACCGGGATCGTCACGGCCTCCTGGATCTCCGCGATCTTGTCGGGATCGGCCATCCGGGCGACGCCGCCCTGCGCACGGATGTCGGCCGGCACACGCTCGAGTGCCATCACCGCCACGGCGCCCGCCTCCTCGGCGATCCGGGCCTGGTCGGCGGTCGTGACATCCATGATCACGCCGCCCTTGAGCATCTCGGCGAGGCCGCTCTTGACGCGCATCGTGCCGATGTCCGCCATCGCTTAGATCCTAGCCCCTGAACGCAAAGTGGTCGGTCCGCCGACCGGCGGTGTCGACGGCGAACCCGTCGAGGCGCCCGCCTCGGATCACGAGGTAGACGAAGCCTTGGTCGCGTCGCGCGGCGACCCGTCTCGGATAGCCGCTCGGGCACCGCCGCAGGCCGTAATGCCTCGTGCCGCCGCCGCCGTGGACGACGTAGCGGACGCCACGCCTCGGCGCAAAGCGCTGGTAATTGTGGTCGTGCCCGGAAAGGACGAGCTGAACCCGGTAGCGCTCGAACAACGGCACCCAGCGCGCCACCACCTCGGGGTGCGAGAGATACGTGCCGCACGTGAACGCGGGATGGTGGAAGGCGGCAATCCGCCAGCGGGCCTTCGATCGCGAGAGCGCGCGCCGGAGCCACGCCGTCTGCGCGGGATCCACCGAAGTGGAGTCGAGCAGGTACACCTCCACCGGCCCGATCGCGCGCCGGTAGAAGCGGTTCGGCATCGCCAGCTCGTCGTACTCGTAGCGCCCGCGCTCGACGCGCACGTCGTGGTTGCCGAGCACTCCGGCGACCTCGACACCGGCACCGGCGAGCCAGCCGAAGCTCGCCTGCCAGTTCTCGTGGAACGCCTCAGGGCTCGCGGTGTAGTCGCTATCTCCCAGGGAGACGAGCGCGTCAGCGGCGCTCCGCGCCTCGAAGCGGCGGACGGCGGCGCCGAAGCTCCGCTCCGCCGGGCCGCCGACGCCGAAGTCGCCGATCGCGATCAGGCGAACGGGCTGCGCCGGCGCAGGCGCGGCTCCGCCCGCGCAGGGCAGGAGCAGGGCGAAGACGAAAACGAGGACGAGCGCGGCGCGGTGCACCTCGTTGGTGTACCACGCCGTTCCTCCCCCGACCGGGTGGACGGCGCCGGGCTACCGGGCCGTCGCGATGCGCTGGAGCAGATTCCCTTCCGGAAAGTTCCGGAACCTGCGCCTCAGTTCATCCGCAGACATTGCTTGCCGCCTTTCGTACTACCGCAATTGGAGGTGCGGTGTCACTTGTCGGTACGGATCGGCCGCCCTTCGATCCCTCGAAGGTGGCTTCCAGGACGGAAAGTCGCTACTGCGGGACTTCGAGATTGAGGACGACGCTCTGGTCGGGCGCCACCTCGAAGCCGGAGCGGAAGAAGTGCAGCCCCGTGTACTTGTTGATCTCGCCGGCTTCGCCGGCCGTGATGTCGTCCGTGAAATACGGGGGCTGCGAGGGCAAGGTCGCCGCCAGGGGCTTGTCGAGCGCCTGCTCGACGTGGTTCCGCTGGAGGACGACGGCAAGCCCGGTGTCCTGCGTGGGCGGCGGCAGCAGCGAAATCACTGTCTTCACGTCGTTCATGTGCTTGAAGGTGAAGAGTGAGAGCTCGAGCGCCTCGCGCCGGAGCAGGAGGCTGCGCTGGATCGACGGGGTCCCCGGCAGCGCGCAGTTCCGCTTCCCGCCGAGCCCGCAGAAGGTGTAGAGCACCGTCTCGCCCGGCTCGAGCACCTGGACGTCGCCCTGCTGGAGGCGCGCCCGCTGCCCGGCGCGGATCGCGACGTACCGGATCGGGATGCCCTGCACCTCGCCCGGAGACGCGGTGATCGCCGCGAGCTGCTCGCCCGAGTTGCCCTTGTACCTCGTCGAGATCTCCTGGGCGATCTCGCGGGCGGACTGGAATCCGTCGTCCTGCGGCGACCAGAGGGCCCAGTTGCTCGCCGCCGACGGTGAGTTGTCCTTCTGCGTCATGAACGCGAGCGTCGCCAGCGCGAGACCGAAGAGCACGACGATCACGAGGTAGCCGATCATGAAGCGGCCGCCGTGGACGGCGCGCCGCCGCTCGAACCGCGGCAGCTCCTCGCTCGGCCGGGCCGGCCCGTCGGCGCGATCAGGGACTACAGCTTCGGCCACGATTCTTCTTTCATCGGATCGGCCTCCGGGATCTGAAGCTCGACCGAATCGAGCAGGTTCACGATCTCGTCGCCGTGCAGCTCGCGCTTCTCGACGAGGACGTTCGCGACATGCTCGACGGAAGCCTTGTTGTGCTCGACCAGCTGGTGCGCGGCGATGTAGGCCTGTCCGAGCAGCTGCGCGGCCATCGCACGCTTCGCCGGATCGCCGAGCACGCTCCCAATCGAGTCGTGGCCGTGCTCCCCGCCGCCCGACCGGTTCATGATCTCGATGCCGATCCGCTCGTAGCGCTTGCCGATCTCCTCGCGGACCTCGTCCTCGGTCTGGCCCTTGTTCGGCTTGAACCCGTCGGCGAGCCTGACCCGCTCCGGCGCCATCGCGCAGGCGCCAACCATCCACGCAGACCGGGCGGTCGCGCTCTGGACGTCGCCGCCGACGCCGGTCGAGTTCTCGCCGTAGAAGACGCGCTCCGCGGCCATCGCGCCTAGCGTCCAGATCAGCCGCGCCATCTCCTCGCTGCGCCAGGAGCTGAACCGCTCCTCCTTCTCGAGCGCCTGGTGATGGCCGAGCGCCTCGCCCCGCCGACGGATCGAGAGACGAGTTGACTCGGCGCCCTTCATGTAGGCATGGCCGGCGATCGCATGCCCGGCCTCGTGGATCGCGACGGCGCGAGTTTCCTCAGGGATGTACTCGATGTTGATCGCCATCCCCGACTCGATCGTCGTCATCGCCTCGACGATGTGCTCCCACCCGAAGCTGATCTTGCCCTCGTGATGCGAGTAGGTGAGCGCCATCGAGCAGACCTGCTCGATCATCGCCGGCGAATAGCCGTTCGTCATCCGCGCGATCTCGTCGCGCCGCTTCTCGGTGTCGAGGTCCGCGTCGTGCGAGACCCTGCCGAGATACAGGTCGAAGATGTCAAGCCGATCGCGCTTGGTCGGCGTCCGGAGCCAGACATAGCGGCCCATCCGCCCGGGGCGCGTCAGCGCCGGATCAAGCGCGTCGAGCGGAACGTTCGTCGCGCCGATGAAGTAGATCTGCTCCTGCCTTGGCCGCGGCGCCGGGAGTCGCAGGGACCATCCACGGACGCGCCGCGGGATGATGTACGTCGCGTCCAGGAACGTGTTGACCCGGTTCGTCATGACCTTCTTCATGAAGGGGGGATTGTCGATCCCGTCCATGACCACGAGGAGCTGGTTCAGCGCCAGCTGGCCGCCGCCGCCCATCATCCCGCCGGGAAACGCCTGGTTGACGATCGCGCTCGCCCGCTCGAAGGCGCTCGGCCGGCGCTGCGGCGCGCGCGCCTCGAAGAGCTTCTCGCGCCAGGCGCGGTTCTCCAGGATCAGGTCGCCGCTCGGTGTCAGGGATCCGAAGCGGCCGTAGAAGCAGAAGTCCTCGAAGCTCGTGGGCCGGGAGAAGCCGCCGAGCCCCTCGCCGCCGAGCGCGGCGCGCCGCCGCCCGACCGCATCGATCTCGTCGATGAAGACGATGCACTGCCCGCCCCACTTGCGCGCGAGCCGCTTTGCCCGCCAGGCCATGTAGCGGACGATGATCACGTCCATCCCGATGAACGTCTGGGCGAATCCGGACCCGGGCATGCTCACGAAGGGACAGTTGAAGCCTGTCGCGATTGCCTTCGACAGCATCGTCTTCCCGGTGCCCGGCGCCCCCAGGAAGAGAAGGCCGCGCTCGCGCTTGCCGCCGGCGGCCTCGAACGCCTCGCCGGACTGCCAGATCGAGACGACACGGCGGACCTCCTCCTTCGCCTCCGCCTGGCCGCGCACATCGTCTAGGCGAACGCCCCAGTCCGCATCCCCGGGCTCGAAAGCCTGCATCTGCGTGATCCCCATGGCCAGCATCGGGCCCATCAGGATCACGAAGTTCATGATGAAGAAGAGGGGCAGGATGATCACGTACCCGAGCGTGGCCGGGTTCGTGAGCGCCGAGGAGATGCCGTCCCACATCCAGGTGGCCGTCCCCATCCAGCTGTTGTCGCTGCTCGACGAGAACAGCACGCGGATGAGCCAGATGACGGTGATCGCGCCGGCCACCCAGTACAGGCGCCGGAACCACTTGCTCCAGTACCACGCGCGGCGCCGGTTGACGACGTCCTCCTCGCGAGCCTGCGCCTCGTCCGAGCCGAAGAGGCTCGGCCAGGGGATGAAGCGACGCAGGACGATGTCGATGAAGCCGCGAAATGCGATCACCGCGATGAACGTCCAGAAAAGCGCCCAGCCCCACGAGACGCCGACCTGGTCCTTGATCCAGATGAAGACGACCGGACTTGTCAGGACCGCAACCGCTGTCGCCGTCCGGATCAAGCGCCGCCACTGGAGAGTGAGCTCCTTGGTCGCCTCGCCCGAAGGGAGCCCGACGAGGCCGTCGCCGGATGCCATTGTCATACGTTAGACGGGAGAAAGAAGGGGTTTGATGGAGACTACGTTAAGTGCCGGGCAGGAGGTTTTCGCCCAGGAGCAGGTGGAACGGTCGCGCCGCTACCACCGCCCGGTCTACGCGATTCGGCTGCTCGGGATCGCCGTGGGGCTCCTCACGCTCGGCCTGCTGACCTTCTCTGCGCTCGGCGCCGCGCTCTACTCGCCGGTGGAGGACTGGCCCTGGTGGTCGGCCGCGTTCGCGTTCGCGGCGCTCGTCGTGCTCGCCACCTGGCTCGTGCAGCTGCCGCTCGCCTACTGGCGCGGCTACCTCCACGAGCACCGCTGGGGCTTCTCGAGCCAGACGCGCTCGGCGTGGTTCGTCGACCGGCTCAAGGGGCTCGGGGTGTCGGTCGTGCTGACGGCGGTCCCGCTCCTGCTCCTGATCGCGACGGTGCACGTCTTCCCGGGTTGGTGGCCGGCCGTCGCTGCGGCCGGCGCGGCGCTCCTCGTGCTCCTCGTCGGGTTCGTGGCGCCGGTGCTGCTCGAGCCGGTCTTCAACCGCTTCGACCCCCTCCCCGACGAGGAGCTCGCGGCCGACCTCCGCGCGCTCGCCGACCGCGCCGGAGTGCCGGTGCGCGACGTTCTCGTGGCCGACGCGAGCCGGCGCACGACGAAGCACAACGCCTACGTCTCCGGTCTCGGTAGGACCCGGCGGGTCGTGATCTGGGACACCCTGCTCGCGCGCGGCGAGCCGGGCGAGATCCGGCTCGTCGTCGCGCATGAGCTCGGCCACCGCCGCTTCCGCCACGTCGCCCGCTGGACGGTGATCTCGATGGCGCTCGTCGCGGCCTTCGTCGTGATCCTCTGGGCGCTGCTGCAGTGGAACTCGCTGCTCGACGCGATCGGAGCGTCCGGGCCCGGCGACCCGCGCGTGATCCCGTTCGTGCTCTTCCTCGGCTCCGTGCTCGAGCTCGCCGTCCAGCCGCTCGCGAACGCGGTCTCCCGCCGTTGGGAGCGCGACTGCGACCGGTTCTCGCTCGACCTCACCCGCGATCCCGAGGCCTATGAGAGGACGCACCACCTGCTCGCGCTCGAGAACCTCGGCGACCTCGACCCGCCGAGGGCGATCTACCTCTTCTTCGCGAGCCACCCGACGGCGCCGGAACGGCTCGCCGCCGGCCGCGCCTGGGCCGCTTAGTTGTCCATCGGCCCGCAGATCGGCGTCGGCGGCACCTTCCGGCCCGACTGCTCCTCGTCGACCAGGCAGAGCATGCTCCGGCCCTTCGCCGTCGTGACCGTGCAGCGCCAGCGGCCGCCGCTCTTCCGGCAGGTGACGAGCTTCGGCGGGTCGTTCCCTAGATCGACGACCCCGCCCCCACCGCCCTTCGCCAGCTGGGTCTTCACCGACGCCTCGACCTGCGAAGCTCTCTCCGAGTCGTCCGAGCCGCCGCAAGCGGCGAGGAGGAGCGCCGCGAGGACCGCCGTCGCGAGCATGCTGCGCATGCACCGAGGGTAGCGACGAGCGTGAGATAGTCCCCGGTATACCGCCGCCGCATGAGCGCCATCACCGACCTCTTTGCCGGTGTTCCCGTCTCCGATCTCGAGGCCAGCGTCGACTGGTACACGCGCCTCCTCGGCCGACCGCCCGACAATCGCGTGGGGGAAGAGGTGCTGGGAGATCGACGAGCACGCCTGGCTCTTCATCGAGCCGAACGTGGCGCAGGCAGGCGCGGGCCGGATCACCCTCGCCGTCGCCGGGCTCGACGCGCTCCGCGAGCGTCTCGCCGCCGAGGCCATCGAGCACGAGCCGATCGAAACCTATTCGAACGGCGTCCGCCACGTGAAGGTCCCCGATCCGGACGGGAACGCGATCGCCTTCGCCGAGCCGCCCGGTTAGTCTCCGCCCCCTGATGCGTGATGCGTGGCTCGAGCTCGACGACACCCTGAAGCAGCGGGTTCGGGTAGTGCTCGACGATCCCGAGCGGCTCGTCACCGAGGCCGAGCTTCGGAAGCTCTCCGAGGAGGGACGAGGCATGTCGCGCATCCTCGGCGCCGAGCTCCAACGTCTCGAGCAGCATCTCGCCGAGCTCGATTCCGATCCGGCCAGCCCATTCGGCGCGATCGGCCCGGCCTTTCGCCGGGTCCACGACTTCCGCGAGCACCTTGCCGAGCTGGACGGGCTCCTGACCGAACTGGAGGACCGGGCGCGGCAGGTGCGCACGTCGCGGCTAATGGAGTCGGCGCTACGACCTCTCGACTAGGTCGATCGCCGTAGCCGCAATGGGCCCTGATCTCGAACGGCCCTGGAAATCGAAGGGTCATGTGCTCGAGCACTGGGGCGCCGTTGAAGTTCGGCAGTTCTCGTAAGGCGCTGCGAGACGAAAGGGACGGCGCTCCCCCACGCATCGTCCGAGGGCGCATCCTCATTACGCTGTCGATGTGACCCAGCAGCTTGTCGAAATCACCCCGCTCCGCACACCAACTGCACTTCAGCCGGAAGAACGCGCCCGCTTTCAGCGTCGAGCACGAACACTTGCGTGGGGAGGGATCGCGTGGCACTTCATTGAGTTCGCAATCGCCGTTGGGGCCGGGATCGCGGCCGGTTCCATCGCGCTGATCGGCTTCGGGGCTGACAGCCTGATCGAGTCCGTCGCAGGCTTCGTCGTGATCTGGCTGTTCACGGGTCGCCGTCTCCACTCCGACACGGCTGAGCGCCGGGCGCAGCAGCTGATCGCGGCGAGCTTCTTCGTGCTCGCCGCCTACGTGGGGGTCGAGGCGATCCGCACCCTCGTTCAAGGTGATCACCCCGAGGCGAGCTGGGTCGGAATCGGCCTCGCCGCCGTGACCGCCCCGACGATGCCGCTCCTTGCACTCGCCAAACGCCGTGTCGGTAGCAAGCTCGGCTCGTCCGCGACCGTCAAGGAGGGCGCACAGAACATGGTCTGCGCCTACCTGTCAGCCGCGCTGCTTGTCGGTCTGCTGGCGAACGCCTTGGCGGGATGGTGGTGGGCAGATCCCGCCGCCGCACTCGTCATCGCCGCTGTAGCCGTCAAGGAAGGGCGCGAAAGTTGGCGCGGCGAAGGCTGCTGCGACATGTGCTAGATGGGCCGGGCGGCGTCGAACGTGTAGGACGCTTCCTGCGACCCGACCCAGCCGCCAGTGAAGCACTGTGCAGCACACACGTACCGCATGGCCATGCGGTTGCGCCGCAACCATTGGGCGCGGAATGGGCCCGCCTGGACTCGAACCAGGGACCAACCGATTATGAGTCGGCTGCTCTAACCAGCTGAGCTACGGGCCCGTGAAGGAAGCGTAACGGCGGTCAGGAAGCTCTCATGCTGACGTGGATAGGATGGCCCGCGTGAAGGTGTTCCAGGGGGAGAAGCACATCCGAACCGAGGGTGGGCTTGCCGTCACGGACATCACGGATGAGGTAGCCGAGGCGGTCTGCGAGAGCGGGGTCCAGAACGGCATCGTCTGCGTCTACTCGCCGCACACGACGTGCTGCGTGCGCGTGAACGAGTTCGAGGCCGGTTTCCTGTCCGACTTCGCCGGGCTGATCCGCCGGCTCGTCCCGAGCGACCGGTACTACGCGCACGACGACTGGGACCGCCGCACCGAGAACATCTGCGAGGAAGACATGGTGGTCGGGAACGGGCACTCGCACTGCATGTCGATGCTGCTCGGGAGCGCCGGCGAGGCGATTCCCGTCCGAGACGGGCAGCTCTGCCTCGGCACCTGGCAGCGTGTGCTCTTCCTCGAGCTGGACCGAGAGCGCGACCGGCGCTGGCTCGTCCAGGTCGTCGGTACCTAGCGAGCCGCCGCTTCCGGCGCCCTCACGAGCCCCGTCTCCGCGTCGAACTCGAACAGCCAGAAGTCCTTCACCGGCACGGCGGCCCCCACGTTGAAGACCGGGACCTCCCCGATCGAGCCGCCGAAGGTGCCGTTGTGGCCGTGCCCGTGGAAGACGGCGTGCGGCCGGTGCTGGGCGATCGGCGCCGCCAGTCGCTCACTGCCGAGGAACGGCCAGATCGACTCGCGCTCTCCCTGGATCGTCGTCGTCGTCGGCGCGTAGTGCAGGAGGACGATCCGCAGGTCGGCATCCTGCACCGAGCGGAGGCCGCGGTCGATCGCGGCAATCTCGGCGCTCGTCTCGGCGTAGAGGCGGCGGAGCAGCGGCTCGCCGAAGTCGGGCAAGAGCGAGTCGGAGAACCCGCCGACGAACCCCTTCGTCCCGACGATCGCGACGTCGACCCCGCCGAGGCTGCAGACGTGCGACGAGCGCTCGAGCAGGTGGATGCCCCCGTCCCGCAGCGCCTCGACCAGCGCCTCGTGCTTGTTCGCGTGCCAGTCGTGGTTGCCGAGCACGGCGATCACCGGTGTCTCGATCTCGCGCGTGACGTCGGCAAGCACGGCCGCCTGCTCCGGCTCGCCGTAGGTGGTCAGATCGCCCGCCAGCAGGATCACGTCGGCGCGCCCGTCGGCCTCGGCGAACGCCTCCTGGAGGCGGCTCCGCTCCTCCTCCGCGCAATGGATGTCGCCCGCGGCGGCGATGGTGATCGCCATCACCTCTTGATTGCCCGAAGCGGCCGGAGGGTATGCCACAGCCGTGACCGAGCAGCCCTTCGGCAAGATCAAGGAGACCCTGAAGCGCTCTGCCGGTGCGCTCAACGACGCCGACATCGCCTACATGCTCGGCGGGGGGCTCGCGGTCTGGGCGCGAGGCGGCCCGGCAACAACCAACGACCTCGACCTGATGGTCCGTCCGGCCGATGCGGAGCGAGCGCTCGACGTGCTCGAGCGGGAGGGTATGCGGACGGAGCGGCCCCCCGAGGGCTGGCTCTACAAGGCCTGGGACGACGGGGTGCTGATCGACGTGATCTTCCGGCAGAACGGCGAGCCCGTCGACGACAGCCTCTTCGAGCGGGCGGAGCGCCTCGAGGTGTATGCCGTCCCGATGAATGTCATGTCGGTCGACGACGTGATGGTCTCGCGGCTGAAGGCGCTGGACGAGCACCACCTTGACTACGAGCGGCCGCTCGAGTTCGCGCGGGCGCTCAGGGAGCAGATCGACTGGCGCGCCGTGCGGGAGCAGACGCGCGCGTCGCCCTACGCCAAGGCGTTCTTCACGATGGTGGAGGAGCTCGGCATCGTGCCCCGCCGGCACGTCTGAGAGTCGTCAGGCCCGGATGTGCGCGAGCACCTCGGCGCTCGCCAGCTCGTCGGCTACCGGCAGCTCGACGTAGAACGTCGAGCCCTCACCCTCCTCCGAGTCCAGCCAGATCCGGCCGTTCATACGGCGCACGAGCTCGCGGCAGATGTAGAGGCCGAGGCCCGTGCCGCCCACGCCGCGGGTCTGATTCGGGTCGAGGCGGTAGAACTTCTCGAAGATCCGCCCCTGCTCGGAGGCGGGGATGCCGATGCCCTCGTCGGTGACGACGAAGCGGACCATTGTCCCGTTCGACTCGATCCGGAGGCCGACCCGGCCTCCGTCGGGCGAGTACTTGACGGCGTTGTCGACGAGGTTTCCGAGCACCTGCCGCACCTTCTCCGCGTCGGCGGCGACCGGTCGTACGCCCGTCGAAGTCTTGAGCTCGAAGCTGATGTCCGGCGGTGCGTGCGTCCGCGCGGCGTTGACGACCGAGCTGGCGACCAGCTCCGGCTCCAACCTGCCGATCGCGAAGTCGACCCGCCCTGCGTCGAGGCGGCTCGCCAAGAGGACATCGTCGACGATGCGGCTGAGCCGGTCGGCCTCGTCGTAGACGATCGAGAAGAGCCGGTCCCGGTCCGCGTCCGAGAGCGCCTCCCGATGGTGGCGGAGGGTTATGGCGGCGCCGTAGACAGCGGCCAGCGGCGTCCGAAGCTCGTGGGACACCGTCGCGACGAACTCCGTCTGGAGCTGCCGGAGGCTGCGCTCTTCCGTGACGTCGTGGAAGGCGAAGACCGTGCCGCCGGGGAACCGGACGCCGGAGATCAGCAGCCACGCCTCGCGGTGGCCGACGTCGAGGGGCAGCGTCTCCGGCAGGTGGTGCGACGGCGCCGGGAAGTCGCTGACGGGGACGCTCTCTTCGATGCGGGTCCAGCCGGGGATCGCATCGGCGGGAGGGCGGCCGAGGATCGCCCCGGCCCTGATCCCGGTGATCGCCTCCGCCGCGGGGTTCCAGAGCCGGACGATCCCGTTCCGGTCGACCAGGCAGACGCCCTCACCGACGTGGTCGAGCACGAGCACGGCGCGCCCGCGCTCCTCCGCCTCGGCGAAGAGCCGCGAGTTGTCGATCGCCGCTGCCGCCCGGCGTCCGAGCTCCTGCGCGAAGACGAGATCCTCGGCGCCGTACTCGCGGTCCGTCTCGGAGACGATGAACGTCATCGCGCCGAAGATCCGGTCGCGCGAGGCCAGCGGCACGATCATGAACGACCGCAGCCCGAGCGAGCGGATCGCGTCGAGATGCTCGTCGTCCTGGGCCGCCCGGGCGAGCAGCTCGTCCGACACCGACGCGGCGAGCTGCGGCTTGCCGGTCTTGATCACGGCGGCAGGGCCGAAGTCGTCTTCCCCCGACGGAGGGAACCGGCCGGCGAGGGAGCGAATCGTCCCAGCCTTCTGCGGGTCGACGTGCGCGACCGCGACTCGCTCGAGGGTGCCGTCGGCGTCAAGGACGTCCACGATCACCTCGTCCGCGACGTCAGGGACTGCGAGGTCGGTCATCCGCTCCAGCGTGGTCTTGTAGTCGAGTGAGGACGCGAGCACGCGGCTCGCCTCCGAGAGGAACGCCAGCCGCCGTTGCGCGGCCTCGGCCTCGCCGCGCGCCTCCCGCTCGACCTCGTAGAGACGCGACTGCTCGATCGCCATCGCGACGCGGTCGGCGACGAGCTGCACCGTGACGACGTCGTCGGGGGTGAACCGGCGGCGCTTGATCGTCCCGATGTGGAAGACGCCGATCAGCGTCCCACGATGGAGTAGTGGGACGCCGAGGAGCGAGCGGAGGCCCTTCTCCCGAAGGAGTGGGTTCACCACCTGGATCGTCTCGAAATCCTCGAGCAGGAACGGCTGCCTCGTGGCCCCCACCCGGCCCGCGAAGCCCTGGCCCATCGGGATCTCGATCCCGACGCCGACCTCCTCCTCGAAGCCCTTGCTCGCCGTCGGGACGAGGACGTCGCCCTCGAGCAGGAGGATCGAGGCGGTCTCGACTTCGAGGATCCCGCGGATCCGGTCGAGGAGCTCCTCGAGCAGCACGTCGAGCGCCAGGTATGACAGCGCGGTCTCGGTGATCGGCTCGAGCTTGAGGATCCGCGACTCGGACTCCACCGCGGCTTCGGACCGCGCTCGGTCGCGCCGGCCGAACCGCGTGGACACTGTGAGCCTCATCCCCCGCATGGGCTCATCGTATTTTGGCCCCCGGAGCCCGCTAGCGGAAGAGATTCAGCAGGCCGGCGAAGACGTCGGTCGTCGGCGGGACGGCGTTCGGCTGGCGCTGGATCTCGAGCCGCTGGCACGAGTTGAGTGGATCCGCGACGGGCGTCTGGACCGCGTACTGGTCGAAGGGCGTCGTCAGCTTTGCGCCGGCACGGTCGATCGTCTCCCAGGTTCCCTGGAACGCGTCGGCGGTCGCCGAGGTCAGGCAGGCGGAGTAGACGAGGCCGGCGGTCGCGACTCCCTGCACGTCCTTCATCTGGCGCTGAAGCGTCTTCACCTGCTTCTGCATCGTCTTCACCTGCCTCTGCAGCGTCTTCACCTGCGCGTTGAGCTTCCGCTGGGTCGGCGTCGCCGCCGACGCAGGCGCAGCGACCGTCGTCGCGGCCACGAGCGCCGCAATCGTCGTCCAGAGTGCGGGCTTCACGAGAGACCTCCTGTAGCGAGAAAGAGCAGACCCCAGGGCGGGAGTCTATTCCGCGGCTAGAAGGATGGAAAGACCTCGATCTCGCGCCACGCGGGCCACGACGGGCCCCAGATCGTCCGGACCCGCAGGTACCGCA
Source organism: Gaiellaceae bacterium (assembly GCA_035535195.1). GTDB lineage: Bacteria > Actinomycetota > Thermoleophilia > Gaiellales > Gaiellaceae > JACDAN01. The sequence goes on along the minus strand of DATLQK010000077.1, from coordinate 10,929 downwards.
CGCTACCCCAGGGGGACGCCGGCGTGAACTCGAGCAGCTGGCCGTCGCTCGTCGACTGGAAGACGTGCTGAAGCTCGACGTACGGGTCGCCGAGCGTCGGCTTGCCCTCGATCGTGTGTTCGGTGAGGCCGGCCGGCGTCTGGGCGACCACGAGGCGGAGCATCGCGACGTCGTACGGCGCGCCCAGGTCGAGCTCGATCCAGCCACCGGGAGGGCCACCCGCGTTCCAGAGGGTTCCGACGAGGCCGTCGACGGCGTCCGCAGCAGGCGTTCCGACCCCGGACGAGGAGGCCGTTGTCGGCTTCCCGAGCGCGACGTTCGGAGACGAGCACGGGTTCGGGCGGAGGCTGGGCGCGAGCGCGCGCTGGAGGAGCCCGCCACCTGCGGCGCCGTTCCAGACGGCCGGCTCACCCGGAAGCTGGCCCGTCGAATCCCACGTCCAGAGGAGCCAGCCGTCGAAGCCGGCGGGACAGGACTGCGCCTGCCAGGTCTGGAGCGCCTCGGCCGCCGCGTAGAGCGGTGGGTAGGCCGCCGTCGGGGCGCCGGCCTCCGCCATCAGCACTGGCTTCGACGTGACGGCCGGAAGCTCGTACGCGGCCACCTGGTCGGCGAGTGTCAGCCCGAGGCCGGGGTACGCCTGGAGGCTGACGAAGTCGACGGCCCCATTGTCGAGGACGTGGCGAAGGCGAGAGACGCGCGGCGACGACGGCAGGTCGAACCCGAGCGAGACGAGCGCCGTCGAGTCGACGCCCTTCACAGCGGCCCGGACCTGATCCGCCCAGTAGGCGAGGCTTTCGTCCATCAGCGCCTGTCGCCGGGCTGGGACGGCGAGGTCGTAGGCCTGCCCGTTCGCCGCGGTGACCGTTCCGGAGGCGAGCGACAGCGGCGCCTGGTCGGTCCTGAAGGTCGAACGGCGCCGGAGCTCGTAGGAGAGGATCGTCTCGCGGAGCTGCGCCTGGGCCGTCAGCCGGAGCGCGAGCGCCCGCCAGAAGTCCGCGTTCCCGGTGACGCCGCCGGCGGTGAGGAAGTCGAGGTTCTCGCCCGCGAACTGCGCGCAGCAGGCTGCGGCGACTGTGGCGGCGTAGGACGTCCCGACCGGGACGCCGTCCGCGACGACGATCACCTGGATCCCCTTCGCCCTGGCCTTGCCGAGAAAGTCGACCACGTTGGCGACGTAGGCACCGGAGAGGTCGTCGGCGGTGGACGGATCCCCGAGACAGCCGGTCGCACAGCCGCCGTTGAGGAAGACCCTGACGGCGTTGTAGCCGCCGCTCGCGAGCCCGACGAGCGTCTGGTCGGCCGCTGCGGCGTCGTACGTGCCGACGTTGAAGGTGACGTCCTGCGTCGTCGACTCGCCGGCGGGCACGCCGAAGCGCGCGTAGTTGGCGCCGCGCGCGACGAAGGTCGTCCCGCTCGGGAGGTGGTAGAGCTCGCCGGAGCCTCCCGCAGGCCGGACGCCGATCCGGTGGATGTTCGGCGGCGGAGGAGCCGGGGGTGGCGGCGGTGGCGGAGGCGGCGCCGGAGGCTGGGGCTGTGGTGCCGGCGGCGGGGGCTGCGGCCGGGACGGCCGAGTCGGGCTCGCCTTGCCGGCGACGCGGAGCGTGCCGGAGCGGACGCTCCGCGGCTTCCCCTTCGCGGTGCAGGTGAAGCGGTAGATCCGGCCCTTCCCGAGGGAAGCGCGCAGCGTCGCGGTTCTCCGCGGTTTAACGAATCGGCTGCGGCGGCCGGCGATCGAGAACGAGCGGGCGCGCTTCCCGGCGTTTCGCACCTTGAAGATCGCGGCGCCGGCGCGGGGTCGCTTCGGCAGCGCCGAGCAGGCGCGCTCGGACATCGTCACCCGCACGGAGACGGGCTTCGCGGTGCCTTGTGCGAGGGCGGGCGCGGGCAGTACAAGCGCAACGAGCGCAAGCGCCGCAAGCAGAGTGGGTGAGGTCCGCAGGCTCACATTCCTCCTGATCGGAAAGTGAGGTCGATTTCTCTCTCCGGTCTCCCTCAGTCGGGGGATCTGCGTCGCGGCATCAGGGCCGCGGTCAGAGCGGCGGCGACACAAGAGCCGCTCAAGCCGAGCGTGAGGTCACCGAGTGTGTCCGTGTAGGCGGTATCGAGCTCCGACGAGTTGCGGATGAAAGTGAAGTACTCGGCGAGCTCCCAGAGGATCGCGGTCACGGCGCCGAAGCCGATCGCGAGCCCCGCGAGGACGAGACGGCCGACGCCGAGGCGAACGAGGAGCTGGCCGAAGGCGGCGGTCAGGAGCGCCCAGTTGACGAAATGGTTCGCGTCGTCCCACCAGTCGATCGAGTCGTAGAGATCGAGGGCGTTGCCGAGGACGTCGCGCGGAGCACGGCGAGGAGCAGCAATCCGATCAGGAGCGCCTTCAGGGCGAGGTCGATCCAAAGCGGCCAGCGGCGCACCACTGTGCCGAAGAGTACGAGCAGCGGAAGCCGCTAGCGTTGGGCGGAACCCCCCGCCGGAAGGAGCGCTCTTGGAAGCCGCCGGAATCACTCCCGACCCGCGACGCTGGCACGCGCTCGCGCTGGTCTGCGTCGCGTTCTTCATGGTCGTGCTGGACGTCGCGATCGTGAACGTGGCGCTGCCGTCGATCCAGACCGACCTGAAGATCTCGAACGAGACGCTCCAGTGGATCGTCACGGCGTACTCACTCGCGTTCGGCGGCTTCCTCCTCCTCGGCGGCCGCGCCGCCGACCTCTTCGGCCGCAGGCGGGTCTTCATGACCGGCATGGCGATCTTCACCCTCGGCTCCCTCGCCTGCGCGCTGTCATCGAGCGGCAGCGCGCTGATCCTGTTCCGCGCCGTCCAGGGGTTCGGCGGCGCGATCGTCTCCCCCGCAACGCTGGCCATCATCAGCACGGCGTTCCGGCATGGTGGCGCAGAGCGAAACAAGGCGTTCGGGATCTGGGGCGGCGTCGCCGGCAGCGGCGCCGCGGCGGGCGTGCTCCTCGGCGGCGTGCTCGTCGAATACCTCGGCTGGCAGTGGATCTTCATTGTCAATGTCCCGGTCGGGATCGCGATCTTCGCCCTCGCTCCGTGGCTGATCGCCGAGAGCCGCGTCGAAACCGCCGACCGCCGCGTCGACCCGCTGGCCGCGATCCTCGCGACCTCAGGCCTCGTCTCCTTCGTCTACGCGATGTCGAAGGCACCGGACAAGGGCTGGACGTCCGCGCACACGATCGGCTTCACGCTCCTCGCGATCGTGCTGCTGGCGGTTTTCCTCTGGCGCGAGCTCCGGACCGACGCGCCGCTCGTTCCGCTCTGGATTTTCCGACGGCGTCCCGTCGCGGTGGCGAACGCCGTCGGCCTCCTCCTCGGCGGCGCGCTCTTCGGCGGGTTCTTCCTGCTCACGCTCTACATGCAGAAGGTGCTCGGTTACTCGCCGCTTCAGGCAGGCGTGGCCTTCCTCGCCACGGCGGGGACGACCATCCCGGCGGCCGCGATCTCGCAAGGGCTCGTGACGCGGCTCGGAGTGAAACCGGTGATGGCGACCGGCTGCGCGCTGCTCGCGTTCGCCTACCTCTGGTACACGCAGCTCCCGCCGGACGGGCATTACTGGACGAACCTCTTCATCCCCTACTTCGCGAGTGGTTTCGGCCTGGCATTCGTGTTCATCCCACTCTCACTGTCCGCGCTGACCGTGGTGGAGGACGAGATCACCGGCATCTCGTCTGGGCTGCTGAACACCTCGCAACAGATCGGCGGCGCCCTCGGCGTCGCGATCATGTCGACGATCGCGAACACCCACACGGAAACGCTCGTGAAGGAAGGCGACCCACTCCCCGTCGCGCTCACCGGTGGCTTCAACTGGGCCTTCTGGGTGCCGGCCGCCTTCATGTTGACGGGGGTGATCGTCACGCTGGTCGTCCTCCGGAACCGGGACGTGCCGGTTCAGGAGGCGGCGCAGGCAGGAGCTCCAGCGGGTTAGCTCGTCGGAGGGCGCTCCGGGAACCGCGGCAGGCCGTCCGGCGGCAGAATGTCCCACGCCGCCCTCGAGCCGACCCACGAGTGGTACTGCGGCCGGATCCCTGGGTCGCCGTCGAGCGCGCCCAGCCGCACCGACACCTCCGGCCCCTCGGGCCAGGCGCCGCCGAAGAGGCTCGAGCCGCAGACCGAGCAGAACGCCTTGACGGACTCACCCTCCTCGGGCCGGTAGTGGCGGACGAGCTCCTCGCCGCGGAGGAACCTGAACCCCTCACGCGGCACCCGGCCCTGTGAGAGGCCGAACGTGCCCGAGTGGCGGCGGCAGTACGAGCAGTGGCAGTGGTTCGCGCGGCGGAACGGCGCCGACAGCTCGAACCGGACGCCGCCGCAGAGACAGCCGCCCTGCAGCGGGAGCTCCGGCTGTGGCTCGCCGGCGATCGCCCGGACGAGCAGGTCGCCGAGGCGGTCCGCGAGCTCCCCCGTCGGGTCGAGGTCCGGGTCGAAGATCGTCACCTCGAGCCCGACCGCACCCCCACTCCAGAGCACCTCGTGGAGGATCCGCTCGGCGGTCGCCCAGTCCAGCCCGTCGGGCTCCGGGCTGTCGACCGCGGGCATCAGCGACGCGTCGAGCGCGTCGACGTCGAAGTGCACCCAGTAGCGCCGGTCGGGCCAGGCCGCGCCGTCGGCGATCTTCATGCCGGCGTCGCGCAGCTCCCCCAGGTAGGGATCCTCCTCGCGGATCCCGATCGTGACGACGTCGTCGTCCCGGATCAGCGGGCGCAGGCCCCCGAGGTCGGCGAGGGCGTCGCCGCGGCCGGTGACGAGCGCGAGATCCTCCCCCGCGACCGCGCCGACCCGGCGCGAGTTCCGCGGGTGCCGGAAGTCGCTGTGGGCGTCGATGTAGACGAGCCCGTAGCGCCCTCGACGCCGGAGGGCAAGCGCGTTCCCGAGCAGGATCGAGCAGTCCCCGCCGAGCACGATCGGAAAGAGGCCGCGGTCGAGCGCATCCTCGACGCGAGTCGCCAGCCGCAGCGAGTAGTCGGCGACCGCGGGCTCCCTCCCCCGTCCAGTCGGCTCGTACCTCGGCGGCGTCACGACGCCGCCGTCCTCCGCGCCCAGGCGTCCGACGAGCTCGCAGTCCCGAAGAGCGCCGGCGAGCTTGTACACGCCGGGCGCGACCCCCTCCCGCGGCGGCCGCAGGCCGAGGTTGGAGGGCGCGTCGATCACGATCAAGTCGCGCACGCCCACTTCAACGCAGGAACCGCTCCTGGCCTTCCGCCGCTAGTGGAGCCGCCGCTCGAGGTATGCGGCGAGCCGGGTCAGCGGGAACGAGATCACGAAGAACAGGAAGAAGACGAAGAGGTAGATCTCGAGCGCGTGCGAGTCGCCGCCCTCGATCGACAGGGTGGCCGGGTCGACGGTGGGGACGGCGAGCCGGTTCGCCGACCGCTGCGCCGTCTCGAGCACCTCCGGCACGCCGATGATCGACGCCAGCGTGCTGTTCTGGATCACGCCGACGCAGAGTCCGACGAGCGGCGGCAGCAACCGGCGGAATGCCTGCGGGAGGATCACGTAGGTGTGGCGCCCGACCCAGCCGAACCCGAGCGCGGCGGCGGCCTCGTGCTGCTCGCGGGGGATCGACTGAACCGCCCCGCGCGTCGCCTCCGCGATCTGCGCGCTCCCCCAGAGCGCGAGCCCGAGGATCGCGGCGCGCATCGGGTCGAGGTCGAGCGCCGGGAAATGGAGCTCGTCGGAGACCGTGGGCAGGGCGAAGTAGAGGAGGAAGATCGTGACGATGATCGGGAGTCCGCGCCAGATCTCGATGTAGAGGCGCACCGCCGAGCGCACGAGGCGTGCGTCAAGCGTGAGCAGCGTCCCGAGGACGACCCCGATCACCACGCTGAGCACGACCGAGGTCGACGCGATGATCAGCGTGTTCTTGAGCCCGACATGGATGATGTAGTCGACGACGGGCTGGGCCCACTCCGGCAGCCGGTTTGTCACGCGGCCTCCGGGAGCGCGAGTCGTCGCTCGAGCAGGCGGATCAGGATCGACAGCAGCCAGACGAGCGTCAGGTAGGTGACCGCCAGGACGAGGATCATCTCCCAGGTTCTGAAGTCGAGGTCGATCGACTGCTTCGCGACGTTCGTGAGCTCCTCGACGCTGATTGCCGTCATCAGCGCCGTGTTCTTGAACACGGAGACGTAGGTGTTGAGCGACGACGGCAGTGCGATGCGGCCGCCGATCGGCAGCGAGATGTTCAGGAAGGTCTGGATCCGGCTGAACCCGAGCGCGAACGCCGCCTCCCGGTAGCGCTTCGGGACCGCCTCGAAGCCGGCACGGAAGTTCTCAGTGTTGAAGGCGCCGCCCCAGATGATCAGGGCGAGGCAGGCGACGAAGAAGAAGTCGAACTGGAGCGTCTTCGTCAGCCTCGGCAGCCCGTAGGCGATCAGGAAGATCTGGACGAGGATCGGCGTGTTCCGGATCAGCTCGACGTAGACGCCCGCGAGCTGGCTGATCACCGGAATCCGGTACGCGCGGCAGGCTCCGAGCACGAGCCCGATCACGAACGAGCCCGCAATCCCGATCGCGGCGAGCTCGAGCGTCACCTTCAGACCCTCGGCGAGGACCTGCCGGTGATCCCAGATGTACTGCCAGTCGAAGGCGGCGAAAACGGTCATTCAGAGGAACGTGGGAGCCGCGGCCGGCCGCGGCTCCCACTCGGTCCGGCTAGCTAGGACACTCGTTCTCCGGCACACGGCCCCGCGGGTAGGCCTCCTTCGTCTTCGGGCGCGGGACGTTCGTCAGGAAGAACCGCCAGAACTGCCTCGGCGAGTTCCGCCGGAGGATCGCCCAGAACTCGTCCTTCCGCTTCATCTGGCGAATCGCAGCATCGACCCAGCGCTTCGTCGCCGGCTCGCCCTTCCTGATCCCGATCCCGTACGGGACGGCCAGGAACTTGTGCGTCGTCATCTTCAGGTTCGGGTCGTTGGCGGCGACCCCGAGCAGGAACGTGTCGTCGTACATGAACACGTCCGCCCTGCCCGAGCGCAGGTTCTCGAGCGCTCCCACCGGCGAGTCCGTCAGGACCTTCGTCGCCGACCCGAAGCAGTTCCCGATGTAGCGGTCGTAGATCGAACCACGTGTGGTCGCGATCTTCTTGCCGCGGAGGTCGGTCAGGCGCCGGATCGACGAGTTGTTCGGCACCAGCAGCCGGCCCGTCGCGTTGTAGTACGGATACGAGTAGTCGATGATCTCCTCACGCGCCGACGTCCACGTCAGCGTCGAGATGATGATGTCGACGTCTTTCCGCTGGAGCGCCGGGATCCGGCTCGGCGTGGTGACGCAGGTGAAGCTCACCCGCGTCCGCTTTCCGAACGAGAGCTCGGCGAACCGCTTCGCGACGTCCACGTCGAAGCCGGCGACCTTGTTCTGCCGATTGATGTAGCCGAACGGCGGGGAGTCGCACTTCACGCCGATCTTCCACCGTTTGCGTTGGGCCACCTCCGCCGGCAGCGGCGGCAGCTTCGTCGCCGCCCCGGCCCGTGCTCCCCGGTCGGCTCTCGCGCCACCCCAGGGTGCGGCGACTCCGAGCGCCGCCGTCACCGCCCCGGCGAGCGCGACCAGCGCGACTGCGAACAGCAACCTCTTCATTCAGCTCCTCCTTCATCGGTTTCCAACTCCTCCAGCGAGGTGAGCAGCGTCGTGCGGCGGAGGAACCGCCGCGTTCGCTCCTGGCTCGGGTGGTCGAGGACGTCGCGGGGCTTCCCCTCCTCCACGATCCGGCCCTCGTCCATGAAGACGAGCCGGTCGCCGACCTCGCGGGCGAACTGCATCTCGTGGGTGACAACCATCATCGTCATGCCCGTCCGAGCCAGGTCCCGCATGACCACGAGCACCTCGCCGACGAGCTCCGGGTCGAGCGCCGAGGTGACCTCGTCGAACAGCATCACGTGTGGGTTCATCGCCAGCGACCGGGCGATCGCGACGCGCTGCTGCTGGCCGCCCGAGAGCTGATGCGGGTATGACTGCGCCTTCTCCTCGAGGCCGACCTGCGCGAGCAGCTCGTGGGCCCGCTTCTCGGCTCGGTCCCGCTTGACGTGCTTCACGCGCCTCGTCGCGAGGGTGACGTTGTCGATCGCCTTCAGGTGGGGGAAGAGGTTGAACTGCTGGAACACGATCCCCACCCGCTGGCGGATCTGCGAGACGTCCGTGCCCTTCGCGGTGATCTCCTGCCCCTCGAGGTAGATCCGGCCGGAGTCGATCGGCTCCAGCAGGTTGACGCACCGCAGGAGCGTGCTCTTCCCGCTCCCACTCGGGCCGATCACCACGAGCACGTCGCCCAACGCCACCTCCAGATCGATCCCGTCGAGGACGCGCAGGTCGCCGAAGCTCTTGACCACGCTCTCCAGGCGGATCATGGGCGAGTCGGCCGTCGCCGGCGTGCGGTCTTCGACCTGCTGTTCCGGCTGCGCCATCCCTGTTCCCCGCCTTCCTGAGACCCCGTTGGTCTCTGAGGTTAAAGCGTGGGAGGTGCGGGATTCAACCCGCGGTGACGGGCGCTAGGCCGCGCGCCGCTCGCGTTCGGCGTAGAAGACCTCGAAGCGGCCGGCTGGGCTCGCGAGCCACGTGGTCAGCTCGGCGTCGAACCGGTCGACCTCCACCCGCGCCTGGAATCGCTCGTAGCGCGCCCGCTGCTCTTCGTCGCAGTGATGGTGGGCGACGGAGTCGCGCGCCACCGACGCGCCGCAGCTGGGGCACGGCAAGTGGGCGGGGTGGGGCATCGAGCCGAACATGTTCGTGTTCAAAGAACGCATTCCAGCTATCGGCAGATATGCCTTCCCGCTGCATCGCTCGAAAAAGGGGCCGCAGTTGCGGCCCCTTCTCGGCTGAGGCGATTTTCTAGGCGCTAATGAGGGCGGGAACGGCTCCTAACTGCTGGAGCAGCCCCAGTGTGTCCCAGTTCGTCCAGCCTTCGATCAGCTGGCCGTCCGCGTACCGGTCGACGGTGATGCCGGTGACCGTGACCTGTTTCCCGGTCGCCGAGACGCCGAAGAAGTCGCCTTCGTGCGTCCCCTGCGCCTCCCAGCGCGTGACCACGCGGTCGCCTTCGGCGATCTGCTCCGAGATCGAGATCGCCAGGTCGGGGAATGCCGCCCGGTACCCCGCTGCGGACTCCTTGACGCCGTTCTGGCCGATAAGCGGCGCCGGCCGCGCGTTGTCATGGCCGACGTAGCCCGCCGCCACGAGCTCCTCGGTGGCGTCGAGCCGACCTTCGTTGAAGATCTGCTGGATGATCCTGCTCGCGATCGCTTTGTTCGCCTCGAGCATGCTGCGTCTCCCTTCACGCCCCCGGTGATTGCGTCCCTGCCGTCGGAGCCGGATCCCGGCGCCAACGGCGACGAGCACGGCCGCCGCCACGGCGGACCGCACCATGCGGCTTCTCTGCATCGCACCTCCTCTCAGGCGCTCGAGCGCCTGGTCGGGGGCGGCGGGGCGGCACCTGGGCGAGGGCAATAGAGCCTCGCCGTCTCGCTCACCCGATTGATCGAGGTTACTCCGCGGGACCTTCGGCCGCTAGACGGCCGTACCAGGTGTGATGAGGATCACACTCGCCGCCGCCGTCGTGGTCGCAGCGCTCGTTCCCGGCGTTGCTCGAGCGGACGGACTGCCGGTCCAGAACGTCGACGTCGGCAGGACCGGCGTCTCGCTCGGAGAGGCGCGGTTCGTGACGCTCCACTCGGGTCGGAACACCGTCGTCGCGAAGCTCGAGCGGAACCGCGTCGTCGCGTCCCGGGTGATTCCGGGCAGCTGGACCGTTCCGGCGGTTGCGTACGACGGCTCGGCCGGCGGCCTCTCGAGCTCGAACCTCGTCCTGATCGCGCCCAGGACGACATTCCCGCGCGCCGACACGGGCTTCGCGTTCCTCCGCGCCCGCGATCTCGAGCTCATCCGCACCGTCAGGCTCAGGGGCGACTACAGCTACGACGCGAGCTCTCCGGACGGCCGCCGGATGTACCTCATCCACTACACCTCGCCGCTCGACCCGCTCAGGTACGAGGTCCGCTCGTTCGACACTCATGCCGCACGGCTCGACCCGCGCCCGATCGTCGATCCGCGCGATCCTGGCGAGAAGATGAACGGCGACCCGCTGACCCGCGCCTACGGCGAGGGCGGGCGGTGGGCGTACACGCTCTACGCCGGGAGCGAGCACCCGTTCGTCCACGCGCTCGACACGACGAAGCGCAGCGCCCGCTGCATCGACCTGGACTGGCTCGGCGGGCGAAAGGATCTGCAGACGCTCCGGCTCGCCGTCGGTTCGCAAGACGTGCGCGTCAAGACGGCCGACGGGACGACGCTCGCCGTGATCGACACCGGGCGCTGGACGGCCTCCGTCCCCACCCGTCCAGCGCCGTCTGGCGGTGGGTCGCACTCGCCGGGGCCACGCTGCTCGCCGCAGGGCTCGTGCGCTACGTGATCTCGCGGCGGAGAGCGGCCTCGACAAGCTTCGGCGGGGCGACCTCGGCGTAGGCGTCTTCGACGATGCCGGCGAGCTCGTCCCAGTGAAGGCCGCGGTCGAGGCGGACGCCGAGCCAGCCCAGGTGCCCGACGTACGGCGGGCGGAAGAACCGCTCGGGGTCGGCCTCGACCAGCATCTCCTGGACGCCGTCCTCCGCCGCGCACCAGATCGCGAAACGGCCGTCGTGGTGGTGGCTGTCGAGCACGGTCAGGAACGAGCGCTTGCCGCGGACGAAGAACGTCGGGTGTCCGTGGCTCAGCCGCTCCGACGCCTCGGGAAGGGCGAGACAGAGCTCGCGGATTCGCTGGACCACCGCCTGCTTGTCCACGGCCTGAGACTACGCTCCGCGCCGTGAAGCTCGGGCTCCTCGGGCTCGTGGCGGCTTGCTCGCTCGTCGGGACGGCGGCGCCCGCGCCGACACGCTTCGTCGGGACGATCTCGCGCGTCACGGCGTCCGACCTGCCGCGGAGCTACCG
>DATLQK010000076.1:0-8616 GCA_035535195.1 Gaiellaceae bacterium | reverse complement strand
CTCTGCTCGATGAGGAGCGGCGCGAGGACGAGGAACCGCAGGTGATCGAGGTCGCCGAGCCCGAGGCCTTCGAGGCCGAGCCCGAGCCCGATCCCGAGCGCGAGCTCGTTCGCGTCTGACCTCCACTGAGCCGGCGGGCTTCGGCCCGCCGGCTCAAACTTTACGAAAGCTTGACGGTTGCGGGCGATCGTTCCGGCGGCGGCGTGCGTCTAACCACGTAATCGTGTTCGGGGCGCTCCCGCAGCCGACTCACATTCCGTGCCCCGAGTGCGGCGCGTCGGTCGTGCGCGACGCGCTCCCGTTGCACTCGTGCGACGCGGAGCGGCTGCTCGACTTCCGCCTCTTCCAGCTCCGCGACGAGATCGACGCCTTCGACGACCAGCTCACCGCTTGGCTCCGGACCGCCGCCGGCCGCTTCGCGACGTGGATCGCGGAGCGGGACCGGCGGACGGGCCTCGGCGGCCCGCCCGCCGTCTCCGTCGACTAGCGCTTGAGGACGCGCTTTGCCGCCGAGGCGGCGATGCCCGCGACCGCACCCTTCACGGCCGGGTTCGACATCAGGTCGTTCAGGAGGTCGGGCTGCTCCTTGTGCACCTTCGCCGTGGCCTTTGCGAGCTCACCTGGGTCGTCGGTCTCGCCGACGCCCAGCTGCTGCCCCGCCTCGCGCCGCTCCTGCGGATCGAGGCGCTCGAAGGACTCCTTCGCCGACTGCTCGTACTCCTTGTCGTCGAGCTGAGCCGCGACCTGGTCGTGCTGCTGCTGGGCCTCCTGGTCGGAGATGCCGTCAGCGGGCTTCCCCTGGTCGTAGCGCTTGACGAAGTCCTCGACCTGTTCGCGCTTGACGTTGTCCTGGAGCATGTCGGTCAGGCCCATCAGTCGGCCCTCTGACCCTGCTCGACCTCGCCGCGCCAGGCGCCGGTCTCGACGCCGCGCGCCTCGATCAGGCGCTTGAAGTTCTCGAGGTCGCGCTTCACACCGACCTCGTCGGCGCCGATCTTCGCGCCGAGCGACTCCACCAGGCCCTCCGGCTCCCAGGTCATCAGGACGTCGATCTTCGTCCGCTCCGGCCCGATCGGCTCGAAGCGAACCTCGCCCGACACGCCCTTGCCGTCCTGCGAGCGCCAGGCGATCCCGCGGTCCGGCTCCTGCTCGGTGATCTCCGCGATCCACTCGGAGCGGCTGCCGCCGATCTCGGCCTCCCACTTCAGGTGGGTGTCGTCGATCTGCTGAGCGCGCTCGACGTTCTCCATGAACTTCGGGAACTCCTCGAACTGCGTCCACTGGTTGTAGACGATCGAGATCGGCGCCTGGACCTCGATCGATTCTTTGACTTCGGCCATCGAACCCCCTTCAATCGTTTACGTGAGCTCTACCCGGTTTCAAGTCGCCCTAACAAGCACCCGATACCTTCAAACGTGATGCGCCTAGCGACGATTGCCGCGATCGTTGTCGCGGGTGTTCTGGCGGCCCCGGCAGCGGCGTCGCCGTGGCTCCAGCTGGGCCTCGTCGACACCCAGGAGGCGCTCGGCGACCAGGGGCAGTTCAGCCGCACGCTCGGAAACCTCCGTCCCCAGGTCGTCCGGATCATGCTCGCCTGGGGCGGCACGTACGGCGTCGCGCGGGAGCGCCCTGACCACGGGACGAACCCCGAGGACAAAGCGTATGAGTGGGGGCTCTACGACCGCGCCGCGCTGACGGCGCAGGCGCGCGGCGTGCAGGTGATGTTCACGATCTTCGGAACGCCCTGGTGGGCGAACGGCGGCCGCGAGCAGAACGTCGCGCCGCAGAACTTCATGCGGCTACGGGAGTTCGCCTACGCGGCCGCGATGCGCTACAGCGGGAATTACCGGCGGCCCGACGGCGTGATTCTCCCGCGAGTCTCGCTGTGGACGGCGTGGAACGAGCCGAACATCCCGCTCGGGCTGAAGCCGCAGTGGCGGAAGATCGGCGGGCGGTGGGTGATCCAGAGCGCGCGCGACTACGCCCGGATCTGCAACGCGATCTACGACGGCATCCACCTGACGCTCCTTCGCGGCGAGCAGGTCGCCTGCGGCGTGACGACCGCCCGCGGGAACAACGCGCCGGGTACGAAACGCCCGTCCGTCGCCCCGATCGGCTTCCTCCGTGTGATGAAAGACGCGGGCCTCCGAGACATGGACGCCTACGCGCACCACCCCTACTCCGGTGACCCCAAGTTCGCGCCCGGCGCGAAGCCACGGAACCCGCGGGCGATCACGCTCGGGAACATCTCCAAGCTGATCGCCGAGGTGACCCGGCTCTACGGCCCCACGCCGATCTGGCTCACGGAATACGGCTACGAGACGAGTCCGCCCGACCGCGTCTTCGGCGTCTCCTGGCAGAAGCAGGCGCGCTACATGCGCGAGGCGTACGGGATCGCGCGCCGCAACCCGCGGATCCAGATGCTGCTCTGGTTCCTCGCGCGGGACGAGGCGCGCGCGACGGGCTGGCAGTCGGGCCTCGTCTCCGCGGGCGGAAGGCGGAAGCCGTCGTACTCCGAGTTCCAGACGCTGGCCTCCGCCGCTCGGAAGCGCCAGCTGACGCTGATCCGGCGCGTCCGCAGCCAGCACGTCGACTCGCTGCGGGACATCTTCCGCGGCGGGCTCGGGCCGAGGCTCGGCGGCGGGGAGTGGTTCCCCGTCGGCGAACTTCCGTAGGAGGGTCTGGCGGAATACAGCCTGTGCCGCAGGGCCGCGCTGCACGCCCCGAGGGCTGCGTCCTCAGTCGCGCCCGTATCTCATTCGATACGAGCGCTCCCTGCGTCCTTGCCTCGGAACGACCATCGCACCCCTGCGACGAGCGGTATCCCGCCAGACCCTCCTAGCGCCGCTCCACGCGGACGACCTCGCCGCCGGATCCCTCGACCTCGGAGATCGCCGACGCGACCGCTGTCGCGAAGTCCTTGGACGGCCGGTCGCCCGGCACCTCGCGCCCGTCGGCGAGCGTGAGGCTGAACTCGAACACGGGCACGCCCGGGCCGGTTGTCGCCTGCCCGCTGGTGCGCCGGAGGACCGGCTGGAGCAGGATCACGAGCAGCTCGGCGACGGCGAGGGCGCCGACGATCCGGTAGAAGCCGCCGCCGTCGATCTCCTGCCAGGCGGCGAGTGAGACGAGCGACGCGAGGATCACGCCGCCGGCGATCCCGACGACGTAGAGCAGGTGCACCGACTGCGAGTCGTCGTCCCGCAGCCGCGCCGTCGTCCCCGAGGCCTGGGCGGCAGCGCCGCAGAAGGCGACCACGAAGACGAGCGGCTTCCAGCCCGTGTCCGCTTCCGACCAGATCAGGTAGAGCGACCAGGCCAGGCCGATCCCTGCCAGCACGAGATTCGCCCACCCGAGCGCAACCGCGCGGCCCTGGTCGAGGAGCGCCGCACCGGGCAGCCCGAGCAGGCTGAACCCGGAGAGGAGCGCGGTCGTCCCGATCACCTTCCAGGTCCTGTCGTCGAAGTCCGCGAGCAGCAGGAAGCCGATCGCGAGCGCCGCCGTTGCGACGAGCGACGCAATCAGGACCTGGAGGAAGGCCCGCTTGAGGTCCAAGGGCGGCTAGTCCTCGAACACCTGCTGGACGATGCCGCCGTCCACGAGGTAGCTCACGCCGGTGACGTAGCGGGCCTCCTCCGAGACGAGAAACGCGACGGCGGCGGCGACCTCCTCCGGCGTGCCGGCGCGGCCGAGCGGGACCTCCGGGCTCAGCCGCTCCGCGTCTTCCTTGTTCCGCTCCGTCGCGATCACGCCCGGCGCGACGGCGACGACGCGGATCTTCGGCGCCAGCTCGAGCGCGAGTGACCGGGTGAGCATCCCCAGCGCGGCCTTGGCAGGCGCGTAGAGCGCGAATCCCGGCCGCGGAACGTGCTCGTGAACGCTCGTGATGTTGACGATCACCCCTCCCTCCACCATCGCCCGCGCCGCCGCCTGCGAGGCGAGGAACGCGCCTCGGACGTCGACGGAGAAGACCGAGTCGAAGTCCTCGGCGGTCAGCTCGAGCGCGGGCTTCCTCAGCGTGAGGCCGGCGTTGTTGACGAGGACGTCGAGTCGCCCGAACGCCGCGACCGTCTCCTCCACAAGTCGCCGCGGCGCCTCACGGTCGGCGAGGTCGCCCACGACCCACTCCACCGACCCTCGCTCGGCGAGCCGGTCGTACGCCGACTTGTCTTTCTCGTCCTGCTTCCGCGTCGCGTAGCCCAGCGCGTACCCGTCGCCGACCAGCCGTTCGGCGATCGCGAGCCCGATTCCCGAGTTCGCGCCTGTGACGAGAGCGACGCGACCGGTCAGCCGGTCTCCCGGCGGTGACCGGATGCGATCGCGACGATCTCGGCCTGCTCCAGCGCGCTCTGCGGGATCGCGACGACGCGGCAGCGCGTGGCGGCCCGTAGAGTCGCCGTGCGCAGCCCGCCTTCGATCGTCGCGCGCACGCCGAGAATCGCGCCGGGCCCCACCTCGGCGACGATCTCGCCGTCGACCTCGACGTCGAGCATCCCGTCCAGGACGAGGTAGAGCTCGGACCCCGCCGTGTCCTGCTTTACGAGCGTCTCGCCCTCGGCGACCTCGCGGCGGTCGAGCCCCTTTGCCTCCCGCATCACCTGGCGCGACAGCTCGCGCTCGAGCTCCGTCTCCGCGGCGGAGATGACCGCCGGCGAGTCGTCGCCGCCCCAGGGCGTGTTCGGCCCGAAAGCCTCGCGCCACCAGCGCTCGAAGTCGATCTCGCCGCTCTTCTCCTGCAGGACGCCCTCGTCGTCGTAGATCCAGTGCCGCGGGAACGGGCTCGCGCCGATCAGCCGGTACTTGGACGTGCCGTCGGCGTAGATGATCAGCTGGAGCGTCGTCCACGCCGAGGCGGACGCGATCTGGAAGTACGGCTTGCCGCTGACCCGCCTCGGCGCCGGCAAGCCCATCCGTCCGCCGGCGCTCTGGACGAACTTTGCCCAGTCCGGCCCGAGCTCGGGCTCGGCCTGGATCACCGGGTAGGCGACTCCGGGGAAGGACATCGTCTTGGGCCCGACCTTGACGTTGGTGGCGCCCACCACCGCCCCGCCCGAGTACCCGGCGTCGACGATCTTCCCGTCGTCGATCTCGACCCAGGCGCGCAGTTGGTTCGCCTCGCGGAAGCGATCCTCGTCCCGCAGCCGCTCCAGGTCGCCCGGGGCGAGCCGATCCGGCGGCGGCGCGTCGTAGTGCGTGATCCCGAGCTCGAACGGGAGCTTCGGCATGCCCTCGATCGCCTCCGACGGGATCCATGTGACGGCTGTTACGGACTTCTCAATTCTCATGCCGACTCTCCTCATCGGGTTCAGAGAATCCTTACCACTTTCGAGCATCGACCTCGATTTCGACGGGAAGGGTTGACGCGTACTCGAAACCGAGGACAAGGGGGAATCCAGCTTGAGAACTCTCCAGCTCGTTTTGGTGGCTGGGATCGCGTCCGCGCTCACCGCGCTCGCGGCGGTGGTCGGCCTCGCCGACGCGCAGTCGCAGGTGATCCCGGCGAACACGGAGAACCCGGCGGTCGTCGGCACCACCCAGGACGGCGCCCTGCTCGCCGCCAAGGACGGTGAATGGTCGGGCACGAACCCGATGACCTTCACGTACCAGTGGCGCCGCTGCGATGCGAACGGCGCGAACTGCGCCAACATCGCCGGCGCGACCGGGAAGATCTACCGCGCGTCGACTGCCGACGTCGCGCACACCCTTCGCGTGACCGTCTCGGCGAAGAACGAGACCGGCACGGCGAGCGAGAGCTCGCCCGCTTCGGGAGTCGTCGATCGGCCGACAGGTGCGACGCGACTCTCCGACGGGAAGTACTCGATCCCGGTGGCCAGCGTCAATGAGCCGTTCCGGCTCGTCCTTTCCGGGCTCCAGTTCACGCCGTCGGTGCTCCGCTCGCGCGCCCCGTTCACGGGCCGCTTCCGCGTGACCGACACGCGCGGCTACGTCGTCCGTGACGCGATCGTCCTCGTCACCGGCGTCCCGCTGGGCTGGATCAACGCTCCGGCGGAGGTCACCACGAACGTCGACGGGTATGCAACCGTTCAGCTGCAGCCCACCACCCGGCTCCGCCTCGTGCGCGGCGGGTCGATGGTGATGTTCGTTCGCGCCCGCAAGCAGGGCGACGACCTGCTCGCCGGCATCTCGACACGGCGGCTCGTCCGCGTGCGGACCGCCCGCCCAGGCTCCTAGCTAGGAGTCCGAGTCGCTCCCGCTCCGGCGGCGCCAGATCAGAGCGGCGCCGCCGGCGGCGGCGAGCGCTGCCAGCGCCGCGGCACCCTTCCCCGGGCGCATGCCGTTGTCGGTCTCGAGCGCCTGCTTCGCCTTCCGCTTGGCGGTCATCTTCCCGACTTGCCAGACACTCCAGCCGAGAATCGCGTTCCGCCTGTTCACGATCGTCATGGGGAGAGGCTACCCGGGTCGCGCCGCGCGCTAACCAAGGCAGCGCCGCCCGCGTCCCTGGGCGGCGCTGCCGGGAGAGAGGGGTAAACGCGACCGGACCGGCCGCTATGTGGGAGATGCCGCCGCGGCCCGGAACTTGCGCTCTGGCGAGAACGTCCTCAGGCCGGGCGGCAGCGGGACGGCGGCCAGCGCCCGGAGAGCCGCTCTCTGGGCCTGCTGGCCGCGCGCGAACGCCCCGCACTCATGGCAGGAGCAGAGGTGGAACTGGAGCCTCAGGCGCTCGTGCGACGAGAGCGCGCCGTCGAGCTCCCGCGAGACGGCGAGCTCCGCGTCCCGGCAGGACAGCTCCACGGACAGGTAGATGCCGCCGAACGTGTTTTCTTGCGCTAGGGAAGCGGCGGCGGTGGGAGCGGCGGCGGGGGCGGCAGGGCCGGTGGCGGCGGCAAGGCAGGCGGCGGCGGGAGCACCGGCGGCAGCGGCGGCGGCTGTGGCGTCTGGATCTTGGGCAGCGGCGGGGGTGGCGGCACGACCTGTTTCACGACCGTCGTCGCCTTCTCGACGACCCCTTGCACGGGCTGCGGCGCGGCGGGCGGCTGGACCGGAAGCTGCGGCCGGCCGCTCGCTGGTGCCGGTGCGGGTGCGGCGCCGACGCCACCGTCGCCGTCGGGCTTGCCCGGCGTTTCCAGAGCGCGCCGCACGCCGTCACGCACGCGGGTCGTGCCCGGGCGTAGGCCTGCGGAAGGGCGGCCGGCACGCGCGTCGGCTTCAGCCGACACTGACGCGCTCGAGCTCGCCTGCGCCGCGGAGGGAGCGGCCGCCGCTCCCGGCACCGCGTCGAGGGCGCGCGGCAGCTGCCGAAGCTCGGGGAGCGGCGTCCGCGGCGAGGGCTCGCGGGCCGCCAGCGCCTGCACCGCCTCGTGTCCCACACCGCCCGCGACGACACCCGCGACGACGACGGCAGCGGCCTTCGCCGCGAGCCCCGTGCCGAGGGCCGCGCCGCCGCCGGCCGCGCCGCCACCCCCCACAAAGCTCGCCAGCGACGGCGGGAGCTGGACGGCGCCGAGACGCTTGACCGCCGACCGGCTCGCGCGCTGCTTCCGCTCCAGGAGGGCGCACTCCGGGCAGGCCCGGAGGTGCGCACGGAGCGCGCGCTGCTCGGCCGCCGGCAAACGGCCGTCCAGGCGCCGCGACAGCGTCTCCTCGGCCTCGCCGCAGGTGAGCGTCCCCTCGAGCTGCTCGCGCAGCGCTCGCCGGGCGCGGAAGAGAAGCGTCTCCACGGCGGAGCCCGAGAGCTCGAGGATGTTGCCGATCTCAGCGTACGAACGGCCTTCGAGCTCGCGCATCACGAGCGCGGAGCGCTGGTTGAAGCTGAGCTGGGCGAGCGCGGCGCGGAGCTCCTCAGCGGTCGGAACGGTCTCGTCGAGGGAAGGCGCCGGCGTCCGCTCGTCCCATTCGACCTCGCGCGGCCGGCGCGCCGCCGCGCGGAACCGCTGACGGCACTCGTTGTGCGCGATCTTGAGCAGCCAGTTGCGTGGCTTCTCCGGCTCCTTGCCACGCTGGAAGGCGCGGAAGGCGTTGAGGAACGTCGCCTGGGTCGCGTCCTCGGCGTCCGCCTGGTTCCGTAGCACTGCGAGCACGTACCGATAGACCTCGTGTACGTGACGGCGATAGAGACGCTCGAAGGCGCGGTCTCTGGTCTCGGTTCGCGTGAGCAGTGCGGTGCTCATCCCTTTGCCTCTAAAGATGCCTGAAGAGCGGTGATCTTGCGCTCTTTCCCCGCCATCGTGTTGAGAAAACGGCGCGGCGCCGGCGGGGATACGGCGACTAGGTTCCCGGCATGACGTTGCGCGGCCGCCTGGGAGCGCTGGAGGAGCGGCAATTCCGCCTGCTCTGGCTCGGCCAGTCGACATCCGCGCTCGGGGATTCGCTGATCTTCGTCGCCTTGCCGTTCGCGGTGCTCCAGGTCGGCGGCGGAGCCGCCGGGCTCGGACTCGTGCTCGCCGCTTTCACCCTCTCGCGCGCGGCGTTCATCGTCGTGGGCGGTGTCTGGTCGGACCGGCTGCCCCGCCGGCTCGTGATGCTTGCGTGCGACCTGATCCGGGCGGCGGTCGACGTGTTCACGGCGATCGCCCTCCTGACCGGCGCCATGGAGCCGTGGATGTTCGTGGTGACGGCTTCGATCTTCGGCGCGGCGACGGCGTTCTTCGCTCCTGC
>DATLQK010000075.1:0-82770 GCA_035535195.1 Gaiellaceae bacterium | reverse complement strand
CATGCCCAAGTGGCTGGACAAACTGCTCGGCCACGACACCGCCGAAGACGACGCCGAGGAGGCTCGTTCGGAGGCTGCGATCGACACCGATCGGGTGGATGCGGCCTCGAGCCGTGTGATGGGCGTCTACGGCGACATCGGCTCAACGGTGCCCGACACCCACTCGCCTGACGACAAGCCCTAGCCGGCGACGATCTCGGCGGCCGAGTCGACCATCCGGTTGAGCCGCGGGACGACGTCGACCGTGTCTTCCTGCGCGCAGAACCGGATGTCCTCCTCGAGCCCCGGCGGCCCGTACGTCCTCGCCAGCAGCGCCTCGTGCGCGGTCGAAAATGACCCGGCCAACAGCGCGCACGCCTTGGCCGCGTCCGTGACCTCGGCGCCGAGGAGCTGGACGATCCGGCCGGCACAGTAGGCGTCGTCGAGCGCGAACCGCCCCTGGAAACCGGCACAGACGATCACGCAGTCGTCCCGCACGGACGCCGCGACCGCGGACAGGTTCAGCAGCGACCCCAGCAGCACCTTGTCGGACACCGCCGCCGCGGCCAGCACCGCCCTCGTCCCGTTCGTGGTCGAGTAGATCAGCGTCTCACCGCGGGGCTCGAGCACCTCCCGCGGCGAGGCGCCCATGTCGAAGCCCTCGATCCGCACGGCGTTCCGCTCGCCCCCGAGCAGCCCCTCGCCCAGCCGCTCCCGCAGCGCGAGCGCGTCCTCGACCTCGCGGCAGCAGTAGATTCGGCGGTACCCGCTCGCGAGCGCCTGGGCGATCGTCGACGTCGCCCGGAGGACGTCCACGACGACGGCGATTCGTCCCTCCAGCGCCGCCTCCGGCGTGAACGCTACGTCAACCCGCACGGCATCTACGCTACCCAGGCTCGTGGCCGAACCCATGCGCTGCTACCGCCACCCGGACCGGGAGACGATGGTCTCCTGCTCCGAGTGCGGGCGGCCGATCTGCGGTGACTGCATGACCTTCGCCCCGGTGGGAATCCGCTGCCCTGAGCACTCCGGGCAGGCGCAGGGCACGGCGCGAGTCTCGCGGGGGATCCGCCGCGCGAGCTTCGAGGGCGGCGGCGCGATGGTGACGAAGGCGCTGATCGCGATCAACGTCGCGGTCTACCTCCTCGAGCTCGCCCTGGGCGGCGACATCAACGGCCGGTTCAACTCGATCTACGAGCACGGCGCCCTCTTCGGCCCGCTCGTCGCCGCCGGGGACTGGTGGCGCCTCTTCACCGCCGCGTTCCTCCACTACGGCCCGATCCACCTGGCGTTCAACATGCTGGCGCTCTGGATCTTCGGCTCCGCCGTCGAGATGGTGCTCGGCCGCGGCCGCTTCGTGCTGCTGTACATCGTCTCGGGCCTGGCCGGCTCCGCCGGCGCGTTGATCGTCTCGCCGAATGCGGTCACCGTCGGCGCCTCCGGCGCGATCTTCGGGATCCTCGGCGCCGCGTTCGTGCTCGAGCGGCAGGGCACCCACGTTCTCGGCGGTGGCGCGCTGGGGATCATCCTGATCAACCTCGTCTTTACCTTCGCGATCCCGGGGATCTCCTACGGCGGCCATCTGGGCGGGCTGGCCGGAGGCGCGCTCGCGATGCTCGCCCTCTCGCGCTTCGGCCGCAGCCACGCCGTCTACGGACGGCCCGGTGTCGCCGGCATCCTCGGCGTGATCGCAATCGGCGCCATCAGCGTCGCGGTCGCCTACTGGAGCGTCCAGGGCGGCCTGTAGGTTCTGCGCCGTGCGGAGCCTCGAACGCTGGTCGGCTGCGACGGGAGTCGCGTACGTCGTCCTCTCCGTCGTCGGGTTCTTCTTCGTCCCCGACCCACCCGCACCGTCGGTGTCGAACGAGGGGCTGCTCGCCTTCTATGAGCGCAACACGCAGGAACTCGCCTTCCAGGTCTTCTTGTTCGGTCTGGCGTCGATCTGCTTCCTCTGGTTCGTCGGGACGCTGTCCGGGGCGCTTCGCCGGGCGGAGGCCGACCCGGCCCTCCGCCTCCACGCGATCGCGCTCGCGGCCGGCGCGACCGCCAACGCCGTGTTCATCCTCGGGATGGTCTGCTGGTCGGCGATGGCGGCTAGTGCCGACACCGTGCTCGACCAGGGCGTCGCGCGGGGCCTCTACGACCTGGGGCGCTACGCCTACACGCTCTCGGGCATCCCGGCTGCGGCGTTCGTGCTCGCCGCGTCCGTGGGAGTCCTGCGCACCGCCGTCCTCCCGGCGGCCGTGGGCTGGGCGGGAGCGCTGCTGACCCTCGTCCTGATCGTGGACGTCGGCGGGGCGACGGTTGGCGCGAGCGACGACTTCGGCCCCACCGGCGCCTACGGGGCCTTCACGTTCCTGCTGTTCCTGGTCTGGACGCTCGTCACGAGCCTGTTCCTGTTCCAGCGGATCGCTCCCGCTCGAACGGCGCCCGAGGGCTAGCAAACCAGCCCGAGCTCTCGGACTAGAGGTCCACGCCCATGACAGGCAGAACCCGGCCCCAAGGGCTGAGTGGGCTGTCGCGGAGGTACCGCCCGCCCATCCGCTCGTAGAAGCCGACGGCGTGCGGCTCGGCCTCCCACTCAAGCGTCCGCGACCCAAGCGTCCTGGCGCGCTCGGCCGCGGCGCGGAAGAGCGCCGAGCCGATGCCCTTCCCCATCGCATCCGGCTCGACCCAGAGGTCGTCGAGCACGCAGACGGCTCCCCGGCAGATCAGCGACGCGAAGGCGACGGCCCGCCCGTCCTCCTCGGCGACGAAGAACTCCTTCGCCTCGAGCCCGGCGGCGGAGAAGTCGCCCTGACCGGCCCAATCCTGCACCTGCTCGACCGGGTACCCCCAGTGCGCCTTCGCCGCGATCGCGATCTCGCGAAGCCGCTCCCCCTCGTCGGGATGCGGCGGCCGGATCACCCGCCGACGGAGACCGCCTCGACGCCCTGCTCGGCGAGCGCCGCCTGTGCGGCCGCCAGCCGGGCGAGCGGCACGCGATAGGGCGAGCACGACACGTAGTCGAGCCCGAGCGTGTGACAGAACGCCACCGACGCGGGCTCGCCGCCATGCTCGCCGCAGATGCCCAGCTTCAAGTCGGGTTTCACGCCTCGCCCGCGCTCGACGGCGATCCGCATCAGGTCGCCGACGCCGCTCTGGTCGAGCGTCTCGAACGGGTTCCGCTCGAGCACCCCGTCCTGGAGGTAGTACGTCAGGAACTTGCCTTCCGCGTCGTCCCGTGAGAACCCGAGCGCCGTCTGTGTGAGGTCGTTCGTCCCGAAGGAGAAGAAGTCGGCCTCCTCGGCGATTTCGTCCGCTCGGATACAGGCGCGCGGGAGCTCGATCATCGTCCCCACGAGGTACTCGACGTCACCCTCATCGGTGGCCGTGTCGATCGTCAGCGCCCGGAGCCGCCGCAGCTCCTCCTGGAAGCCGACGAGCGGGTGCATGATCTCGACGAGCGGGGCATCGCCGGTCCGCTGCTGAACCGCGGCGGCCGCGCGGATGATCGCGCGCACCTGCATCTCGTAGATCTCCGGAAACTGCAGCCCGAGCCGGCAGCCGCGCGTCCCGAGCATCGGATTCGCCTCCTGGAGCGCGCGGATCCTCGTGCGCATCCGCTCGTCACGTGCTTCCTCCAGCGGCGGCAGGAACTCGTGCAACGGCGGGTCGAGCAGCCGGATCGTCACCGGCAGGCCGGCCATGGCCTCGAAGATCCCCTCGAAGTCCGACTGCTGGTGCGGGAGCAGCTTGTCGAGCGCCGCGCGGCGCTCGTCCTCGTCGGAGGCCATGATCATCTCCCGGACGACCGGGAGCCGGTCCTCCGCCATGAACATGTGCTCCGTCCGGCAGAGGCCGATGCCCTGCGCGCCGAACTCGCGCGCCTTGGCAGCGTCCTCGGGCGTGTCGGCGTTCGCCCGGACCTTGAGACGCCGCAGATCGTCCGCCCACCCGAGCACGGTCTCGAAGTCCTCGTTGATGTCGGGCGGGATCAGCGCCACCTCGCCGACGATGACCTCGCCGGTGCCGCCGTCGATCGTGATCACGTCGCCCTCCGCGAGCTTCGTGCCGTCGATCGACGCCGTCTTCGCCTGGGCGTCGACCGAAAGGGCCTCGCAGCCGGCGACGCACGGCTTCCCCATCCCGCGCGCGACGACGGCGGCGTGCGAGGTCATCCCGCCGTGCGCGGTGAGGATCCCTTGCGCCGCGATCATCCCGTGGATGTCGTCCGGGGTCGTTTCCCAGCGGACGAGAATGACGGCGTCGCCGTTTCGCCCCCGGTCCTCGGCCGTGTCGGCGTCGAACACGATCCCGCCGGAGGCGGCGCCGGGGGAGGCGTTCAAGCCTTTCGCGACCACCTCATAGTTCGTGTCCGGGTCGATCCGCGGGTGGAGCAGCTGGTCGAGCTGGCCCGGGTCGATCCGCGCGACCGCCTCTTCCCGTGAGATCAGGCTCTCGTCGACCATGTCCACGGCTGCCTTGAGCGCTGCGGCCGCGGTGCGCTTCGCGCTGCGCGTCTGGAGGAGGTAGAGCTTGCCCTCCTCGACGGTGAACTCGATGTCCTGCAGGTCCTTGTAGTGCTCCTCGAGCCGCCGCATCGTCTCGACGAGCTCGTCGAAGGCCTGCGGGAGGCGCTGCTGCATCTCCGAGACGTGCTCCGGGGTCCGGATCCCCGCGACGACGTCCTCTCCCTGGGCGTCCGCGAGGAACTCGCCGTAGAGGCCCTGCTCGCCCGTGGACGGGTCGCGGGTGAAGGCGACGCCGGTGCCGGACTGGTCGCCTTTGTTGCCGAACACCATCTGCACGACGTTGACCGCCGTCCCGAGGTCGTCGGCGATGCGGTTGTGGCGCCGGTAGGCCTTCGCCCGGGGAGTGTTCCAGGACTCGAAGACGGCGCGGACGGCACGGCCGAGCTGTTCCTTTGCGTCCTGCGGGAACGGCCGGCCGGTCTCGTCCTCGTAGATGCCCTTGAACGTCTCGATCGTCTGCTCGAGGTCGTCCTCGTCGAGCGCCTCGGAAAAGCGCTGCGCGTCGATGTGGTCGACGGTCTCGCCGTACATCTGGATCAGGCGGCGGTAGGAGTCCTGCACGAAGCGCTCGCCGCTAGCGACGGCGTCGTCGTTCAGGCCGACGTTGAGGATCGTGTCCATCATCCCCGGCATCGAGACCGCCGCGCCGGACCTGACCGAGAGGAGGAGCGGGTCGTTCGGGTCGCCGAAGCGCTTGCCGGTCGTCTCCTCGAGGCGCGCGAGGTGCTCCTCGATCTCCTCCTCGAGCCCATCGGGCAGCTGGCCGCCGGACGTCATATAGGCGCGGCAGGCGTCCGTCGTGATCGTAAAGCCGGCCGGGACGGGGATCCCGAGCTGGGTCATCTCGGCCAGGCCGATGCCCTTGCCGCCGAGGAGGTCACGGCCTCCCTCGGCAGGTTCGTCGAAGTCGTAGACGTAGCGGCTCATGGGGAAGCGGATTATCGCCCAGCCGCGATACTCCGGAGGAATGGCGGATCGAACGATCGTCCCCATCGGCGGCGGGAAGTTCTCGGACGGCCTCGCGCGGTTCCTCGTCGAGCTGGCGGGCCGTGAGCGGCCTCGCGTGCTCTACATCGGCACCGCCATGGCCGAGGATCCGGCGGCAGCGCTGCGGATGTACGACCGGTTCGGCGAGCTCGCGGAGGTTTCGCGGCTCGAATTCTTCCCCTGGCCGCCCGAAGACCTGCGGGCGCGGGTCGTCGGCGCCGACCTGATCTTCGTCGGCGGCGGGAACACGGCGAACATGCTCGCGATCTGGCGTGTGCACGGCGTCGATCGGCTCCTGCGGGAGGCGCTGGAGTCGGGCGCGGTGCTGTCGGGCTCGAGCGCGGGTGGGATCTGCTGGTGGGAGCACGGCGTGACGGACTCATTCGGCCCGCAACTCGGGCCGATGGACTGCCTGGGCTTCCTGCCCGGGAGCTTCTGCCCGCACTACGACGACGAGGAGCACCGGCGACCGGTCTTGCACGGGCTGCTGAAGGACGGCTTCCCGGGCGGGTACGCGGCCGATGCGGGCGTCGGGCTGGTGTTCGTCGACGGAGAGCTGCGAGACGTCGTCGGCGTCGACGAGGGCACGCACGCCTACCGGGTCGAGGTGCGCGACGGCGTGGTGGTCGAGGAGCCGATCGAGGCACGCGTGCCGTGAGTCTCCGCGAGGCGTGGGAGGAGCAGGCGCCGAACTGGATCCGCTGGGCGAGGGAGCCCGGGCACGACAGCTACTGGGTGTTCCACCGCGAGTCGTTCCTGGCCGCGGTGCCGACGCCCGGGCGTATGACGATCGATGTGGGCTGCGGCGAGGGCCGCGTCACCCGCGACCTGCGTGCGCTCGGGCACCGCGTTGTCGGAATCGATGCTGCGCCCTCGATGGTGGCTGCCGCGCGCGAGGCCGACCCGGGCGGCGAGTACCTGCTCGCGAGTGGGACCGACCTCCCGTTCGAGGACGGCGCCGCCGATCTGGCCGTCGCCTTCATGACCCTGATGGACATGGACGACATGCCTAGTGGCCTGCGGGAGATCGCCCGCGTCCTCGTGTCCGGCGGGAAGCTGATCGCGCCGGTGACCCATCCACTCAACTCCGCCGGCCTGTTCTCCCCGCGGGACGGAGACGAGACCGCGCCGTTCGTGGTCCAGACGTATCGCAAGCAGCGCCGCACGGAGGACTCGTTCCTCCGCAACGGGCTCGAGATGACCTTTCACAGCATCCATTTCACGCTCGAGGACTACTCGCGCGCCTTCGAGGACGCGGGCCTGCAGATCACGCGCCTGCGGGAGCTCTACGACGAGCAGAACCCGCGGTGGAGCCGGGTGCCGCTCTTCCTCCGGTTCGAGGCGGTGAAGGCGTGATCGAGCTCCGGCCGATGACGCCGGCGTTCCTGGCGGCCCTGCTCGACGGGCGGCGCGAGGACGCAGCCGCGGAGCTCGGGATCGAGCTGCCCGACGAGTTCCCCTCCAAGGGTGAGCTCGGGTTCCTCCGTCTCCGGCTCCGCCAGATGCGGGAGGACGAGCGGTTCGAGGTCTGGTGCCCGCACGCGATCGTCCTCGGCGGGCAGATGATCGGCCATGCCGGCTACCACGGCCCCCCGGGCGTCAACTCGTCGCAGGCGGCCGAGGCCGTCGAATACGGCTACAAGGTCTTCCCCGCCTGGCGAGGGCGCGGCTTCGCCACTGAGGCGTCGCAGCTGCTGATGGACCAGGCCGAGGCCCGGGCCGGCGTCCATCACTTCGTCCTGTCGATCGCGCCGACGAACGAACCGTCGCTCGCAATCGCGCGAAGGTTCGGCTTCGTCCGAACGGGCGAGCACATGGACGAAGAGGACGGGCTCGAGCACGTCTTCGAGCTCCGCCGCGGCCCTTAACGGGACCAGGTCCCGTTAAGAGCGGGAGCCGAGAATGGCTTCGCTATCCGCCCTTGGCCAGCGCCCGGGCCGTTTACGGGACCAGGTCCCGCAACAAATGTGTGTCAGTTTTTCCTCGAGCGGGCGCGGAACTCCGCCAACCACGCCGCCGCCCTGAGCCCGAGCCAGATCGGCGCCAGGAGGAAGTAGAAGACGAGGCCGGCGACGAGGAGCAGCGCCCACCACGCGCCCCACCGCCAGAGCGGGACGGGCTTCGCGCGCGCGGCCTCGGCGGCCGGGTTCACGAAGCGGTCGCGGCCTCGCGCTGCCGCCGCTCGACCATCGCGACGATCCGGGCCGCCGTCTCCTCGATCGAGAGCTCGGAGATCTCGATCACCGGACACCCGAGCCGCCGGTGGAGCTTCTCCGCCTCCTCGAGCTCGTCGTAGATCTCCACCAGCTCCGCGTAGCGCCGGTTGTTGCCGCCGAGCCTTCTCGCACGGTCCGTGCGAATCTCGGCTAGACGCTCGGCGTCAATCGTCAGCCCGACGATCTTCGACTGGTCGATCTCGAAGAGCTCCTCCGGTGGCTCGATGCCCTTCACGACCGGCACGTTCGCCGCCTTGTAGCCGAGGTAGCCGAGGTAGATCGAGAGCGGCGTCTTCGACGTTCGGGACACGCCCACGAGCACGATGTCCGCCGTCGCCAGCCCCCCGCCGACGCCGTCGTCGTACTTCACCGCGAACTCGATCGCGGCCATCCGCCGGAAGTAGTTCGTGTCGAGCGGTGGCCTGGCGCCGGGCCTCATCTTCGCCGCCTGCCCCGAGACCTTCATCACCGACTCGATGGGCTGGCGGAGGATGTCGCAGTAGTGCACCTTCGCGCGGCGGCAGAGCTCGTGCATCGCCTCGCGGAGCTCCGGGTGGACGATCGTGTAGACGATCACCGCGGGCCGGCCTCTCGCGCGGTCGACGGCGAGCCGCAGATCGTCGACCGTCTCGACCATCGGATGGACGATGTCCTCGAACTCTTGGTCGGGGAACTGCGCCTCGAGCGCCTGCACCAGGCGCTTTGCGGTCGCACCGGTGGCGTCCGAGATCATGTGCAGCTCGACGACCGCCATCGGCAGCAGCGTAACGCGCAAGACGTGCCGTGCCCGGTGGGAAGCACCGGGCACGGCTTGCCTGAGGGGGACTACTGAGCGGTGGCCGGACGCTGGCCGAGCGTTACCTGCACGGTGCGCTCCTGACCGTTCCGCTTGATCGTGAGGGGGATCTTGTCTCCGGGCTTGTGCGAGTCGATCGCGTCTCGCAGCTCGTCGCCCGTGGTGATGGTCTTGCCGTCGACGGCGGTGACCACGTCGTTGGCCTGGAGGCCGGCCCGCGAGGCGGGAGTCCCCGGCTGCACCTGGCCGATCTTGGCGGGGCCGTCGTCGGCGAGGCTGACGCCGAGGTAGGCATGCTCGACATGGCCGCTGCGGATCAGCTCCTCCGCCACCCGCTGGGCGGTGTCGCCCGGGACGGCGTAGCCGATGCCTTCGTTGCCGCCGGAGTCGCTGCGGATCTGGGCCGAGACTCCGACCACGCGGCCGCCGAAGTCGAGCAGCGGGCCGCCGGAGTTGCCGTGATTCAGCGCGGCGTCCGTCTGGACGGCGTTCTCGATCGTGAAGCCGTTGGGCGACTGGATCTCACGCCCGAGCGCGCTGACGACGCCGGTGGTGAGCGTTCCCTCGAGCCCGAACGGGCTGCCGATCGCCATCACGGGATCGCCGACCTCCAGCGAGCCGTTGCCGGCGAAGGAGAGCGGCGTGAGCTCGGAGCTCGGCCGGTTCACCTTCAGCACGGCGATGTCGGTGGACGGGTCGGCGCCGACGATGGTCGCATCGACCACGTCGCCGTTCGAGAACCGCACCTTGACCGACTGCGCGCCGTCGACGACGTGCTGGTTCGTGACGATGTGGCCGTCGGAGTCGATCACGAAGCCGCTGCCGGTGGCGCCGCCTCCGGGGGTCTGGTTGCCGAACGCGTCGGTCTGGCTGCCGGTCGTCGTGGTGATTTCGACCACGCCCGCCTGGATGCGCTTGTAGACGGCCGCGAGCGTCGAAGAGGTCTGCGCGACCGGCTCGGCAGACGCCAACGGCGCGGCCGCGCTCTGCGGAGCCGGGTCGGAGTCGGTCGAGACCGCCACGGCGGCGCCGACCGCACCTCCCACGCCGGCGGCGAGCAGTAACGCCGCGACGATGGTTGTCACCTGCTTGCTCATCGGAATTTCAGTCCTTTCCATGGGGTTGTGGCTCCATAGAAGCGACCGCGCCTAAGAGAAACCTGAGAAGCGGGTTGAGGCTCGGTTAACGCCTGTAAATACGCTGCGCCGGCGAAGCCGGCACAGCTTTCCTGGTCGGCGCCGCCGAGTCGGCGCCTAACGCGGGATCTGGCCCAGATCGCCGAGCGCGCGGAGCGTCTCGCGCACGTCGAGCAACAATCGGAGCCGGTTCGCCCGCACCTTCGGGTCCTCGTCCATCACGAGTACCTCCTCGAAGAGGCGGTGCAGCGCCGGCCCGAGCTTGGCCCCGGCCTCGACGGCCGCGTCGAAATCCGCGGTCTCGAGCGCGCCCGTCAGCTCCGGCTCGACTTCCTCGAGCGCGTTTGCCACCTCTTGCTCGGCCGGCTCCGCTAGGAGTGTCGGGTCGAGCTTCGGCGCCGCGTCCGCCTGCTCCCCGAGCCGGCTCGCGCGGATGTATGCGGTGTGGATCGGCTCGAGCCGCTCGTCCGGGAGTGCCGCCAGCGCCTGGGCGAGCCGCGCCACGGACCCGAGATCGCGCACCGCGGCGGCCCGGGCGGCCCGGACGAACTCGACGGGGACGTCCAGCAGCCCCTCGAAGCGCTCCTCGACGAACTCGTCGACGTCGTCCGGCATCAACTCCCGCGGGATGGTCAGCCCGCCCTCCGTGGCCAGGCGGCAGAGGCCGATTGCCGCCCGTCGGAGGCCGAATGGGTCGCGTGAGCCGGTCGGCTTGTGGCCCAGCGAGAAGGAGACTATGAGTGTGTCGAGCTTGTCCGCAGCGGCGAGGACCCGACCCGGCTCGGTCGCCGGCAGCGACCCGCCCGCCGAGTCCGGCAGGTACTGCTCGGCGATCGCCGCGCAGACGGCCTCGGGGAATCCGGCCAACCGCGCGTACTCCGCGCCGATCGAGCCCTCGAGCTCCGGGAACTCACGAACGAGCTCCGCCGCCTGGTCAGCCTTGGCGAGCCGCGCCGCCTCGAGCGACGCGTCCCCGCCCCCGAGCCGGTCAACGAGCTTGCGGAGGCGTTCTGCCTTGTCGGCGAAAGTGCCCGCGCCGGCGAAGTAGACGATCGAGCCGAGTCGGGCCGCCAGCTCCTCGATCCCAGCCTGGAGGTCACGCTCGAACGTGAACGTCGCATCGTCGAGGCGGCCTTCGAGCACCTGTTCGTTCCCGGCGCGGACGACGTCCGGCTCACCGCCGTTGGCGACGATCGCGAACCGGTTCCTCCCGAGCGGGAAGTAGCGCTGGTGCGACTGCATCGCCGTCTCGACCACGCGCTCCGGCAGGGCGAGGAACCGCTCGTCGAACGTCCCGTCGATCACCAGCGGCTTCTCGACGAGGTGGATCACCTCGCGGAGCTTCCCGAGCGGGTCGCGCCACTCCCCCAGTCCGTCCAGCCCCTCCCGGATCAGTCGTTCGCGCTCGGCGGCGTCGGGCTCCACGTCGGCGCGGCGGAGCACGTCGACGTACGCGTTGGCGGACGGAAGCTCGACCTCGCCGTGCGTGAAGCGGTGGCCCCACGTCGTCGTGCCGTGCTCGCCGACCGCCGCGCCGTCGAGCCGGGCGCAGGTCCAGCGCATCGGCCGTGGAAACCGCAGCCCGGACTCGTCCCACCGCATCGTCTTCCCGAACCGGAGCCCGCGGAGGATCTCGTCGAGCTGTGCCGGCAGGACCTCGCTCAGTGCCTGACCCCGGGAGAGGACGCCGAGGAAACCGTCGCGCTCCTCCAGGGCCTCGACGGCCACGCCGTGCCGCTTGGCGAACCCTGCCGCCGCCTGCTCACGCAGCGCGACCGGCGGGCCCTTGATCCACTCGTCGCCCGTCTGCTCCTCGAGCCCGTCGACGACGATGGCCAGGCGCCGCGGACCGACGTAGACCTGCGACGGCGGCCGCCCGAGCTCCCGCTCCGCGAGCCCGGGAAGTTGCGCCTCGGCCTCGTACACCGCGCGCGCCGGCAGCTCCTCGCAGCCGATCTCAAACAACAGTCTCAAGGTATTCCTCTGCGACGCGGCGGGCGAGATCCCGCACCCGGCCGATGTACGACGCCCGCTCGGTGACGGAGATCGCGCCCCGCGCGTCGAGCAGGTTGAAGGTGTGGGACGCCTTCAGCACCTGGTCGTGGGCGGGGAGCGGCAGCTTGCGGGCGAGCAGGTGCGCGCACTCGGACTCGTGCTCCTGAAAGCGGCGCATCAGGATGTCGACCGGAGCGTCCTCGAAGTTGTAGATCGACCACTGGCGCTCGTTCTCCTTGTAGACGTCGCCCCACGTCATCCCGGGAGCCCACTCCAGGTCGAACGCCGTCCGCGTGCCCTGGAGGAACATCGCCAGGCGCTCTAGCCCGTATGTGATCTCCCCCGAGACCACCTCGACGTCCATCCCACCGAGCTGCTGGAAGTAGGTGAACTGCGTCACCTCCATGCCGTCCACCCAGACCTCCCAGCCGAGCCCCCAGGCGCCGAGCGTCGGCCCTTCCCAGTCGTCCTCGACGAGCCTGACGTCGTGCCGCCGCGTGTCGATCCCGACCGCCTCGAGCGAGCCGAAGTACTGGTCGAGGATGTCCTCCGGCGCCGGCTTGAGGATCACCTGGAGCTGGTAGTACTGCTGGAACCGGTACGGGTTTTCGCCGTACCGTCCGTCGCTCGGCCGGATCGACGGCTGGACGTAGACCGTCCGCCACGGCGCCGGGCCCAGACAGCGCAGGAATGTGTCGGGCGTGAACGTCCCCGCCCCCACCTCCGTGTGGTACGGCTGCACCACGACGCAGTCGCGCTCAGCCCAGTAGGCCTGAAGCGCCGCGATCATGTCCTGGAAGTTCAGGGCCACGAGTCGGGCAATCCTAGGGTGTGACTCCGGGGCCGACCGGGAAGAGCCCGGGCATGGCCGAGACACGTGAGGTCCGAGTCCGGGAGGTCCAGGGACACCAGACGAAGTCCGGCAATACCCGCTTCGTGCTCGTCGACGAGGAGGGCAACGAGTACACGACGTTCCGCGAGGGGATCGCGCGGAACGCGCTGGAGGCCGAGGGCCGCCGCGCGCGCATCACCTTCCATGAGCAGGAGCGGAACGGCTTCACGAACGTCTATCTCGACGCAATCGAGCCGCTGGAGGACGCCGACGAGGAGCCGGACGACCGAGAGGTCGAGGAAGCCGCCTGGGACGCCGCGATCGAGGCCGCCCCATGGCTGCTCGGGAGCCAGGGTGCGAAGAAGAAAGTCGAGGCGGACGAGCTGTTCGAGACGCTGAAGCCGTTCAAGGATCGGATCGCCGAGGACATCAAGGACTGACCCGCCTGGGGCGCTCCATCACCCGCTCGGAGGGCGGCCCGAAGCCGAACTGCTCGTAGAGCGCGTGCGCGTCCTTCGTGTGGAGGATCCAGCGCTTCTCCGCATACGGCCCGTTCTCGATCATCTCGCGCACGAGCTCGACGCCGAGGCCCTTCCCGCGGTACTCCGGCAGGACGTAGACATCGCCGAGGTACGTGATCGAGGCGCCGTCGCTCACCGCCCTCGCGAAGCCGATCTGGCGCTCGCCGTCGTAGAGCCCGACCACGCGCGCCGCCTCGCGGACCAGCCGCTCCTGCTCCTCGAGCGCCCGTCCCGCCGCCCAGTAGGAGTGATTCGAGACGAAGTCGTGGACGGCGTCGACGTCGACCCGTTCCCGGTCGTCGTCGACCTCGAAGCCGCCCGGCAGCTCCCGCTTCACGCCGAGAGCGTCTTCAGGCGGAAGCCGCCGTGGTACTCGTATGACGAGGCGATCACGGACAGGGCCTCTCGCGCCGCCCGCCCGGCCAGCCCCGCCGAGGACGCCTCCGCCATCGGGCTCGCCAGCAGCGACTCGATTCCCCGCAAGCCCGCCGGCGAGAGCGCCTGCGCGTCGGCGCGGCAGTTCGCGCACACGGCTCCACCGGCGCGCGGCGAGTAGCCGACGAGGTCGGTGGCGGAGCCGCACTCCGCACAGCTCGTCAGGTGGGGCAGGTAGCCCGAGAGCCAGAGCAGCTTCAGCTGGAAGCTGAGGACGAGCGGGTCGGTCGCCGGCCGCTCGCCGGGCTGCGGCTCGGCCTCGTCGAGGAGGTCGAGGAACCGCGTCAGCGCCTCGAACGCGCGCGGGTTCGCCTCCTGCTCGGGGAAGAGCCGCAGCATCGCCTCGAGCCCGATGAAGCCGACCCCGAGACGGTACGGGTCCTCGCGCGCCGGCCGGTGCGAGCGAACCAGGTCGACTCCCGTGATGGTCGAGAGCTCGCCGCCGCCCTGGTGCAGCACGAGCTCGACGTGGCTCAGCGGCTCGAGACGGGCGCCGAAGCGTGACTTCGTGCGGCGGATCCCCTTCGCTACGGCGCCCACGCGGCCGCGGTCGAGCGTGTAGAGATGGAGCACGCGGTCGGCCTCGCCGAAGCGCAGCGAGCGCAGGACGACGGCTTCGGTCTTGTAGGTCCTCCCGGCCATGGCGCAAGTGTAGAAGCGGGGTCTGCGGGCAAAATTCCCTCTGCATGGCGAGGGTCCGGCTCTACACCACGCGCTGGTGCGGCTATTGCGTCCGTGCGAAGGCGCTGCTCGAGCAGCGCGGGATCCCGTACGAGGAGATCTCCCTGGACGACGACCCCGCCTTCCGGCAGACCGTCCACGACCTCACCGGCCGCTGGACGGTGCCGCAGATCTTCATCGACGACGAGCCGATCGGGGGCTACGTCGAGCTCTGGCGGCTCGACCAGGACGGCGAGCTCGGGTCGCTGGCGGCGTAGCGCCTACCGGATCGTCAGCGGCGTCCCGACTGGCAGCAGCCTGGCCAGGCGGAGGATCTGGTCGTTCCGCATCCGGATGCAGCCGTGGGAGATCCGGCCCGGGATCATCCCCGGCAGGTTCGTGCCGTGGATCCCGACGAAGCCGCCGGCCGGCCAGTCGGTCAGCACCTCGGAGCGCGCGCTGGTGCCGTACGCGATCGGCCCGTAGAACGGATCGTGGAAGCCGTAGAGTTGGTTGCGGACGAAGAACTCGCCCCGCGGCGTCGGCGCGCGAGGCCGGCCGATCCCGACGAGCGTGGAGAAGACCGCGCGGCCCGTGCGGTAGAGCGTCATCGTCATCCGCCGCAGGTTGACGACGAGGCGGGTCCTGACGAGCTTCCAGTCGCTCAGCGCGCTGCGCGGAACCCAGCCGGTGGTGTTGTTCGGGAGCACGGGCAGGCGGACGCGAACCCAGGCACGGCCGGCCGTTCGGCGGCCGTCGAGGGCGAGCACCAGGTTCGTCGTCTTTTCGGGCGTCAGGAGCTTCAGCCTCGCCACCGGCGCCGCGGCCGCGCTCGGGCCTCGCCGGGCCGTGACGCGGCGCATCACGAAGGCATAGCGGTAGATCGATGAGCCGTCACTGCTGAGCTTGAAGGAGCGCGCGACCGTCCGGGTGACGTCCACCTCGATCCGTCGGGTGGCCGACGCCGCGGTCGGGTCGTCCGGCCGCGCGGTGAACGTCACCCAGAAGGTGCGCCCGCTCTGGGCGGGCTGAGGGATCCACCGTACGGTCGCTCCGGCGGGATTGCCGGTCGTGGTCCTGAGCGTCGCACCGGTCGGCATGCCGCGGGCGCCGATCGAGAGCGAGGTGTCCGCCGCCTCCCGCGCGGCCGCGACGAGGGCGATCCGCAGCGGCTCGCCGACCGCGACGCGGAAACGAGTCCCCTCCGCCGGCGTCGGCGGTAGCCAGTCCGGCGCCGCCGGCGCGTCGACGCGCGCAGCCGCGGAGGGGGTGAACGCCGCAAGGAGACCTAGACCGCAGCAGAGAATCGCTATGTGGCGCGTCGCCCTGGTCATTGGCGTGCGCCGCAGTTCTTTCCTGCGAGGTTAGCGCACTGTCAATGGTGTGCCAACGGGCATCAGCCGCGCTAGGCGAAGGATGTGCCCGTTCTTCAGCCGGATGCAGCCATGCGAGACGCGGCCGGGGATGATCCCCGGCTCGTTCGTCCCGTGGATGCCGATGAACCCACCGCCGGGCCAGTCGGTGAGCACGGCCGAGCGTGCGCTCGTCCCGAACGCGATCGGTCCGTAGGCGGCGTTTCCGAATCCGTAGAGCTGATTGCGGATGTAGAACTCCCCACGCGGCGTCGGCCAGTGCGGCTGGCCCACGCCGACCGGGGCGCGGTACACGACCTTGCCGCGCTTGTAGAGCGTGGCAGTCAGCCGCCGGCGGTCGACGATCAGGTGCGTCCGCACCTCCTTCCAGTCCGACAGCGTCTTTCTCGGCACCCAGCCGGTCCGGTTGGCCGGCAGGATCGGCAGCCGGATCCGGATCCAGACGCCGCGCCTCGTCCGGCGGCCGTCGAGCGTGAGGACGAGGTTGTCGGTGCCCTCGGGCGTCGTGCGGCCGAGCAGCGCGATGGCCGCGGAGGTGCGTCGCGGAGCGGCCCGGACGACGCTCTTCCGCAGGACGAAGGCCCACCGGTAGAGGTCCTGGTCGGGTTTCGAGAGGACGAAGGTCGTCTTCTTCCTGGTCTTCGGCTTGCGGACGTGGAGCACGACGTGCCGCGCGGGCGGTGCCAGGCCGGGCGTGCTCGCCTGTGCCGTGAACGTCACGCTGAAGGTCCTGCCACCCTGGGTGCGGGTCGGCTTCCAGCTCACCGCCAGCGTCCCGGGGTTTCCCGCAGCCGCCTGCACCACCGCGTTCCGCGGCAGTCCGGCCGACTGGATCCCGACCGTGACGACGGGTGCGCCGGGCGCGGTCGCCGCCACCGAGAACGCAAGGGACTTCCCGATCGTGGCGGTGAGCCGCTTCCCCTCGGCCGGCGTCGGCGCGACCCAGGTGGCACCGGGCGTCGCGGCAGAGCCCGCGGAGACGCCTGCGGGCAGCGCGAGAGCGGCCAGTGCCGCGAAGACCAGGACGCGTGGACTCCTACCCGCCATGAAGCCGCGGAACATAACGAACGACCCGGCTATTTGATCGTGACGGGGGTGCCGACCTGCATCAGCCGGTCGAGGCGGCGGATGGACTCGTTCGGCATCCGGACGCAGCCGTGCGAGACGCGCCCGGGCAGGATCTCCGGCTGGTTCGTGCCGTGGATCCCGATGAAGCCGCCGCCCGGCCAGTCCGTCAGCACCGCCGAGCGACCGTTCGTGCCGAAGGCGAGCGAGCCATAGATCGGGTCGGTGAAGCCGGTCAGCCGCTCGCGGACGTAGAACCGCCCGCGCGGCGTCGGCCACCGTGGCTGACCCACGCCGACGATCGAGCGGAACACCGGCCGCCCGTTCCGGTAAAGCGTCGCCCGGAGGCGCGAGCGGTCGATCACGAGGTGCGTGTCGAGCTTACGGATTTCGGTGACTGCCTCCCGGGGGATCCAGCCCGATGAGCCGTTGGGGAGCTTCGGCAGCGCCACGCGCAGCCAGTAGCGCCCGTCGCGGCCGACCGTGCCGCCGAGCAGGTAGACGACGTGCGGCATGCTCTCCGGCGTGATGGCGGCGAGCCGCATCACCGCGCGGGATCCAGCCGTCGGCCGCGCGAGCGCATTCACGCTGCGGCCGAGCACCGCGTTCCAGGAGAGCCCGTTCTCGCTCGAGATCCGGAACGTGCGGGCGAGGCGACGCCCTACGTGGACGTAGATCGTGATCCGCGGCGCCGACGCCGCTCCGACCTCCGCGCCGAACCGGAGCTTCCACTCGCCGAGCTGCTTCTTCGCCGGCCGCCAGCGGAACGTCGTCTTGCTCTCGTTCTCGGGGGAGCGCTCGAGCCGCGCGCCCGGGGGCAGCCGGTCGGCAAAGATCGAGACCTGCGTGCCGATCGGGCCGGCAGCCTCGAGCGGGATGCGGAGCTCGGAGCCGACCGCGGCGACGACGGCGGTCCGGTTCTCGGGCGTCTGGCCCTGCCAGTAGACGCCGTCGCTCGCCGGCGCGCCACCCGCAACCGCGAGTGCGCACACCGCGGCGGCGAGTACGAGCGCCAGGCGGCGTGCTCTCAATGCTCCGTCGTGCATCCGAATCCGACCCCTTGTTTCTTCTTCTAGCACGAAGAGGGCGATCCGTCGGATCGCCCTCTCCAACCCCTCGTTCCGCGCTCCGGCTCTAGCCGGTGAACGGCGGCCGCGTCCGGGCCTTCACGCGACCCTTCGCGCCCTTGCCCTTCTTGGCCTTCTTGACCTTCTTCTTGGCCTTCTTCTTGCCGCCGTACTGGTCGATGGCCGGGCTCTTCTTGAGCACCCGGACGACCTTCTTCGGCTGCACGACGCGCTTCACGCTGACCGCGGCGTCCTGTGCCGCCGAGGACGCGTAGCCGACGCCGCCGACCGAACCGAGCGCGACGAGCATCACAGCCGTGATCGCACCAACGAAGGCGACGCGGAGCGTGCCCACGCGGGAGCGGCCGTCATGCCTGACACGCGACTCGAGCGTGCGCACGAACTCGTTCGACGGCTCGGGGCGAGCGGACTTCAGCTCGGCCTCGAGATCGAACGGCTCCTGCCGTCTCCGCCAGTACCGCATTTCAGTGAACCCCCTCATCGAATCCCATTGCACTCCCTACTACCGGGTGGCCTCGCGTTTCCTTACAGGGGGTGCATCGTCCGTTTCGCCGAAGGTGCCGCGCAGTCGTGCGAGGGCGCGGTGGAGCGCGACCTCGATCGCGTTCGTGCGAGCACCCAGGAGCTCCGCGATCTGACGGGCGGTGAGGTCGGCTCCGTACCGGAGCGCGATCAGCTCGCGGTCCCGCTCGTCCAGCGTCGCGACCGCGCGTGAGACCGAGAGCCGGCGGATCGCCTCCTCTTCGACGTCGCCGGGGGCCGCCTCGTCGACCCACTCGCTCGCCAGCTCCAAGCGCGGGCCGCGGCCGTCGACGCAGCGCTTCGCGATCCCGAGCAGCCACTGGACGGGCTCGCCCTTCGTCGGGTCGTAGCTCTTCTTGTACCGCAGCGCCCGCTCGAAGGTCTCGCTCGTCAGGTCCTCGGCATCCGGCCCGTCGCCGACTCGGTAGGCGACGTAGGCGTACACGCGCCGGATCAGCGGCTCGGGGTTCGCCAGCGGGTCGCGGCGGAGCATCAGCCGCCCCTCAGTTGCTTCTGCATCGTCAGCACGTCGAAGTTCAGCGGGTTCAGCCTCAATGCTTCGTCGGCCGCCTGGCGCTTGGCGGCGCCGGTGCTCGCCTCGGCGAGGTGGAACCAGAGCAGCCAGTCGGTCGGCTCCTTGTCGATTGCCTTCCGGAAGCTTCCGCGCGCCGCGGCGGTATCGCCGGCGGCGAGCTGCGCCTCCCCCAGCCCTTGCCACGGCTCCGAAGACCACGGCGCCCACCGCTTTGCCTTCCGCGCCTCGCGCTCGGCCTTCGCGTAGTCGGGAGCTGCCGAGCCTGCCGCGTCCTGACTCGCGGCGAGGGCGCTCGAGCCGACGAGGCCGACGAACGCAACGGCGGCGAGGGCGATCGCGCCGACCGCGGCGCCGACGCGGAGCCGCGAGCCGGGGACGATCGGCGCCGCGCCCGGCTGAAGCACGATCAGGGCCACAGCGCAGGCGAGCGCAGGCGCCGTCACGCCCATCAGCTCCCAGTCCCAGTCGACCCCGGCGTGCGCGAGGAAGGCGACGTACACGGCGACGGCTCCCGGAGCGAGCGGGTGGCGGCGCGCGGCGACGGCAGCTGCGAGCGGCACGGCGAGTGCGGCGAGGAGGAGCGCGAGGCCGAGCGGCCCGAGCTCGGCGAGCGTCTCGAGATAGAGGCTGTGCGCGTCGCGCACGTCGTGGGGGATCGGCCGATGGCGGTACCAGTACTCCTCGTAGGTTCCTGGGCCGGAGCCGAGCACCGGGTGGTCGCCGAAGTCGTGCCAGGCGGCCGTCCAGAGCTCGACGCGGTAGCCGCCGGTGAAGGTGAAGAGCCGCTGCTGGAGGTCGGCGGACGTCGAAGCCGCCGGCGGCGCCGCCTTGAAGGCGTCGTAGGCACGGTCGACGAGCCTGACCGGGCCGCCGAAGCGAACGAAGAGGCCGAGCACCGCAGCGGCCGTGATGACGCCCAGGACGACGGCAAACGCGAGACGGACGGTTCTCGCAGGCTCGATCCGGCGCTCTCCGTAGGCGAGAGCCGCCGCAGCCCCGGCGCCGAGGAGCGCGAGCAGCAGGAGCAGGAGCGCCACCTCGTGTCCCTGCTCGACGGCATCCGTGAGTGGCGCGTCGCGGTTCGTCAGTGCGTCCGAGCTGGAGCACACGAGCACGGCGATCCCACCCGGGACCCCCGCGACGAGAAGTGCGACGGCGAGGTGCAACCGGCGCGGATCGAGTGCGAACGCGGCGAGGAATCCGACGCCCAGCGCGATCCAGGCGCCGCGGCTGAACGTAAAGTAGACGGTGGCCAGAAGCAGCGGGAACGACGCGCCGGCGAGGCAGCGGGCGACGAGGCTGCCGTCGCGCGCGAGGACGACGAGCGCGAGGAGCGCGGCCATCGCGGCGAAGATCCCCAGGCCGTTCCAGTACCCGATCGGGTCGGAGAGGCGGTAGCCGGCGACCGGGTCGTAGGTGCCGAGCCGATCCGGAAAGAGGCGCGTCGCAAGGCCGTAGATCGAGACGAGCACGAGGGCCGCGAGGGTGCCGCGTAACAGCGCTGGGACGCGCTCAGCGCGGACGACGAGCACGAGCACCGCGGCGATCCCAAGATAGGCAAGAACGCGGAGCCCCTCGAGCGCCGTCTGTGTCGTGTTCTCCGTCCAGGCGAGCGACAGCCACGTCCAGCCGGCGAGCGCGGTCACGGCGCCGAGGAAGAGCCCGCCCAGCCTCCCGCCGTTCACCTCGGCCCGGTCGAGCAGGAGCCACGCCACCCCGAGCCAGAGTGTTACGAGCGCCGTCCAGCCCCACGCGGTGGGGAAGTAGCCGCCGTCAGAGGCGGCGAGCGCGCCGAGGCCCACGGCCGAGCCCACGCCGACGCTTACCGCGCCCAGATCCGGGACCGCCGCGCGGGCGCGCACCGCAGGCGCAGCCGCGTCAGCCATCGAGGCTCGTGAACCGGGCTACGCGCACCTTCTCCAGAGAGTACAGCGGTCGTCCGCCGGCGCTACTGCTGCGAGTTTGCGTACCAGCGGAAGGTCTCCGTGATCCCCTCGCGGAACGGGATCTCCGCCCGCCAGCCGAGCGCGTGCGCGGCCGCGGTCGAGTCGATTGCGCTTCGCTCGAGCTCGCCCGGTCGGAGCGGCTCGAGCAGCGGCCCGACGTCGGTGCCGGCGGCCTCCTGCACGGCGTCCAAGAGCTCCAGCACCGTGACCTCCTCGCCACAACCGACGTTGAACGTCCCGGCCGTCCTGCGGTCGGCGGCGAGCGTGAATGCGCGCGCCACATCGCGGACGTGGACGTAGTCGCGCGTGGGCTCGCCGCGGCCGTAGACGACCGGGTGCTCCCCGCGGAGGAGGCGGTCGCTGAAGATCGCCACGACCCCCGCCTCGCCGTGCGGGTTCTGGCGCGGGCCGAAGACGTTCCCGAGCCGAAGGATCACGTTCGGGAGGCCGTCGTAACGCGACTGGGTGCCGACGAAGGCCTCACCGGCGAGCTTCGAGGCTCCATAGGGCGCAAGCGGCTCCGGGACATGGGTCTCGGGCGTCGGCAGTGGGGCCGCGTTCCCGTAGATCGCGCCGCCGGTGGAGGCGAAGATCACCTGCGCGCCGAGCTCGCCCGCCGTCCGGCAGACGTTGAACGTGCCGCGCACGTTGGAGGCGAAGTCGAGGTCGGGGTTCGAGACGGAGACGGTGACGCTCGCCTGAGCGGCGAGGTGGCAGATCACGTCGGGCGCCGCCTCAGAGAGCGCCGCCTGGAGTGCGTCCCCGTCTGCGACGTCGAGCTCGACGAGGTCGACGGTCACGGACAGGTGGTCGCGCGAGCCGGTCGAGAGGTCGTCGACGGCCACGACCTCGTCGCCGCGCGCGAGAAAGGCGTCGACGACGTGAGAGCCGACGAACCCGGCTCCCCCGGTGACGACCACCCGCACCGCTAGCTCGGCTCCGGTTGGCAGGTGGGGCAGTACCAGGTGCCGCGGCCGGCTGCGCGCGTCTTCGCGATCGGCGTGCCGCAGCGGAAGCAGGGCTCGTCGGAGCGGCCGTAGACGCGGAGCTCGTCCTGCATCGTCCCTCTGGCGCCGTTCGGCGTCCGGTAGTCCCGGAGCGTCGTCCCCTGCCGCTTGATCCCGTGACGCAGCGCCTCCTTGATCCCGCGGTGGAGGCGGCGGATCTCGTCCGGCGAGAGGTCGCCCGCCTGCCGGAGCGGGTGGATCTTCGCCCGCCAGAGGGCCTCGTCCGCGTAGATGTTCCCCATCCCCGCGGCGGAGCGCTGATCGAGGATCGCGGCCTTCACGGACGTGCGTCGGTTGGCGAGCCGTGCCGCCAGCGCCTTCGGGGTGAAGCCGGTCTCGAGCGGCTCCTCGCCCAGGCGCTCCGTGAGGTACGGCGTGTCCTCACCCGGCTCGAGGAGGAGCCAGGTGCCGAAACGGCGGACGTCGCGATACGTGACGTCCGATCCGTCGTCTAATCTGACAACAGCACGCCGATGCGGATCGTCCTCGCCCGTTCCGTCCAAATGGTGCCGCAACGACCCCGTCATCCGGAGGTGAATCAGGAGCGTCCGTCCAGTCCGAAACCGAACAACGAGATACTTGCCCCGCCGCTCGACGGCCGCGACGACCTCGCCCTGGAGCTCGGCCGCCACCTCGTCGGGGTCGAACGGGCGTGTCAGCCTCGCGTCGGCTATCTCGACGCGATCGAACCGCCGGCCCACGAGCGCCGGCTCGAGGCTCGTGCGAACGGTCTCGACCTCGGGGAGCTCCGGCACCGGGCTAGCGTAGCCTCGCGGCCGCGCCCCTCAGCTGAGGGTCTCGAGGATCACGCCGGCACGCGGCGGCTCCTCGTCGCTCAGCTCGAAGGCCGCGGCGACCTCGGCCGCGACCGCGTCGGCCATGCGCTCGTCCTGCGCGTGGATCTCCGCCAGCGGCTCGCCGGCTCGGACCGGCTCGCCGCGCTTGCGCATGCAGACGACACCGACTGCATGGTCGATCTCGTCGGCCTTCGTGGCCCGCCCCGCCCCGAGGCGCATCGCCGCCACGCCGATCCCAAGCGCGTCGAGACGGGAAACGTAGGCGTCACGCTCGGCCGCGACCGTGCGGACGACGGGCGCAATCGACAGCGCCTCCTCGGAGGGGTCGCCCCCCTGCGCGCGGATCCAGCGGTCGTACGCGTCGAGCGCTGAGCCGTCCCGGAGCGCCGCCTCGACGCGCCCGCGCGCCTCGAGCTCGCCGATCCCGTCGACGAGCGTGACGAGGTGCGCGGCCGACACGACCGCGAGCTCCGTCAGGTCGGGAGGACCGTCGCCGCGGAGCGCCGCAACGGCCTCGCGAATCTCGAGCGCGTTCCCGACCGCCTGCCCGAGCGGCTGGTCCATGTCGGTCAGCTCGCAGATGACCTGCCGGTTCGCGCGGCGGCCGAGCTCGAGCATCGCGCCGGCGAGCTGTCGCGCGTCGTCGAGCGTCTTCATGAAGGCGCCGTCGCCGACCTTGACGTCCAGGACGATCGCGTTCGCGCCCGCGGCGATCTTCTTGGACATGATGCTGGCCGCGATCAGCGAGACGTTCTCGACCGTCGCGGTGACGTCGCGCAGCGCGTAGAGGTGCTTGTCCGCGGGCACGAGGTCGGCCGTCTGCCCGATCACCGCGAGCCCGACGTCCCGCACCTGGTCGACGAACTCCTCGCGCGAGAGCTCGACGCGGTAGCCCGGGATCGACTCGAGCTTGTCCAGCGTCCCGCCGGTGTGGCCCAGTCCCCGTCCGCTCATCTTCCCGAACGGGACCCCACACGCGGCCACGAGCGGCCCCACCACGAGCGACGCCTTGTCCCCGACGCCGCCCGTCGAGTGCTTGTCGGCGACCGGCCGGCCGATCTCCGCCTCGAGGTCGATCGTCTCGCCGCTGCGGACCATTGCATCGGTCAGCGCGTACGTCTCCCGCGGCGAGAGCCCGCGGAAGTACACGGCCATCGCGAACGCGGCGAGCTGGTAGTCCGGGATTTCGCCGCGCGCATAGCCGAGGATCAGCGCGGCGATCTCGTCGTCCCCAAGCTCCTCGCCGTCGCGCTTCCGCTGGATCAGCTCGGCGGGCCTGATCACGCCTTCTCGGCCACGAAGATCGAGGGCAGGCGGCGGGCGCGAATCTCTCCGTCCCGCGGCGGAACCCGGGCCCCCTCGAGCGCGACGAGCGACGACACGTACGTCTGAGCCGCATCCGAGTCGGGGAAGACGATCCAGCCGTGCGCGTCCCGGCGCTCCACCCGCGGGAACCGTCTCGGGAGCGCTTCATCGGCGACTTCGGCGGTGAACTGATTCTCGACTCTGTCGCAACCGATGAGCTCATAGAGCTCTTTCAGATGATCCTGACCATTCGTGACGGCGACGAGCCGCCCGCGCGGTGCGAGGACCCGCGCGAGCTCGCCAAGCGCCTGATCCAGCTCCTCGACGTGGTAGAGCATCCACGCCGCCACCATGCAGTCGAAGCTCGCGTCGTCGAACTCGAGCTCT
Organism: Gaiellaceae bacterium; assembly: GCA_035535195.1. Taxonomy (GTDB): domain Bacteria; phylum Actinomycetota; class Thermoleophilia; order Gaiellales; family Gaiellaceae; genus JACDAN01. The sequence goes on along the minus strand of DATLQK010000075.1, from coordinate 58,674 downwards.
TCCGCCCGGCCCACCCGCGCGTCGACCCCACGCGCACGGGCGAGCTCCACCATCCGCCGCGACTGGTCGATCGCGACCACGTCGGCCGACGTCTCCCGTCCCAGTCGCTCGGCGAGCTCGCCCTCGCCGCACCCGACCTCGAGGATCCGCGCCGGCCCCCGCTCGACCACCGCCTCGAATAGCACCTCGCGTGCGTCCGGGCCCTCGGCCCCTGTGTGCGCGGCCTTCCGGGCTGCGAGCCGCGTCTCGTCCGCGTACTCGGCGCGGACGACTGCCGGGTCGTGCATCAAGGCTCGATGATCGGGCTGCCGGGGACACCCCGCGGAGACGTCTTGCCTCCCAGCCACGCGTTCACCGTCGCCCCGACGTCCGCGAACTCGCCCTCGTGCGTCGCACCGCCGGCGTTCCGCCCCTCGACGTACGCGATCAGCATCGCGTGCTCGCGGGAGTGGTCGGTCGACGGCGTGGTCGGGTCGCAGCCGTGGTCCGAGGTGATGATCAGCAGGTCGCCCTGGTGCAGCTGCGCGAGGAGATCCGGGAACCGCCGGTCGAAGTCCTGCAGGCACCGGTGGAAGTTGACCGGGTCGTTCCGGTGGCCCCAGAGCATGTCCGTCTCCACGAGGTTGACGAACACGACCCCGTCCTCGAGCTCGCGGAGGAGCTGCTCGGTGACCGTGATCCCCTCGACGTTCGACTTCGTCGGGTGCGACTCGTCGATGTCGACGCCGGCGAAGATGTCACGGATCTTCCCGACGCCGTGCACCTTGTGCCCCGCCTCGCGGACGAGCGTCAGGTAGTTCGGCTGCCGGGGCTTGAGCGACCAGTCGTGCCGGTCGGCAGTCCGGACGTAGTTCCCGGACTCGCCCTCGAACGGCCGAGCGATTACGCGGCCGACGGCGTGCTTGCCGGTCAGGATCTCGCGGGCGATCTCGCAGCCGTGGTAGAGCTCGTCCAGCGGAATCGTGTCCACGTTCGCGGCGATCTGGAAGACCGAGTCCGCCGAGGTGTAGACGATCCACTTCCCCGTGCGCTGGTGCTCCTCGCCGAGCTCGTCGATGATCTCCGTCCCCGACGCTGCCTTGTTCCCGAGGACGCCGCGCGCTGTCCGGTGCATGAACGGGTCGAGCACGTCGTGCGGGAAGCCGTGCGGGTACGTCGGAAAGGGCTGCGCCGTCACCACGCCCATCAGCTCCCAGTGGCCGGTCGTCGTGTCCTTCCCTTTCGACCGCTCCACGAGCCGCCCCGCGACGGCCGGCGCCCCCGGCTGCGGGCGGCAGCCCTCGAGCTCCTTGACGTTCCCGAGCCCGAAGGCCTCGAGGTTGGGCAGATCCAGCCCGCCGACGGCCTTGGCGACGTTCCCGAGCGTGTCCGAGCCCTCGTCGCCGTACTCCGCTGCGTCAGGCAGTTCGCCCGCCCCCACGGCGTCGAGCACGATGACGCACGCGCGCGGCATAGCGACGGCTATTGTAGGCCCGTCTTGGGCACCGTTCTCGGACTGATCGGGATGGTGATCTTCATCGTGGCCGTCATCTCGCTGGCCGCGGGGGTCACCTGGCTCGTCGTGCGCTTCACGCCGACGGGCCCGCGCAAGAAGCGAACGGCGCCTGCAGAGAGTTAGACCGGCTCCAGCCGGAGCACGTCCTCGAGCGGCGTGAACTCGAGGCCGTGGGCCTCCGCGACCGCCTCGTACGTGATCTTCCCGTCGATCACGTTGACGCCGCGCGCCAGTGCCGGATCGCGGGCGATCGCCTCGCGGAGACCGTGGTCGGCGATCTCCTCGACGTACGGCAGCGTCGCGTTGGTGAGCGCCTTCGTGGACGTGATCGGAACCGCGCCCGGCATGTTCGCGACGCAGTAGTGGATCACTCCGTCGACGACGAACACCGGCTCGGAGTGCGTCGTCGGGTGCGAGGTCTCGACGCAGCCGCCCTGGTCGATCGCGACGTCCGCGATCACCGAGCCCTCCTTCATCCCGGCCACCATCTCGCGCGTGATCAGCTTCGGGGCGAGCGCGCCGGGGATCAGCACCGCGCCGATCACGACGTCCGCCTGCGCGACGGACTCCTGGATCTGAAGGCTCGAGGACATCAGCAGCGTCACCCGCGCCCCGAGCACCTCTTCCAGGTGGCGCATCCGGTCGATCGAGCGCTCGAGGATGGTCACCTTGGCGCCCAGCCCGAGCGCGATCACGGCGCTGTTGTACCCGACCATCCCGCCGCCAATCACGACGACCGAGCCGGGCGAGACCCCCGGCACACCGCCGAGCAGGAGCCCCCGCCCGCCGAGGGGCTTCTCCAGGAACGTCGCCCCCGCCTGCGCGGCAAGACGGCCCGCGATCTCGCTCATCGGCGCCAGGAGCGGCAACGCGCGGTCGTCGGTCTCGACCGTCTCGTAGGCGACGCACGTCGCGCCGCTGTCCATCAGCGCCCGCGTCAGCTCCTCGCTGGCCGCGAGGTGGAGGTAGGTGAAGAGGATCTGGCCTTCCCGGAGCCGCGGGAACTCCTCCAGCAGCGGCTCCTTAACCTTGAGCACGAGCTCCGAGTCCGCCCATACCTCCTGCACGGTCCCGATCCGCGCGCCGACGCGCACGTATTCCGAGTCCGCGAACGCGCTTCCCTCCCCCGCGCCGCTCTCGACGAGCACGGAATGGCCGGTCTGAACCAGCTCGAGCGCGCCCGCCGGCGTGAGCGCAACGCGGTACTCGTCCGGCTTGATCTCCTTGGCCACGCCGATGTTCAAGGCGGCGGAACCTTACCCCGCGAGCTCTTCGACGAACCGGCGCTCCTCCGGGCCGAACCACGGTGGTTCGCCGGCCCGCGCGTCCTCGGCGGCATGCAGCGGGTTTCGCGTCGCCGGGATCACCACGTCCACGCGGTCGTCGGACAGTGCCCACTTGAGGAGCGCCTGGGGCCACGTGTCGACGCCGAACTCCGCCAGCGGCTCCAGCTCCTCCGGCAGGGGCGAATCCTCGAGCAGCTCGCCCTCACCCAGAGGCCGCATCACGATCACGGGGATGTCGAGCTCGACCGCGAGCGGCAGGAGCCGGCGCTCGGCGAGGCGTTCGTGTGGGTTCAACGGCAGCTGCACGGTGTCGAACCGGCGGGTCCTGAGCGCCTCGGCCAGCTCGTCGAAGGCGAGCGGGCTGTAGTGGGTGACGCCGATCCGGTCGACCGTCCCGGCCGCCTTCGCCTCCTCGAGCCACGGCAGGTGCTCGCGCCAGGAGACGAGGTTGTGCACCTGCTCGATCTCGACCCGCCCGAACCATTCGAGCTGGCGGAGGAACTGCTCGCTCGCCTGCTCGACCGTCGGCGCCCAGATCTTCGTTGCGACGATCCCTTGCCCGCGCTTCCCTTCGAGGGCGCCGGCGAGCGACGGCTCCGCGCGCCCGTACATCGGCGAGCTGTCAAAGACGCGCGCGCCCGACGCGAAGGCGGCGCCGACGACATCCGTGGCGAGCTCGACATCGCCGCCGAACGTGTTCCACGTGCCGAGCCCGACCACCGGGCCGAGGCGGCGTTCCTCCATCAGGCGACGCGCTCGCGGGCGACGCGGCCGGCGGCGAACGCGGTCATGAAGAAACACGGGTCGTCCTCCAGGCCGCGCCCCATGTGGGAGAGAGGGAGCCGGCCGCAATCCTCGTGCCAACCCTCGACGTCGACCTCCTCCCGCGGCTCCAGCCACTCCGGCGCATCGAGGCCGCGTGGCCACGCGATCGTCACTCCGGGCCCGCAGAGCCCGAGGACCGACCTCGTGTGATGCGAGACGCCGCGGTGCCGCTCCCGCGAGTCGGCGTCGGAGTACCGCACCGCGAGGATCGGCTCGCCGCCCAGGGCTCGCGACGTGTTCGCGACCTCGGCCGCGGCCAGGCCCCCGTGGCCGAACGGGCTTGCGGTCCCGACGATGCCGGGGCCGACGGACGAGACGACGGCGTCGTACCCCTGGCCCGCGGCCCACGCGAGCGCGGACGCCACCGTCACGGCCTGCGCGTCGCCGTCGAAACACGGCGCGACGGCGACCGCGACGCGGATCAGGTCCTCCCGCTTCAGCGCCCGGAGCGCATCGGAGAGCGAGACCGGCAGCGCACCTCCCGCCACCTGCACGTAGGCGACCCGCAGTTTCCGACGCCTGAGCCCTGCGCACACGGGGGCGACCTGGCTGTGGACGGTGCAGCAGACAACCGGCAGCCCGTTCAGCGTCTCGACGAGCGGGCCGTCCTCCTCCACGTGGCGCATGGCCGCCTGGAGTGGCGTGTAGGGGAGGCTCATCACGTGCGCCTCGGGCTCGGCCTCGGCGTCCAGCCCGCGGGTGAGGTTCAGGTAGAGGACGTCGAAGCCGCCCGAGCCCAACCCGAGCTCGCGCGCCTGGACGTTCACGATTACCTCGTCGCCCACCTCGACCGGCCCGGTCAGCCGGGGATACGCGATCGCAGGCTTCCCGTCGACGTGAAGATGGAGCAGTTCGTCGTGCGGCCGGACGGCCGTGACCGTTCCCCGCGTGAGGCTAAGTGGCATCGGCTTCGCGAGCGACGTCCACGAGCGCGAGCGCGACCTCGACCATCCGCTCGAGATCGGCGACGGCGATGTGCTCGTCCGGCGTGTGGATTGCGGTCATCCCGTTGGCCAGGTTGAGGCACGGAACGCCGCGCTCGTTGAAGACGTTGGCGTCGGCACCGCCGCCTCCGAGCCCGTACACCGGCTCGATCCCGGTCCGCGTCAGCGCCTCCGCCGCGAGCCGCACCGGCAGGTCACCGCGCGAGAAGCGGTAGCCGCGATAGCTGTGGTCGACGGTCGTGTCCGCCTCGCACTGCTCCAACGAGGCGGCGAACGTGATCGTCTCGAGCAGCTCCTGCACGAGGTCGGAGAGCTTCCGCTCGTCGTGCGAGCGCACGTCGATCGAGAACGTGCAGCGGTCGGGGACGATGTTCTTGGCCGTCCCGCCGTGGATCAGCCCCACGCTGGCCGTCGTCTCCTCGTCGATGCGGCCGAGACGAAAGTCCGCGATCGCCCGCGCGGCCGCGGCGATCGCGGAACGGCCTTCCTCCGGCGCCATCCCGGCGTGAGCCGAGCGGCCCCGCATCGTCACCTCGAGTGCCCGTGCGTGGGGCGCGCCGAGCATGACCTCGCCGATCGGCGCCGCGTGGTCGAAGACGAACCCCACGGTTGCCTCGAGGCGCTCCGCGTCGAACGCCTTGGCGCCCTGCAGGCCGACCTCCTCCTTCGGGGTGAACAGGAGCTCGAGGCCCGCGTGGGGGCGGTTCTCGGACAGGATCAGCCTGGCCGCCTCGAGCATGGAGGCGACCGCCGCCTTGTTGTCGGCGCCGAGGATCGTGCCACCTGCGTTCCGGACGATGCCCTCGTCGACGACCGGCTCGAGCGGCCCGGTCGGCTGCACGGTGTCGAGATGCGCGCAGAGGAAGATCGGCGTGCCGCCGTTCGGCGCCGTCGGCGCCAGCCGGGCGAGGAGGTTTCCAACGTTCGAGTCGATTCGGGAGCCGGCGTCGTCCTCGGTCACCTCGAGGCCGAGGCCCCCGAGGTAGGTGGCGACGCGGTCGGCGACTTCCCGCTCCGAGCCGGGCGGGCTCGGGATCGCCGCCAGCTCGGTGAAGAGCGCGACCACGTCGGGGGCCCAGCTCGACATGCGCCGAATCGTAGTAATGAGTGCGTGCCGACTCGGTGACTTCTCTCGCACCTGGGACGGGAACCGCGTTTCCGGCGTCTACCGTTGTCGCATTCGACAACAGAGGAGCTCACCATGAAACGCCTGATCCTGCTTGCGATCCTGATCTTCGGCCTCCCCTTCCGAGGAGGGCGATCGAATGCAATACGGCTTGAGACCAGGGGCAGATGCATCGCGGTAGGCGTGATGGTCTTCGCCTTCCTCGCGGCGGTGCCGAGTGCGGTTGCCGTCGATCCGCCGCTGGGCGAGTGCCTGACAGGCCTGTACTGTCCGCCGCCTCCGCCGCCCCCGCCGCCTCCACCGCCTCCACCGGCTCCGCCTCCGCCGGCCTGTTCGGACGGCTGGGACAACGATGGCGACGGCGCTCGGGACTGGCAGCAGGACTATGGGTGCTTGCAGAACCCGAGCGACAACAACGAGGGCGACAACGAGCTCTATGCGAACGTCGCGTGGGGCGAAGCTAGCTACGCCTGCGGCACCGCGGGCGTCGATGCGGAGCAGTGGTACAGCTCCGTCTCGGCGGTTGACTCGTTCTGCCTGACGAGCACATCGCGGTGCAAGACGCAGAAGGTCACCGACGTCATCAGTGAGGCCGGGTGGGTCGACGTGAATCACTACCTCGCTGAATACACGGTCTGCTACCGGCCGAACAACGGCATCGTGACCGTAAAGAGCCGTAGCGGGAAGTCGACGTTCTCGCGCTGGCCGTGGAACTACGGCGGCAACGCCGAAGGCTTTCCTCAGCACGTGCGCTACGCGAAGTTCGTGGACTTCAAGTACGTCTGGAAGCTGGAGTTCGCGGGCTTCGGGTGGGTGTCGACGAAGTGGCCATTCCTCACGATCCGGTTCTTCGACAACAACACCCAGATGGTGACCGAGGCCGGGATCGGCTGATGACGCCCGGCCGTCTCGCCCTCATCATCGTGCTCGCTTTCCTGGCACTTTCGCTGGTCGCCTGGCTCCTGGGTGCCTTGCTAGAGACGAGCGTCTCGGGCTAGCGCACGGCTGCGGCTGCGGCAAGTGGGCGAGGCTCCAGCGAGGAGCAGGGCTCACCGGTCCCCGACCCCTAAAAGTGTCCGTTACAGCCGTGTCGCAACATGCCACTATCGCGGCGCCACTGCGATCTGCATCTTTAGCTGGGGGTGCCCCCGATAAGCACCCACGGTGACCTTGACGTTCTACGACGACGACACGATGACGAGGACGGCTGGTGTCGTCTGAAGGCAAGCGCAGGCTCTCGTTCTGGCACTGGGTCCTGATCGTGATCGTCGTGCTGATCGTGCTGACGTACCTCGCCAGCCAGGGCCTAACGAACGAGGCAACGTTGAGCTAGGCGGGGACGCCGGCCGACCGCTCGATCCGGGCGCCGCGGGCCCGCGAGCGGTCGTGCGCCGCGCCGACGAACTCGCGGAAGAGCGGCGCGGGCCTCGTCGGGCGCGATTTGAACTCCGGGTGGAACTGGCTCGCCACGAACCAGGGGTGGTCGGGGAGCTCGATGATCTCGACGAGCCGGCCCTCCTGGTACGTCCCGGAGACGACCAGGCCGGCCTCCTCGAGCCTCGGGCGGAAGTGGTTGTTTACCTCGTAGCGGTGCCGGTGGCGCTCGTTCACGACGGACTCGCCGTAGGCCTCCCGCGTCCTCGTGCCCTCAGTGAGCTCGACCGCCTGGGCGCCGAGGCGCATCGTGCCCCCGAGGTCCTCGATCTCCTTCTGCTCCGGCAGGAGGTCGATCACCGGGTACGGCGTCTCGGGATCCATCTCGGTCGAGTTCGCGCCCGAGAGCCCGACCACGTGGCGCGCGAACTCCGAGACCGCGACGTGCATGCCGAGGCAGATGCCGAGGTACGGGATCCCCTGCTCGCGCGCGACCCGGCAGGCCATGATCTTGCCCTCCCAGCCGCGGGAGCCGAAGCCGCCCGGGACGAGGATGCCGTCGACGGGCTCGAGCTCGGATTGGAGCTCCTCCAGCGTCGCGCCCTCCGCGTCGACCCAGCGGACGCGGACGCCGACGCCGTGGTGGATGCCGGCGTGCTTGAGGGCCTCGTGGACCGAGAGGTAGGCGTCGTGGAGCTGAACGTACTTCCCGACGAGCCCGATCTCGACCGGCTCCTCGAGCCTCCGGATCCGGTCGGTGAGGTCATTCCACTCGCCGAGGTCTGCGCCTGCTGCGGGCAGGTTCAGCTTCTCGACCACGAGCGAGTCGAGTCCCTCCTCCTGCAGCGCCTGCGGGACGAGGTACACGTCGGGAACGTCGCGGTTGACGATCACCGCGCTCGGCTCGATGTCGGCGAACATCGCGATCTTGTCGCGGAGATCCGGGCTGAGGCCCTCAGTCGACCGCGCGACGACGATGTCGGGGTGGATACCGATCCGGCGCAGCTCGTTGACCGAGTGCTGCGTCGGTTTCGTCTTCAGCTCGCCCGCCGAGTCCACGAACGGCACATAGGTGACGTGGATGTAGACGACGTTCTCCTGCCCCGCCTCGCGCCGGAACTGGCGGATCGCCTCGAGGAACGGCAGCGACTCGATGTCGCCGACCGTGCCGCCGACCTCGCTGATCACGACGTCGGTGTCGCTGGCCTCGGCGACCCGACGGATCCGCTCCTTGATCTCGTTCGTGATGTGCGGGATCACCTGGACGGTCGAGCCCAGGTACTCGCCCTTCCGCTCTTTGCGCAGCACCGAGTACCAGATCGAGCCGGAGGTGTGGTTCGCGTTGCGCGAGAGGTTCTCGTCGACGAAGCGCTCGTAGTGGCCGATGTCGAGGTCGGTCTCCGCGCCGTCCTCGGTCACGAAGACCTCGCCGTGCTGGAACGGGCTCATCGTCCCCGGGTCGACGTTCAGGTACGGGTCGAACTTCTGCACCTGCACCTTCAGCCCGCGGGCCTTCAGCAGGCGGCCGAGCGAGGCGGCGGTGATGCCCTTTCCGAGCGACGAGACGACGCCGCCGGTGACGAAGACATACTTCGGCGGGTACGGCCTCATCGCTCGCGCCCCAGCGAGTCGAGGTGCGAGAGCACAGGCGTACGCTCGATCAGCTCACCGAGCGAACGACGTTCTCCGAGGGCGGTGAGTCCGGCCAGCGCACCGATTGCCAGCCAACGGGCAGAACCCCCGAGACGACTCACGGATCTCAAGCCTAGCAGCGCCCCCAGAGCATTCGATCCGCAGTCACCAAGCATCGTCCTCTCGCCGAGATCGTAGGGAAGCAGGAGGACGGCGACCCCCTTCGGCGCGCCGACCGCGACCGCGCCGAGCAGATACGCCTTCAGCGCGCGGCCCGGCCGGGTGTCGAGCTGGTTGAGGAAGTTCGCCGCGAGGCCGACGAGGAGCGCCCCTGACATCTTCCTCGTCGCCAGGAGGCCGGCGAGCGGGATCACGACGAGCTTGAGCACGCCGGTCGTGCTCCCCGAGCCGAGGTGCGCACGGAAGCCGCGCTCCGGGCCGCTCCAGAGGTCGTCTGCGAGCCCGGCGGCTGCGGCGGCCACGACGGCAGGCGGCTGTCCGGCGGCCGTGACCGCGCCGACGAGCGGGAGCCTGAGCCCGCGGAAGTTCCGTCCCTGAGGGCCGCACGCGAGCAGCGCGTCGAGCAGCTGACGGCCACGGTGGAGAAACCCGGACGCGTCGCGGCCGGTTGCGCGGTGCCGGAGCGGCAGCTCGAGCTCGGCGAGCCGCAGCCCGGCGCGGGCCGCGTCGATCGACGCTCCGACCTCGCAGCCGAAGCCGGCGGCGAGCGGAAAGCACGCCCTCCGCGCCTCCGGCGAGAACGCGCGCTGGCCCGAGAGCGGCTCGACCGCGACGAAGCCCGACCGCGCCCGGATCAGAGCGCGCGCCGCGAGCTTCGCAATCCCGAACCCCCCGCCCTGCCGCTCCGTGAAGCTGGCGATGGCGAGATCGGCGTCGGTCTCGGCGAGCGGTGCGAGGTCGCCCTCGAGGTCGGCGTCGCAGACGAGCAGCGCGCCGTCCGGCGCCACGCGCTCGGCCAGGGTCAGCGCCTGGCCCTTGCCGCGGTGAGGGAGCCGGAGGACGCGGGCGCCGGCCCGCTCCGCCGCCTCGGCCGTGAGATCGCGGGAGCCGTCGTCGGCCACGATCACCTCGGCCTCGGGGAACGCCGCCCGCAGGCGCTCGACCGTCCGGCCGATCCGATCTTCCTCGTCGCGGGCCGCGACGAGGATCGCCACGGGGCTAGCCACCGGGCGGCGGCGCCAGCGGCAACGGGTCGATCGGCGGCGTGACCCCGTCCGTGGCACTGGCCTTCAGCCCGTACTGCCCGGGCTGCCCGCCGGCGAGCAGCATGGCGAGCGCCACCCGGCCGAGCGTGGTGTCGACGGAATCCACGGTCGAGAGGCGGCGCGACTTGTAGAGCGGCACGCGTGATGGCCGTGCATCGGTCGGTTCGATGCCGACTGCGGGCACGCCGGCGCCGGCCAGGCCGGCGTAGAGGCCGGCTACGAAGCGCTGGGTCGGCCCGTGCGCGAGATGCCTGGTCTGGGCCAGTACGACAGCGTCGGCGGCGGGGCCGTTCCCACCCTGGCTGTCCGTGACAAGGACCGGCGCGAGGGCATCCGACAGTGGCGTGTCCCCACCGTTTACCAGCTCCTCGCCAAGTCGGCGTCCGACATCCTCGAGGCTCAGCGTCGCGAGCTCCGGCGGCAGCGCGGCGCGGATCGCGGCCGGGTCGATCGGCAGCTCGAGCGCCCGCATGCGCGCGAGCGGCGGGCCAGAGGCGTCGGACAGCGTCTTGGCGGTCGCCGCCGCCAGCCCGCGGTCGGTCTGCCCGATGAAGAGGAGGGCGACGCGCTTCCCGCGCAGACGCCCGTTCATCACGGCGTCGTACGAGCGGTCCTCGATGTAGTCGGTCGCCGCCGTCTGCTGGCGGCGGAGGAGGTCCGCGGTCGCGGCGGAGTCGTTCTTCGCCTGCTGCGCGTCCGCCAGTTGGCGCTCCAGAAGCCGCAGCTGGCTCTTCGAGACGTCGGTCTGAGACGAGATCCCCACGCCGACGAGAATCCCGATGATCAGGGCGAGGAAGACAGCCGCCAGCGAGGCGACGTGGTACCTGAGGTCGAACAATCCGGCAACAAGCCTAGAAGCCGAGCAGATCGCGCAGCCGCAGTCCGATCAGCTCGAGCCACGACCGGAGCTGCGGGGAGACCAGGACGGCGACGACGAGCGCGCCGAGACCGGCGGCCGAGAGGGCGACCAGAGGCCCGAGCCCGACCCGCCGGGAGAAGAGACGCGAGACGCCCTTCGCGTCGATCAGGATCTCTCCCACCCGAAGGCGGGTGAGGAACGTCGACGACATCCCGGAGCGGTCGCGCTCGAGAAACTCGATCAGGTTCAGGTGGCTGCCGACGGCGACGATCAGCTCCGCTCCCTTCTCGAACGCGAGCAGCAGCGCGACGTCCTCGCTCGTCGCCGGCGCCGGCACGACGTGATGGGCGAGGCCGAGGCTCCGGAGCCGGTCGGCACCCGGCGCGCGCCCGTTCTCGTACGCCTGGACGACGAGCTCGGCGCCGGAGGTGAGCGCCTTGTCCGAGACCGAGTCCATGTCGCCGACGATGACGTCCGGCTTGTAGCCGGCCTCGAGTAGCGCGTCCGCGCCGCCGTCCACCGCCACGAGCACGGGGCGGAAGTCGCGGACGTACGGCCGGACGATGCGGAGGTCGCGCTTGTGGCCGGGCCCGCGGACGACGACCAGCGCGTGGCGGTCGCGGAAGCGGGTGTCCATCGCCGGAAAGCCGATCCCCTCCGAAAGCAGCCGCCCCTCCTCGCGGAGGTAGCGCATCGTGTTCTCGGCGAAGGACTCGAGCGCCTCTGTCACCCTCCCCCGTTGGTCGCGCAGCGCCTCGGACAGCTCGTCCGCCCGGAGCTCCCGGCCGGCGACGAGGCGCGTGCCGTTGCGGAAGAGCCCGGCGCCCCGCACGGTCAGCAGCTCTCCCTCGCTGACTGAGTCGAAGAGGTCGGAGCCCGGCGCGTCGATCAGCCGGACCCCGCCGCGGACGAGCAGCAGCGGCCCCGGGTTCGGATACCGGCCCGTCTGCGAGTCGGCGACGTTGATCACGACGCGGACGCCGGACTCGAGCAGCTCCTCGGCCGAGACGCGGTCGAGGTCGGCGTGGTCGATGATTGCGATGTCGTCCGGCGACAGGCGGCGGACCAGATGCTTCGTCCGCCGGTCGAGTTTCGCTGCTCCTATGTGCTCGACGAAGCTCATCTGACGGTCGAGAGGAATTCTCGACCGCCGAGCATACGTTCTAGTTCGTCTCGCCGATCGCCCTCGGCGAGCCGCTCGATGCGGGTGTGGGTCGGATTGCCGGGGATCTTCTCGACCCGGAAGTGCCGGTCGGCGACGCTTGCGATTTGCGGCAGGTGCGTGATCGTGACGATCTGGGAGCGCTTTCCGAGACGGCGGAGGGTCTGCGCCACGGCATGCGCGGTCCGGCCGCCGATCCCCGCGTCGATCTCGTCGAAGACAAGGGTGATCTTCCCGCCGGCGGCGGCGGCGATCGCGAGCGCGATGCGGCTGAGCTCGCCGCCCGACGCCGTCTCGGCCACCGGCGCGAACGGCAGACCGGCGTTGGGACGGATCAGGAACGTGACCGTATCCGCGCCCGTCGCCGAAGAGTCGCGTTCGGCCACCTCGACGAGGAACTCGCCCTCGCCGAGCCCGATCCCCTGGAGCTCTGCCGCGACGGCCTTCGCGAACGACTTCGCGGCCGAGCGCCTCGCCTCGCGAAGCGTCGCCGCCAGCTCGTCGACCTTCGCCCGCTCTGCTTCGAGCTCGGCGGCGGCCTGCGCGGCGGGATCGGCGCCGGCCTCCCGCGCCTCGAGCTCGGCCCGCGCCTCGGCGACGCGCTGCAGCAGCTCCTCGTAGGTCGCAGCGCCGTACCGCCGGCGGGCGGTCGCGATCCGGTCGAGCTCGGACTCGACGTGCTCGAGACGCCCGGGCTCCGCCTCCAGCGAGGCGAGGAAGGACCGGAGCTCGACAGCCGTCTCCCGCAGCCGCACGCCGGCCTCGCGAAGCTCGTCTCCGGCGGGTACGAGCTCGGGTGCGATCCGCTCGAGGGGCGCGATCGCGCGCTCCGCCCGGGCGGTCAGGCCCGTGGCGCCCTCGCCGTCCTCCGGCGCGAGCGCCTCGGCAGCCGCAGACGCCCCTTCGGCCAGCTCCGTGACGTGGCGCAGCCGCTCACGCTCGGCGAGGAGCGTCGCCTCCGTGTGCTCCTCGAGCCCATCGGTGTCTTCGACGAGCGCCCCGAGCTCCGCGAGCCGAGCCTTCGCGGCGGCGGCGTTCGTCGTCACCTCGTCGTACCGGCGGCGGGCGGCGGCGAGCTCGCGCCAGGACACACGCAGCGCCGCCCGTCGGCGGAGCTGCTCCTCGCCGACGAAGGCGTCGAGTACGTCGAGCTGGTACGCCGGACGCGCGAGCCGCCGTTGCTCGAACTGGCCGCTCATGCCGACGAGGAGCTCGCCTGCGGCGGCGACGTCCTCGCGCGCCGCCGCGCGGCCCCAGGCGTACGCGCGGGTCCGCCCGTCCCCGAAGATCCTGCGCGCGACCACCAGCCCCGGCTCGTCCTCGGGCCGCAGCTCCGCCAGCGACTCGAGCCCCTCGTCCTCGAGGAAGCCGTCCGGAAGATCGAACTCCGCCTCGACGTACGCCTCCTCCGCGCCCGGGCCGATCGCCTTTGCGTCGCCCCTGGCGCCCAGCAGCAGGCCGATCGCCTGCGCGAGCACGGTCTTCCCTGCGCCGGTCTCGCCGGTGATTGCGTTGAGACCGCTCGAGAAGTCGAGCTCGGCCTCCTGGATCAGGACCAGGTTCTCGATGCGCAGGCGGCGCAGCACGACGCCGATGCTACGCGCGGGCTAGGACGCGAACGTCTCGCGGTAGCGCCGGAAGAAGGTCGATTCCGGCAGCGTCGCCAGCAGGCTGTACGCCTCGGCGAGCCGGATCGCGACGGACTCCCCTACACCGAGCCGACCGATCTCGTGTCCGTCGGCCAGAACGGCGGTGTCCACGTCGCGCGTCTGGTGCGTGACGACGAGCTCGCGGTTCTGCGGCACGACGAGCGGTCGCGCGTGGAGCGAGTGCGGAGCGACGAACGTGATCGCCATCGCGTCCAGCCCCCAGACGAGCACCGGGCCACCGTTCGAGAGGTTGTAGGCCGTGGAGCCGGACGGGGTCGAGCAGATCAGGCCGTCGCAGGGAACCGACCCGAGGTCCTCGCCTGCGATCGCCCACTCGAGCTCGATCATCCGCCCGAGCGAAGCGCTGGCCACGACGACGTCGTTGACGGCTGGATGGGCGCCGCCGTCGAGCTGCGCCTCGAGCGTCGGTAGCTGGACCGTGAGGAAATCCCCGGCGAGCGCGCGCCGCAGGCCATCCTCGAGCTCGTCCTGCTTGATGCTCGTGAGGAAGCCGACCCGGCCGTAGTTGACGCCGAGTACGGGAACGCCCGTGCCGAGGAAGCGCTGGAGCCCCCGGAGCATCGTCCCGTCGCCGCCGAGCACGATCGCGAGATCGACGTCGTCGCCTTCCACGAGCTCGACGCCGGCGCCCTGCGCCACTTGCTCGACCCCTTGCACCGCCTCGGCCACGCGCTCCGGCCGGCCGTGCACCACGAGGGCGGCTCGGCTAACCGGCAGCATCCCGGATCCAGTCGTCGAGCTCCTCCGGCAGGGCCGGCTCCGGCCGGTGGACGAGGTGCAGGAAGAACTCGCGGTTCCCCTTCGGGCCAGGCAGCCCGGAGTCGGTCACACCGACCGTCGCCGCGTCCCAGTCGAGTGCCGCCTCGGCGACCTCACGGAGGACACGGCGGTGCACCTCCGGCGAGCGGACGACGCCGCCCTTCACCTCGCCGCGACCGGCCTCGAACTGCGGCTTCACGAGCACGACGGCCTCCCACCCCCGCTCGGCAAGCGAAAGCACCGGCGGCAGCGCCTGACGCAGCGAGATGAACGAGACGTCGGCCGTGACGAGCTCCGGCGGGTAGGGAAGCTCGGTCACGTGCCTCGCGTTGGTCGACTCCATCGGGATCACCCGCGGATCCTCGCGCAACCGCTCGTGGAGCTGCCCGCGACCGACGTCGAGCGCGATCACACGGGCGGCCCCGCGCTGCAGCAGCACGTCGGTGAATCCTCCGGTGGACGAGCCGACGTCGAGCGCCTTCCGGCCGGCGGGGTCGACCCCGAGGAAGTCGAGGGCGTGGTCGAGCTTCTCGCCGCCGCGAGAGACGAACCTCGGCGGTCGGGTCACCTCCAGCTCGGCTCCCTCGTCGACCTGCTCCCCCGCCTTGCTGAATCCGGTGACACGGCCGGCCATCACGAGCGCCTGCGCCTGCGACCGCGAGTCGGCCAAGCCGCGCTCCACGAGCAGCACGTCGAGGCGCTTCCGCATCTTCCATACGCTACTGCGGTGGGTCGCCCTCTCGCCGTTAGACGCGCGCGACCAGGTCGTCGACGAGCTCCGCGAGGACGGAAGTGTCCGCGTCGATGCGCTCGAGGGCAGCGCGGGCCCGCTCCTCCGCTTGTCGACCGAGGTCGACCGTCGCCTCCCGCCCTCGCTCCTCCACCAGCCCATCCCCGTCGAGGAGGTCGTCCACGATCTGGAAGAGCCGCCCGTACTGAGCCGCGAACTCGCGCCAGGGCGCCTGGTCCTGCCGGCGGGCGACCCAGAGCCCGCAGCCGACCGACGCCTCGAACAGCCGACCCGTCTTGAGGCGGTTCAGCGCCTCGCGGTCGAGGCCGTTGCCGCCGACGTCGAGGTACTGGCCGCCGATCATGCCCGCGGTCGCCTCGGTCAGCTCCCGGCCGACGTCGGCCCGGTCGTACCGAAGTGCGAGGCCGAAGGCCGCAGTCAGGAGGGCGTCGCCGGCGAGGATCGCCTCGGCCTCGCCGAACCGGACGTGAAGGGCAGGGCGGCCGCGACGCTCGTCGTCGTCGTCGAGCGCGGGCAGGTCGTCGTGGACGAGCGAGAACGAGTGGACGAGCTCGAGCGCCGCGGCGGCGTCGAGTGCGTGGTCGGGGTCGCCGCCCGCCGCCTCGGCGGTCGCCAGGCAGAGGACGGGCCGGATGCGCTTCCCGCCACCGTCGAGCGCATAACGGACCGCCTCGTCGAGCGCGCCGATCTCCGGCGAGAGCTCGAGCGCCCGCAGATGCTCCTCGAAGCGGCGGCGATGCTCCTCAGGCGTCCGCATCGGCCTCGCGCTTGGCCTGCGAGAGCGCGGACTCGACGTCCTTCGCGATCTCGGCGAGCTCGCTGAGGAGCTCGATCGCGACGTCCGGATCGGAGGTCGCCTCGAGCCGCGCGCGTGTCTCCTCCAGCCGCTCCATTAGCTGCTCGGCCCGCTGGAGCGATTCCTCGGCGCTCATCGCCGCGCAGTCTCCCGCGCCACCCGCCCGAGGATCCCGTTCACGAGCCGCCCCGCCTCGTCCGACGAGTACCGCTTCGCCAGCCGCACGGCCTCGTCGATCGCGACCTCGGGCGGCACCTCGCCCCGTTCGAGCTCGTAGATGCCGACGCGGAGAACGTTCCGCTCGAGCGCCCCGAGCCGGTCCGCGGGCCAGTCCTCGGTCGTCTCGTCGATGCGGCGATCGAGCTCCACGGCGCGCGCCTTGACCGCCTCGGCGGTCTCGCGCGCGAAGTCGTCCACGTCGCCCTCGTACGTCGACCCGAGCGGCTCACCGGTGAGGTCCCACTGGAAGAGCATGAACACGGCGGCGCGGCGCGCCTCCCGCCGGCTCGTCACGTCTCGACCTCGGAGAGCGCCGGGAGGGAGACCTCCTCGAGGTAGCTCGTCGAGTAGTTCCCGCGGGCGAAGCCCTCGCTGCGGATCACCTCGGCGGCAGCGCCGATCGTCGTCGGGATGCCGACGACCTCGAACTCGTTCAGCGCGCGGAGGCAGCGCGCGAGGGCGCGGTCCCGGTCCGGGGCCCACGCGATCACCTTCGCGACGAGCGAGTCGTAGAACGGCGGGATCACCGTTCCCTCCTCGACGTGCGTGTCGACGCGGACGCCGGGGCCGAGCGGCGGGCGGTACTGCGAGACGAGGCCGGGCATCGGCATGAAGTCGCGAGAGGGGTCCTCGGCGTTCACGCGCACCTCGATCGCGTGCCCGCGGCGCGGCGCGCGTCCCGTAAGCTCGAGGGCCTCGCCCGCCGCGACGCGGATCTGCTCGTGGACGAGGTCGATCCCGGTGATCAGCTCGCTGACGGGGTGCTCGACCTGGAGCCGCGCGTTCAGCTCGATGAAGTAGAACGATCCGTCGGGCCCGAGCAGGAACTCGAACGTGCCCGCGTTCGTGTAGCCGATGCGCTTCACCGCCCGCTCCACGGTCGCCTCCATCTCCTCTCGCAGCTCGGGCGTGAGCGCCGGGGACGGCGACTCCTCGATCAGCTTCTGGTGCCGCCGCTGGATCGAGCACTCGCGCTCGCCGAGCGTGAGCACGCCGCCGTGCCTGTCCGCGATCACCTGGATCTCGACGTGCCGCGCGGGGACGATCGCCTTCTCGAGGTACATCCGGCCGTCACCGAAGGCGGACTCGGCCTCCCCGGAGGCCATCGCGAACGCCCGCTCGAGCTCATCGGGGTCCTCGACCAGCCGCATGCCCTTGCCGCCGCCGCCGGCCGATGCCTTCAGCAGCACTGGGTAGCCGACCTCGCGGGCCCCGTCGGCGACCTCGTCCGCCTCGAGCGGCGGCGTGCCCGGGGCGAGCGGTACCCCGGCGGCGCCCATCTCCTCGCGGGCCGATGCCTTGTCGCCCATCCGGGCCATCACATCCGGCGAGGGACCGATGAAGACGACGTCGTTCTGGGCACACGCAGTGGCGAACGCCGGGTTCTCGGCGAGGAACCCCCAGCCCGGATGGACGGCCTGGCACCCGGTCGTGTTGGCAGCCGCCACGATCGACGGAATCCGGAGGTAACTGTCGGCCGAGGGCGGCGGGCCGATGCACACCGCGCGGTCGGCGAGCTTGACGTGCAACGAGTCCTCGTCGGCCGTCGAGTAGACGGCAACCGCCTCGATGTCGAGCTCGTGCAGCGCCCGGATCACGCGGACGGCGACTTCGCCGCGGTTCGCGATCAGGACGCGGTTGAACGGCCTAGAGGGCATCGACCGGCCGTCCCAGCGCCGGCTCGATCTCGAACAGGAGCTGGCCGAACTCCACGGCCTCGCCGTTCCCGACGTGGATCCGGCGAATCGTCCCGTCGAGCTCCGACTTGATCTCGTTCATCAGCTTCATCGCCTCGAGAATGCACAGCGTCTGGCCCCTGGCGACGGAGGCGCCCTCCTCGACGAACGGCGGCGCGCCCGGCGACGGCGCCCGGTAGAAGGTGCCGACCATCGGGGCCTCGACGCGGATCACGCCGTCCGTCTCCGGCGCCGCTACGGCGGCGGCGGGCAGGGCCAGATCGTCGGGCGTCGGGATCGAAGGGGCGGGTTCCGGCGCCTGCGGCGCGGCCTCCGTCTCCTCCCGGCGCTTCACCGTCACGCGCATGCCGGACTCCTCGACTGCGATCTCGCCCACGCCGCTTTCCTGGACGATCCGCACGAGCTCCCGGATCGTCTCCGCTCTGGTCTGGTCGACGGAGCCGCCGACGAGGCCTTCCTCGCCGCGGGCGCGCCCGCGAACGGCGTGCAGCAGCGCCTCGGCCTCGTCGCCGAAGAGCGCCAGGAGGAGGAGCTCCTCGTCGCTGGCCGCGAGCCCTCGGGCCTCGTCCCGGACGGCGTCGAGGTCGGCGGCCGGCTCGGCAGCGGGTGTGCCGTCGGAGACGAGCTCGATCGCGCGGCGGGCGGTCGGGTCGAACTCCGTGGGCGGCTGGCCGAAGTCGCCGGCGTAGAGCGCGCGGAGCTCGTCCACCACCACCTGGTACCGGGCGGCGGAGAGCACGTGGATCAGCGCCTGGCTCCCGAGCACCTGGCCGATCGGGGCCGCGAGCGGCGGCCAGCCCGCCTCGGCCCGGATCCGCCCCAGCTCGTCGAGCACCTCGTCGAGCCGGTCACCGGCTGACAGCGCGCGCAGGTGGCTCTCGAGGGCGGCAACGAGGCCCGCCGGCAGGTCGTGCGCCGCCGCGCGGACGGCGATGCGCGGAGTGAGCGGCGTAATCGGCTCGTCCCCGATGTGCTCGTCGACGAGCTCCGCCGCCTTCCATACGCGAGGCACGTCGATCCCCGGGTCGAGCCCGAGCCCGCGAAGGGCGTCGGCCAGGCCTTCCGCCGCGACGCGGTGCAGCACGAGCGCCACCGGGTAGGTCGTGCAGGCGATGCGGTCGGCGCCGGCACGCGCCGCCTCGAGCGCCGCGGCCAGGGCGCTGCCTCCGGAGCCCTGGCAGTAGATCCCGATCGGGAGGCCGCTGGCCTCGGCGAGCGCCGAGACGAGCTCGCCCGACCGGTGCGGCTCGAGCGAGCCGGAGGGATCGTGCAGAAGGATGCGGGCGGCGCCGAGCTCTGGCAGCTTCTTGGCGCGCTCCACGAGCGTGTCGGTCTCGCCCGTCGGGCCGGGGCTGTAGAGCAGCCCCGCATCGAACTCGCGCTCGGCGCTCGTGATCGCCTCACCCGCGTCCTGCAGGTTCGAGACGTCGTTCAGCGGGTCGTGGAGGCGGAAGACGTCGATGCCGTTCTCGGCAGCGGTCATCACGAACCGGCGGACGAAGTCGCCGCCGACCGGCTGGGAGCCGACGAGGAAGCGGCCCCGGAGGGCCATCCCGAGCGGCGTCTTCGTCCGTGCTCGGATCGCGCGAATGCGCTCCCACGGGGACTCGACGCCGCGCCGCACGGCGCTGTCGAAGACGCCGCCGCCGGAGACCTCGAGCGCGGCGAAGCCGGCGCCGTCGAGCAGCTCGGCCAGGTCGAGAATCGACGCCGTCGGGACGTTCCCGACGAGCGGCTCCTGGCTCAGCAGCCTGACCGTCGTGTCGATGAGGGCGGGCACGGCCCCGAGCCTAACGCTCAGTCGCGCCGAGTCGGGCGAAGGCGTAGACCGTGAGGTAGCCCGTGGCGAGGACGAGCGTCAGCGCGACGGTCATCCCGACGCCGCGCGGATACGCGAGCGGGTCCGCGACGCGCGCCCAGATGTCGGCGACGAGCGCGCCGGGCCGGACGAGGAAGTCCCAGCTGTTCCAGCCGAGCGAGCGGCCGAGGTAAATCCCGAACGAGCTCAGCAACAGGCTGGCGGCGACGAGCACCCAGCCCCAGACCCAGCCGTACTCGCGCCGGACGATCCCCTGCATCAGGAAGATCGAGAGGAACCCGAGCAGCATCCCCGTCCACGCGAACGAGCCGAAGAGGACGATGTCGAACCAGAGCGGTGCGTCGTCGCGTGAGCCGAGGTGGACGAAGTCGGTGAGCAGGTAGGGCGCGTTCGGGAGGAAGAGCAGCCAGATCACGGCCAGCGGCAGCAGGTGCGTCAGCCGGGCGCCGCGGCGCTGGCCGTCGTACACCGCCACGGCCGCCGCAACCGGGATCCAGGCGAGGAAGAGGTTCCAGAGCATGAACCCGTACGCACCCGATTCCGAGTAGACCCAGCGGGCGAGGAGCGCGCCCAGGCAGAGCGCGGAAGCGAGGGCGAGCGAGAAGAGCGCGAGCGCTCGGCGGTCGCTCATCGTGCGCATGCCGAAAAGTGTAGAAGCGCCCTTCCAACCCCTGGTTCTTCACCCGGCCCGGCGGGCGCGGTCGAAGTCAGGCGCGCGAGATGTAGCGGCCGTCGCGCGGGTCGACCTTGATCCGGTCGCCCTGATTCACGAACAGCGGCACCTGGACGACGGCGCCGGTCGCAAGCGTCGCCGGCTTCGTCACGTTCGAGACGGTGTCGCCGCGGACGCCCGGCTCGGTCTCCGTCACCGTCAGCTCGACCGACCCCGGCATCTGCACGCCCGTGGGCTGTCCGTCGACGAGCAGGAGCTGCACGGAGTTGGACGGCTCCAGGTACTCGAGCGCGTCCGAGACCGAGTCCCGCGGCAGGCTGATCTGCTCGTAGGTCTGCTCGTCCATGAAGACGACGTCGTCGCCGGAGTCGTAGAGGTACTGGACGTTCTTCGTCTCCGTCAGCACACGCGCGAACTTCTCGCCCGCGCGGAAGGTCTTGTCGACGACGGCGCCGGAGTCGAGCCGCTTCAGCCGGGTGCGGACGAACGCGCCGCCCTTCCCGGGCTTCACGTGCTGGAACTCGACCACGCGCCACACCGAGCCCTCGTGCTCGATGTGCATGCCGTTCTTGAACTGGTTGGTGCTGACCTGCTCCGCCATCGGCGGCGCCAATCTACCGAACCGCCGTCAGCTCCCTGGGGAACCGGCTCACCACCTCCACGCCCTCGAGGGTGACGACGACGAGATCCTCGATCCGGACGCCCGCCACACCGCTCAGGTAGATCCCCGGCTCGACCGTGACGACGTTGCCCGGCACGAGCACGTCCTCGCTCTCGGGGCGAAGCACCGGCGCCTCGTGGACGAGCAGGCCCAGGCCGTGCCCGAGCCCGTGGCCGAAGCTCTCCCCGTAGCCGGCCTCCGCGATCACCGCGCGCGCGGCCGCGTCCACCTCCCGGCCGCCGGCCCCCGGCCGCACCACCTCCACCCCCGCCTGCTGGGCGCGCAGCACGACGTCGTAGAGCTCCCGCAGCAAATCCGAGACCTCGCCGACGGCGAACGTCCGCGTGCAGTCCGAGCAGTAGCCGTCGACCGTTGCGCCCGCGTCAACGAGCACGAACTCGCCCTCCCGCACGACGCGGTCGCCCGGCACCGCGTGCGGGCTCGCCGCCGTCGGCCCGGCCGCGATGTCGACGTCGAACGCGAGCCCGTCCGCGCCGCACTCGTGGAAGAGCACCTCCATCCGCCAGACGAGCTCCTGCTCCGTCTTCCCGGCGATCTGCTCCGCGGCGAGCCGGTCGTACGTCGCGTCGGTGACGTCCGCAGCCCGCCGGATCGCCTCCAGCTCCTCCGGCTCCTTCACCGCCCGCAGCGTCTCGACGACCCCGCGGCGCGGCACGAGCTCCACGCCGCCCTCGCGGAGGAACTCGTAGTTCGCGTAGGTCAGCGCGTCCGCCTCGAACGCCACCGGCCCGGATAGATGCTGCGGCAGGTCGGTGTAGAGGTAGCGGGGCGTCTCGACCACGTCCACGTCCTCGAGCTGCCGCGCCCGCTCCGCGTAGCGGAAGTCGGTGAAGAGGCGGACCGTCCCGTCCGTCGCGACCAGGACCGCGGCGTTCGTGCTCTCGAACCCGGTCAGGTACCGGACGTTCACCGGTGCCGTCACCAGGAGCGGCTGCTCCAGGAGCGGCAGCAGCCGCTCTATCCGCGCGCCAGGAATTCCAGCGCCTCCCTGTAGCCGTCGGGCCCCTTGCCGATCACACGGTGCGCCGCCAGGGCCGCGATCACCGAGTGCCGCCGCCACTCCTCGCGCCGCTCGATGTCGGAGAGGTGCACCTCGACGACCGGCCCCCGTGCCAGCTCGAGCGCGTCGTGGATCGCGTAGCTGTAGTGCGACCACGCGCCCGGGTTGACGATCAGCCCGTCGGCGCTCTCGCCCAGCTCCTGGCACCAAAGGACGTACTCGCCCTCGCTGTTCGTCTGGCGGCAGAGGACCTCGCAGCCGAGCTCTTGCCCCCACGACCGCACCCGGTCGTCGAGCTGTGCCAGCGAGAGACCGCCGTAGAGCGCCGGATCGCGGCGGTCGAGCGTGTTCAGGTTCACGCCGTTCAGCACCGCGACCATCAAGCGGCGATCAGCTCGTCCAGCGCGGCGCGCACGTCCGCGGGCTCGACCTCGCGGACGACCGGCCTCCCGAGCTCCTCCAGCAGCACGAGCCGGATTCTGCCGTTCCGCGCCTTCTTGTCGCGCCGGAGCGCGGCCCAGGCGCGCTCGGGGTCGACGTGCACGGGCTGCACGTCGAGGACGTCCGACATCCCGAGCCCCGACAGCCGCAGCGCCGCCGTCAGCCCGAGGGCGACGGCCTCGCCGTGCGAGAGCTTGTAGTCGGAGGCCGCCTCGAGCGCATGACCGAACGTATGCCCAAGGTTCAGGATCTCACGCCGGCCGGTCCGCTCGTACGGGTCCTCGAGGCAGACCTCCGCCTTGAAGGCGGCGCAGGCGCGGATCATCTCCTCCTCCGGCAGCTCCCAGACCGACCGCCCGGTGAGCAAGCCGGTCTTGACGATCTCCGCGAGCCCGTTGCGGCGTTCTCCCTCCGGCAGCGACTCGAGCAGCTGCGGCCTGATCACGACGCGATCCGGGTAGTGGAACGCGCCCACGAGGTTCTTCGCCTCCGGCAGGTCGACCGCCGCCTTCCCGCCGATGCCCGCGTCGACCTGCCCGACGAGCGTGGTCGGGACGCTGACCCAGCGCACCCCCCGCATGTAGGCCGCGGCGACGTAGCCGGCGACGTCGGTCGTGGTGCCTCCCCCGTACCCGACCACGGTGCCGTCGCGTCCGATCGGCAGCTCGCTCCAGACGCGCTGCGCCGCCTCGAGCGTCTTCGACGAGACGGGATGCACGGAGCCTAGGTCGAGTGGATGGAGCTCCAGCACCCGCGGGTCCGCGACGAGCGCAGCGCCTTCCTCCCCCACCTCGCCCCCGAGCTCGATCCCGAGTCCGGCGAGCAGGACGCCGTCGGCGTCCTCCGCGACAGCGTCCGCGACTGCGTGGTAATCGCGAGCGGCGTGAAGCGCCCGGAAGGCCGACTCGGACTCGGCCAGCGGCCGGCCGGTGTCGTAACTTCGTTCCCAGGCCGTCTCGACGTCCACGTCGAGCAGCACGGCGAGCGCGCGGTCGGTGCGCGCCGCCTCGAAAGCACCGCCGCCGAGCGCGATCACCGAGGGCTCGGCCGCGCCCAGCGCCTCCTCGACGACCTTGGCCTCAACATCGCGGAACTCGGACTCGCCGCGGGCGAAGAGCTCGCTGATCGGCCCATGGCGCGCCTCGATCTCCGCGTCGGTGTCGACGAAGGGCCGCCCGGTCCGCCTGGCCACCTCCTTGCCGATCGTCGACTTCCCCGTGCCCATGAAGCCGATCAGCGCCACGTGCCGGTCTACCGCGGTTGCCACGGGATCCGCTCGAGGTATGCGCGGTGCGCCGCCGCGAAGTCCGGCACCGAGTCTCCGCCGAACTTCTCCTTCGCCGCCGCGGCGAGCTCGAGCGCCACCGCCGCCTCCGCGACGACCGACAGGGCCTCGACGGCGGCGGTGTCGCTGCGCTCGACGAGCGCCTCGCCCGGCTCGCCCGTCTGCAGGTCGGTGGAGCGGAGCGGTCGCATCAACGTGGGCAGCGGCTTCATCGCCGCGCGGACGACGATCTCCTCGCCGTTCGAGACGCCGCCCTCGATCCCGCCGGCGCGGTTGGTCTCCCTGTAGACGCCCGTCTGGTCGCGAAAGATCTCGTCGTGCGCCTGCGAGCCGCGGAGGCGGGCGAGCCCGAAACCCTCGCCGACCTCGACGCCCTTGACGGCCTGGATCCCCATCAGCGCCGCCGCCAGTCGCCCGTCGAGGCGCGCCTCCTTCGTCGCGTACGAGCCGAGCCCCGGCGACACGCCGTGCGCGCGCACCTCGACGATTCCGCCGACGGTGTCACGGTCGGCCTTCGCCTCGTCGACGGACCCCATCTCGACGACCGACCCTGCAACCTCGGCGCCGATCTCCGCGAGGAGCGCCTTCGCGACCGCACCCGCGGCGACGGTGATCGCGGTCTGCCGCGCACTCGCCCGCTCGAGCGTGTTGCGGACGTCCTCGTGGCCGTACTTCAGCGCGCCGGCGAGGTCGGCGTGGCCGGGGCGCGGCAGCGTCACGGGCTTCGTCCCCTTCCCCACCGGCTCGCCGGTCGGGGGCCACGGGCTCATGCCCCACTGCCAGTTGCGGTGGTCGAGGTTCTGGACGACGAGCGCGAGCGGCGTCCCGAGCGTCCGCCCGTGCCGCAGCCCGGCGTAGATCTCGATCCGGTCGTGCTCGATCCGCTGGCGCGGACTGCGCCCGTATCCCTGCTGGCGCCGCGCGAGGTCCGCGTCGATCGCGTCCCGGTCGAGCTCGAGCCCGGCCGGGAGGCCCGTGAGGATCCCGACGAGCGCCGGGCCGTGCGACTCGCCCGCGGTGGTGAGGCGGAGGGTCACTCAGGCAAGCCTACGGCGCTGCGCATGGCGGCGACCGGCGCCGGCAGCCTCGTCCAGAGCTCGAAGGACGCGGCGCCCTGGGCGACGAGCACCTCGAGCCCACCGATCACCCGCGCTCCCACCTCACGCGCGGCAGCCGCGGTGGCGGTCTCCGGATACGGCAGATCGACGAGTGTCTGCCCCGGCCCCAGCTCCGCCAGCACCTCTTCCCGGACCGGCGTCGCGTTCACGACGAGGTCGAAGCTGCGGACGTCGGGAGGCCACGTCCCGCGGCGGGAGAAGACCTCTGCGCCCGGCATCGCCTGGCGGAACGCGACCGCTGCTCCGCCGTCGCCGATGATCGCGGGCCGGTCGAACGCGAGGCCGTGGAGGGCGGCGGCGTCCGTGGAATGCGCCTCGACGGCGCCGTCACGGACGACGAGGGTGTTCACCGAGGGCAGGTTCGAGCCGACGAGCCGCGCCACGTCCAGCTTGTACGGCGCCGTCACGTTCGCCCCCGCATCGAGCCCGCGCACGAGATCGGCGAGCTCGCCGGGCGCCACATCGACGGCGCGGTAGGACCAGTCGAGGCCGCACGCCTCGAAGGCCGCGTTCTGCATCACCGGTGAGAGCGAATGGGCGACCGGCGAACCGATCAGCACCACCTCTCTCATCAGTAGCCGTGGGCCTGCTTGTAGTTCTCGAACTCGCGGTCGGAGGCGGTGAAGAAGTGATGGACCTTGTCCGGCTTCCTGACGAAGAAGAGGTAGTTGACCTTCGCCGGGTGGGCCGCGGCCTGCAACGACGCGAGGCCCGGGTTCGCAATCGGCGTCGGCGGCAGGCCGGCGACCTTGCGCGTGTTGTACGGGTTGTCCGAGTCGAGCTGCGACTGCCTGATCGACTCGGTCGGCGGGATGTCGAGCCCGTAGCGGAGCGTCGCGTCGATCCCGAGCACCATCCCGGCGTGGAGGCGGTTGTAGATCACCGCCGACACGAGCGGGCGCTCCTCCGGCGCTACGACCTCCTTCTCGATCATCGAGGCGATGATCAGGACGTCGTACGGCGTGAGGTTCTTCGACCTCGCGTAGCGCATGTTCACCGACGACCAGTTCTTCCGGAACGTCGCGAGCTGGTGGTTGACGAGCTGAGGCGTCGTCGTCCGCTTGGTGAACTCGTATGTCGCCGGAAA
The DNA here is from genome assembly GCA_035535195.1 of Gaiellaceae bacterium. GTDB lineage: Bacteria > Actinomycetota > Thermoleophilia > Gaiellales > Gaiellaceae > JACDAN01. The sequence goes on along the minus strand of DATLQK010000075.1, from coordinate 32,748 downwards.
GAGGAAGCCCTCGAGATTCGGCGGCCGACCCTGCCCGCGGAACTCCCTGGGGACCCGCGACGCGCCGTCCGTCAGCGCGAGGTACCGCGACGGCGAGAGTCTCGGCGTGATGTTCCGCTTGTCCTGCGCGATCTTGTTGACCGCGCCGATCCGCTCGGCCATCTGACCCCGGGTAAAGCCCTCGGGGAAGATGATCCGCAGCGGCTTCGGTGGCCGCGCGACCGGCGGGGGCGGCGCGGCCTGCTCGTCGTTGCCGCCCAGGAGCGCCCAGGCGCCGCCGGCGAGCAGCAGCACGAGGCCGAGCACGAACACAAACGCGATCAGGCGCCGCGCCACGATCCGGGCGTGGGAGGGCCGCGACCGGTGGCGCCGCGAGCGGCGCTCTGGCGGGATCACGCGTGTCGGTTCTTCGACCATTCCAGGTAGCTCGTCAGCAGGTGAGCGGCGGCGCGGGCGTCGTCGTTGCCTCCAGGGCCCGCGAGCGTCGTCGTGAACCGTTCGTCGAAGCGCTCGACAGGGACGTCGAGGATAGCTTCGAGGGCCGCCGCGAACCGCTCGGTCTCTTCAGCCTGCTTCCCCAGTTCCCCCCGGAGAGTGAGCGGCAAACCGACGACGACCCGCTCCGCCTCCTCCGTCCGGACGAGGTCGGCCAGCTCGCGCAGGCCCTCGTCGCTCGAGGCGCCCCGGACGGTGCCGAGCGGCCGGGCCAGGGTGCCGGTCGGGTCCGAGACGGCGACGCCGGTGCGGGCCGACCCGAAGTCGAGCGCCAGGACCTTCACCCGAGGATGGACGCGATCTCGCTCTTCCCCACCTCGTAGGCTTCGGCCAACCCCTCCGGATTCTTGCCTCCGGCCTCGGCGAGATCCGGCCGGCCGCCCCCGCCGCCGCCGATCTTCGCTGCGGCCTTGCGGGCGACCTCGACCGCATTGACCCCCTTCTCCACGAGCTCCTTGTCGAGGTTCACGACCAGGTACGCGCGCCCGTCGTCGACGGAGCCGAGCAGCACGGCATGCGCCTGCTTCGACTGCCGCAGCCGGTCGGAGAGGTCCTTCAGGTTCGACCCCCTCAGGCCCTCCGTCTGCGCGACGACGATCCCGCCGGACTCGTCCCGCACGTCGACCTCGGCCTCCCGGGCCGGCTGCTGCTTCGGCCCGGCCTTCTTCAGCTCCTGCACCTGCGCCCGAAGCTCGTCGGCCTCCTCGGCCCGCGCGCGGAGGAGGGCCCAAGCCTCCCCGGCCGTCACGGCCTCGATCCGGCGCGCGCCCGAGCCGACGGAGCCCTCGGAGAGGATCACGAACGGCCCGATCTCGGCCGTCGACCTCACGTGGGTGCCGCCGCAGAGCTCGCGCGAGTACCCGTCGATCTCGACCACCCGGACCTCGTCGCCGTACTTCTCGCCGAAGAGCATCATCGCGCCGAGCTGCCGGGCCTCCTCGATCGGCGTCACGAACGTTCGCACCGGGAGGTTCTGGAAGACCTTCTCGTTCACGGCGCGCTCCACCTGCTCCCGCTCCTGCGCGCTCAGTGCCTGCTCGTGCGTGAAGTCGAACCGGAGCTTGTCCAGCCGCACGGCGGAGCCCGCCTGGCGAACGTGTTCGCCAAGCGCGTCGCGAAGCGCCTGGTGCAACAGGTGCGTCGCCGTGTGGTTCGCCATCGTCGGGAACCGGGTCGACCACGGGACGACGGCGCGTACGCGGTCACCGTCGGCGAAGCCCTCCCCGTGGAACGTCAGGACCTGGTCGTCGCCGACGCGCGTCGCGCGGATGAGCTCGGCCCGCGCGCCGCCCTCGTCGTGCTCGATGTAGCCGTGGTCGGTGACCTGCCCGCCGCCCTCCGGGTAGAAGGGCGAGCGCTCGAGCTTCGCCTGGAAGGTTCCATCGCCGAGGTCCTTGTAGGCCGTGATCGCCGTGAGCGCCTCGGTCGTCTCGTAGCCGACGAACTCGGTCGGCGGCACGCTGCCGGCGGCGATCGCGACTTCCTCGGCCGGCCTAGTCCGCGAGCGGGCCTGCTGCTCGGCCATCAGCCGGGTGAACTCCTCCTCGTCGATCGCGAGGCCTCGCTCGTGCGCGAGCTCCCGCGTCAGCTCGAGCGGGAAGCCGTAGGTGTCGTGAAGCCGAAACGCGTCCTCGCCGGAGATCCGGTCGCCGGTCGCGATCTCGCCGAACAGGCCCAGGCCGCGCTCGAGCGTCTGCGAGAACCGCTCCTCCTCGGCCTTCAGCACCTCGCGGATGCGGTCTCGGTTCCCCTCGAGCTCCGGATACCAGTAGGCCATCTGCTCGGTCACGACGTCGGAGATCCGCCACAGATCCGAGAGGCCGATCCCGCGCGCCTGCTGGACAGCGCGGCGGATCACCCGGCGCAGCACGTACCCGCGGCCCTCGTTCGAGGGCGTGACCCCGTCAGCGACGAGGAAGGTCATGCCGCGGCCGTGGTCGGCGATGATCCGATGGGCCTTCGTTGCCTTCTCGGAGCTCGTCCAGGCGACGCCGCTCTCGGACTCGATCCAGTCCATGATCGCCTGGTAACCGTCCGTCTCGTAGACCGAGATCACGTTCTGCTGGATCGACGCCGTGCGCTCGAGGCCGAGGCCGGTGTCGATCACCGGGCTCGGGAGCGGCGTCAGCTTCCCGCCCGCGGCGAGGTCGAACTCCATGAACACGAGGTTCCAGAACTCGAGGTAGCGCTCGCAGGAGCAGCCGGGCGCGCAGGTCGGGCGGCCGCACGAGAGCTCGGGACCGCGGTCGTAGTACATCTCGGAGCAAGGCCCGCACGGCCCCGTCTCGCCCGCCTGCCAGAAGTTCTCCGAGCGCGGAAGCCCGACGATCCGCTCGCGCGGCTGGCCGACCTGCTCCCAGGCGGCGATGGCGACCTCGTCCTCGCCGAGACCCAGCTCGGGGTCGCCGGCGAAGACGCTCACCCAGAGCTTCTCCGGGTCGAGCTTCAAGTGCTCGAAGAGGAGCTCCCAGGCGAGCTCGACCGCGCCCTCCTTGAAGTACTCGCCGATCGAGAAGTTCCCGAGCATCTCGAAGAAGCTGAGGTGGTAGCCGTCGAGGCCGACCTCCTCGATGTCTGTGGCGCGGAAGCACTTCTGGTAGGTCGTGAGCAGCGTCGCGGGTGGCTCCTTCTGGCCGAGGAAGTACGGCTTGAGCGGCTGCATCCCGGCGCTGATCAGGAGCGTCGAGGTGTCCTCGGCCGGCGGGCTCAGCGGAGCCGACGGCAGCCGGAGATGGCCCCTCGACTCGAAGTACCGGAGGTAGCCCTCGCGGATTTCGGGCGTGGTGCGCATGGGGGCGATTCTAGGCGGCGGCGTGGTCGCGCCAGCGTGCGGCTTCCGGCGCGATTCCGACGCAGAGCGGCGCGCCGCACACGGTTACGATCGCCTTGGGGAGGAGGTTGGGCTACCTACCCGGCGTGCCCGCCCGGGTCACCGCGGTTCGGGCCACGCCTACCGGGGAGGAAGCCGTCCGGCCCACTCGGCCACAATCCGGCCGAGCGCCGGGCCCGCGTCCGCGAACAGGTCGTGGCCAGCGCCGTCGAAGAATCGAATCTCTGCCTCCGGGAAGCGCTGCCCGAACGCCGCGGCCGCCGCCTCGTTCTGCTCGCGTGTCTCCGCCGGCTCCGTCGCCAGCAGGAGCAGGATCGGAATCCCGGCCTCGGCGATCGCCGGCCAGCTCGCGGTCACCCGGGTGTCCATCAGCCCGGTCATCGCCGACGCGCGGACCTCCGGCGTCGGGATGCCGACCAGCTTCCCGTCCTCTTCCCGCAGCCCGGCCCGGAAGGCCTCGAGCAGCTCCGGCGTCGGCCCGCGCCGCACCTCCGCCTCCACCTCCCGGTCGAAGTCCTCCTCCGTCGTCCGCACGCCGCGCTCCGGCTGCGAGTACTCCGTGACGAGGTCCTCGAACGACTTGCCGTGCGGAAACGACGGCTGATCCTGGTAGTCCGCGTGGCCGGAGTCGATCAGGACGAGCCCCTCCACGCGCTCCGGGTGGGCCGCGGCGAACGCCGTCATGATCGTCCCGCCCCACGAGTGCCCCATCAGGACGGCGCGGTCGATCCGGCGCTCGTCGAGCACCTCTTTGACGAGCCCGACGACGGCGTCCGTCCGGTACGCCTCCGGCGGCAGCCGAGGCGATTCACCGAACCCGGGTGCGTCCGGGGCGATCAGCCACAGGCCCGCCCCGGTCAGCGCCGGCGCGACCTCGGTCAGGTACGCACCCGAGGTCAGCGCCCCGAGCGCGTGCCAGAAGACGAGCGGCCGCCCCTGCGGCGAGCCCCATTCCCGAACGTGCACGAGTCCTACGCTACTTCGGACTCTTCGGCGATCTCTTCCCTGATCTTCTCCAGTGATCGCCTGATCAGCCGGGAGACGTGCATTTGCGAGATCCCGATCTGCTCGGCGATCTGCGACTGGGTGAGACCGCTGAAGAACCGCAGGTGGAGAATTCGGCGCTCACGCTGGTCGAGCACCTTGAACCCCGGCGCGAGCACGGCTCGGTCCTCCGAGAGCTCGTACTCGAAGTCCTCCGCACCGAGCGACTCGAGCGGATCGAGCTCGCCGTCCTCGTCGGAGTTCGCGCCCGGCGACAGCGAGACGGAGCTGTAGGCCCGGCCGCTCTCGAGCGCCTCGAGCACCGCCTCCTCCTCGACGCCGGCCGCTTCCGCGAGCTCGGCGATCGTCGGCGAACGACTCAGCTGGACGGTCAGCTGCTCGATCAGCTTGGAGATCTGGACGTTCAGCTCTTGCAGCCCACGCGGAACTCGCACCGACCAGCCCTTGTCGCGGAAGTGCCGCTTGATCTCGCCGATGATGTTCGGGGTCGCGTAGGTCGTGAGCTCGACGTTCCGGGAGAGATCGAAGCGGTCGATCGCCTTGATCAGCCCGATCGCGCCGATCTGGATCAGATCGTCGAGCTGCTCGCCGCGGTACGAGTACCGCCGCGCCAGCGAGCGGACGAGCGACATGTACCGCTCGATCAGCTCCTCGCGGGCGGCGAGATCGCCGTCCTCGTGGTACCGCCGGAGGAGAATCTTGTCGTCGCTCGCCATCAGGCCCGCTCGAATCGCTTCCGCAGCTCGACCCAGATCTCGCCGTCGCCCTCTGAGACCTCGTACCGGTCGACGACCGCGTTGAGCAGCCGCCGCAGGCTCATCGACTCTCCGAGGTCCCCTTCCAGCTCGCTGCGGATCGTCTCGTCGCTGAAGGGGCCGACCTTCGCGTGCAACACGTCGCCGTCGGCCTCCAGGGTGACCGTGATCTCCTTTGCTCCGTCGCGGCGCTCGAGCAGCCCGTCGAGCGCCAGCTCGAGCTCGTCGAGGCTCTCGACCGTCACGTCGAGGCGCGCGGCGAGCCCACTGAGCACGAGGCGCGCGACGCCGAAGTACGGCCGCTCGCGCGGCATCGTGAGTGTGATCTGATCGGTCATTACAGGTTCCCCCTTCAGAACGGCCGGAAGACGCTAGCCGATGCGGGCGGAAGTCACTCGACCCGCTCCCACCACGACGTCGCCGTCGTACAGCACGGCCGCCTGGCCCGGGGCCACGCCGTAGGCGGCCTCGTCGAGCGTCACCCGAAAGCCTCTGGACATCCGCTCGACCCGTCCCGGCGCGGCAGGCGAGCGGTACCGGAGCTTGACGTCGGCCCGGGAAACATCGGCGAAGAGCCGCCCCGAGGCGCTCACCGAATGCCGCGCGAGCGAGTCCCGCGGCCCGACGACGACCGCGTTCCGCTGCGGAACCGTGCCGATCGCGTAGAGCTTTGCGCCGGTGGCGACGCCGAGGCCCTTGCGCTGGCCGGGCGTGAAGCCCCAGAACCCCGAGTGCGTCCCCAGAACGGTGCCTCGCTCGTCCACGACCGGACCGGGACGCGCGTCGAGGCCCCGCCGCTCGAGGAACGCCCGGTAGTCGTCGCCACCGAGGAAGCACGCCTCCTGGCTCTCGCCGCGCGAGGCAACCGCCAGGCCGGCGCGCCGGGCCTTGTCCCGCGTCTCCGCCTTGGTCTGGCCGCCGAGCGGGAAGCCGATGCGGTCGAGCACGCGCGGGTCGAGCCGCGCGAGCATGTAGGACTGGTCCTTCGCCGGGTCGGCCGCCTTGGCGAGCAGCAGCCGGCCGCGGTGCTCGACGATCCGCGCGTAGTGGCCGGTGACGAGGCGGCCGGCCCCCGCCTCCTTGGCGAACCGGAGCAGCCGGCCGAACCGGAAGAACCCGTTGCAGCTGGTGCACGGGTTCGGCGTCTCACCACGCTCGTAGCCCCGGACGAACGGCTCCACAATCGCGCGCAGGAAGTCTTCCCGCGCATCGATCGTGACGTGCGGCACCCCCAGGTCGTGGCAGGTCCGCCGCGCCGCGATTACCGCTTCCGGCGAGCAGCAGGCGCGATCCGTGTCCGGCCCCTCGGGGTCGATCCAGAGCCTAAGCGTCACCCCGACCGCCTTCGGCCCCGCGCCCAGGAGAGCGACGGCGCTGTCGACGCCTCCGCTCATCGCCACGGCGACCCGCTCCGGATCGGCCGCGGCGCGGAAGATCGGCCCCAGGGCGTTCGCGAGCGCGTCCACCGCCAACTCCTCCCCGCCGACGGCGGCCGCTTCGAGCAGCGTCAGTCCCTCGAGCGGCCGGTCGAGCCCGTCGGCGTCCGCGCTGACGATGCGATCCGCGTCCACGGCGACGCGGACGAGCCGCCATTCACCCCCGCGCGAGGAGTCTCCGACCACCTCGATCATGCGGACCACGGTAGCCCAAAGGAAAAGCCGCCTGAGCGGGCTTTTCGGAAAATTGCTCCACCCTGCCGATGTAGACGCGCTCTGCGAACCTGGACTAGCCAGGTGGGTGCCAAGCCGTTCCGGGTTCTGAGGCCCGGGCCGGACTCGAACTCCCTTCGCGTGTGTATTGGTTCACGTTATTGCGCGCCGCCACGCACAGGGTCGAGCCGTCGCACTGTAGTCGCGATCGCCTACCTCGGCTGCGCGAAGCGCCAGCGAATGGTCGTGCGACCGCGCACGTCCAGCGCACGTGCGAGAGCCTCGGTCAGGCCGAACTGGACGGCCGAGGTCCCCGGTCCGCGCGCGACGACCTGCGTCAGCATCTCGGTGTTCCCGTGACCGACGTAGATCTTCGCGCCGCAGACGAGCACGGGATGGGAGACGCCGAGCGTCGAGCGCTCCAGGACGTTGCCGCACGCCGTCGGGCGCCCGTAGGCCCGCGGCGCCTCCGGTCCCGCGAGCGCCTGGTACCAGCCGCCGCCCGGCGCGGGCACGGAGGCCGGAAGCTCGTTCGCGCTCGATGCCGTGGAGAGCTGGTGGGAGATCGCAAGGGCCGCCACGGCGGCGACGAGGGTCGCGCCGGCGAGAAGCAGCGCCCTCTGCGCCAGGACCGCGCTCACGAGATGGCCGCCGACTCCGTCGGCTCGGCGAGCACGTCTCCGAACGACTCGCGCACGAGCCCGTCGAACTCGAGCGGGAGCTCGCCGTCCGCGTTCGCGAACTCCCTCAGGTGGATCAGGAGCGCGCTCCATTCCTCGTGCCGTTCGCCCGCATCACGGACGGCTCTCTGAAGCTCCCAGAGGTTCCACTCGCGGGGCGGCGCGCTCACGACCGCCGCAGGTTCCGGCTCGGGCGCCGGCGGCGCGGCCTTCGGCAATTTGGGACGGCGCTCGAGGAGCGGGCGTCGCGCCGGCTTCTTGCGCTCCGCCTCTTGCTGCGGCGGCCTTCGGGCCGCTGCCGGCTTCCGCTGCTCCGGCGGCAGAGGCGGCGGCGCGCTTGCGAGGAGCGCCCGTGCACTGCGCTCGCTCACCGCGGGCGCCGGTTCGGGCTCCTCCGCCCGCGCCGGAAGCTCCTCCTCGGCCGAGGGCTCAGGCTCGACTCGCTCGCCCCGCGGCGGCGGCGCCTCCTCGGGACATGCCTCGGCTCCGCTCGCCCCTGCCGCCGACTTCGAGCTCGCGCGGTCGAGCAGCGCGACGAGCACCACGGCGGCTGTCATCACGACGACGATCACGAGCGCGTCGAATCCCCCGAGCCCGAGGCCGAGCGCGACGAGCGCGAGGATTGCGATCTCCCCGGCGAGGCGCAGCCGGGCCGAGAGCATCTATGCGGCCTCCCCGTCTCGACGGCGCCGCCAGAAGCGTCGTCGCCGGGGCGCGTCCGGCGGGCGAATCTCTGTCACCGCCGCCGGCTCGGTCTCCTCGGCGGGAACGCGGCGCTCGAGCACCGGGAACCGCGGGCCTTCGGCCCAGACCGCAAGCTCGAACAGGCAGACCACGAGCCAGCCGAGCGCCATCACGACCACGATCGACGTTGCGCTCAGCTCGGCGACCCCCACTCCGATCGCAAGCGCGATCAGGAAGGCCACCTCGAGCGCGAACCTGGCCCCCAGTCCCTCCACGCCGGAAGGCTAACCGGCGTCCGGCCTGGGCTTCTCCTGCTCGGGCTCCGGCGCCGCTCCCGTCGGCTCCGGTGCCTCGTGCGTCGGCTCGGGCGCAGCCGCGACCGGCTCGGGCCGGTGCTGAAGCTCCTGTGGCCTCGCGCCCTCGGTCTCCGACTGGGCCGCCTTGACGATCGCGTCCGACACGCCTGAGACAACGTCGTCGCCCAGGCCTGCCGCGGCGAGCAGCTGCTCGGCGCCCTGTTGGGCGCGGGCCATGATCGCCCCGCCCTGGGCGCGGGCCCACTCGAGCGTCTGCTCGACCTCGGCGCGCGCCGAGTTCGTGAGCTCGGTCGCCTGGTGCCGCGACTGCTCGAGCAGTCGGGCGCCGCGCGCCTCGGCCTCGCGCAGCTCCTGGGTCGCCTGGCGGTTCGCGTCGGCCAGAAGCTGGCGGGCTTCGTTCCGCGCCGCGTTCACGATCTCGGCGCGCTGCCGCTCGCTCTCCTGCCGGTAGGTCTCGATCTCGCTCTCGCGCCGCGAGAGGTCGGTCTGCTTGCCGCGGACCTCCTGCTCCGTGCGCGCGATCTGGGTCGCGGACGCGCGCTGCGCATCGCGCTCGAGCACGTCGGCGAACTCGGCCGCCTCGCGGATGAGGTGCAGCGCGTCCATCCGCACGGCATGACCGGTGGGATCGACCTGCGCGCCCTGCCCCGCCGCCTGGAGCACGCGGAGCTGCGCCTGGAGCTGCACGAGATGGCGCCGGAACGACTCGAACGCCTCGTGGACATGCTGCTGCTCGTAGCCCTGCTGGGCCACGGGGAGATCCTCAACCCGCGGAAGCGAGGTGATCGCAGGCTGTGCGCGCTCTTCTTGGGCCATGGGTTCCTCTCTGGTTCGTCGCGTGACGCGAAAACCTGCCGAAAGTATGCCGACTCAATCGGAAGATTTGGCCCCGGCCCTTAATTGAAGGCCCAGTTCGGCCAGCTGCTCGTCCGGAACCTCGGTCGGCGCGCCGCTCATCGGGTCGACACCGGCCTGGTTCTTCGGGAAGGCGAGGGTGTCCCGGATCACCGGTTCATCGAGGAGCGCCATCGTCAGACGGTCGATCCCCGACGCGATCCCGCCGTGCGGCGGCGCCCCCATTGCGAGTGCGTCCAGCAGAAAGCCGAACTTCGCGCGCTGCTCCTCCGGCGAGATGCCCAGGAAGTCGAACACGCGCGCCTGCAGCTCGGGCTCGTGGATCCGGATCGACCCGCCGGCGAGCTCGATTCCGTTCCCGACGAGGTCGTAGGCGACCGCGCTCGCCGCACCGGGGTCCGTGTCCAGCAACGGCAGGCTGTCGTCCGCGGGGCGGGTGAACGGGTGGTGCTGCGCCGTCCAACGGTCCTCGTCCTCGTTCCACTCGAGCAGCGGCATCGGCGTCACCCAGAGGAACTCCCAGGCGTTGCGGTCGATCAGACCGAGCTCGCGGCCGAGGTGAAGGCGCAGCAGCCCGAGCACCTTCGCAGCCAGCTTCGGGGTGTCGGCGACGAAGAGCGACGTCGTGCCCGGCTCTCGGAACGACTCGAGCTCCTCCTCGGAGAGGAACTTCGCGATCGGCGACGAGACCTCGCCGTCCTCGCGGACGACGATGTAGGCGAGGCCCTTGGCGCCCCACGGCTTCGCCATGTCCTCGAGCTTCTGGACCTCGGAGCGGGACAACTCGCGCGGCACCTGCACGTAGCGAACGACCTCCGCGTTCGCGAAGACGCCGAACTCCGAGTCGCGCGTGCGCTCGGTGGCGTCCTGGATCTCGAGCCCGAAGCGGAGGTCCGGCTTGTCCGACCCGAACCGCAGCTCGGCCTCCTGCCAGGCCATCCGCCGGAACGGAGTCTCGAGCTCCACCCCGATCGTCTCGCGCCAGATCCGAACGACGATCCGCTCCATCAGGGCGAAGATCCGCTCCTGGTCGGGGAATGCCGTCTCGACGTCGAGCTGGGTCAGCTCCTGCAGCCGGTCGGCGCGCAGGTCCTCGTCACGAAAGCAGCGCGCGATCTGGTAGTAGCGCTCGAACCCGGAGATCACGAGCAGCTGCTTGTAGATCTGCGGCGACTGCGGCAGCGCGAAGAACTTCCCCTGCTGGAGACGTGTCGGGACCAGGAAGTCGCGGGCCCCCTCCGGCGTCGGCTTGGCCATGATCGGCGTCTCGATGTCCACGAAGCCGTCCGCCTCCATCTCCTGGCGGATGATCGAGACGAGCTGCGCCCGGGTCCGGATGTTGCGCTGCAGCCGGTCGCGGCGGAGGTCGAGCCAGCGATAGCGGTAGCGCAGTGTCTCGTCGACGTTCTCCTCGTCGAGCTGGAACGGCAGTGCCGTCGAGCGAGAGATGAGGTCGAGCTCGTCGACCAGGAGCTCGACCTCGCCGGTCGGCAGGTTCGGGTTCACGGCTTCCGGCGCGCGCGCCACGACCTCGCCGGTCCCGCGGAGCACGAACTCGTTGCGGACGTCGTGCGCGATCCGGGCGGCCTCCGGGCTGCGCTCGGGGTTGATCACGAGCTGCGCCATCCCGCTCTGGTCGCGGAGGTCGATGAAGATCAGGCCGCCGTGGTCGCGGCGGCGCGCGGTCCAGCCGGCGAGGGTCAGTCGCTGCCCGACGTTGTCCTTGCGGAGCTCTCCTGCCCCGAGGTCGCGCCAGCTCATGGCCGCACCTCCTTGACGAGCGCATCGACGTCCGGGGTCTGGCCCGGCTCGACGACCACCACGCGGCGCGCTCCCAGCCGCTGGGCCTGCGTCCTCTGGCCCTTGACCGAGCGGCCGGCGTAGTCCATGTCAGCGCTGATCTCGCGGCGGCGCAGCTCGGCGAGCGCCGCTGCGATCGCCGCACGGTCGGCACCCTCCTCGGCGACGAAGAAGACGTCGATCTGCTCCGGCTCGACCTCGAGGTCGCCGACGGAGAGGAGCAGGCGCTCGATGCCTGCGCCGAAGCCGATTGCCGGCGTCGGGGGCCCGCCGATCGCCTCGATCAGCCCGTCGTAGCGCCCGCCGCCGCAGATCGCGCTCTGCGCTCCGATCGCGGCGTCGCGGAACTCGAAGGTCGTGCGTGTGTAGTAGTCGAGGCCGCGCACGAGCGTCGGATCGAGCTGGTACGCGACGCCGGCGGCGTCGAGCAGGCGCCGGACCTCGGCGAAATGGGCGCGGCACTCCTCGCACAGCGAGTCGCCGATCTTCGGCGCGTCCGCGAGGAGCTGCTGCATCCGCTCGCTCTTCACGTCGAAGACGCGGAGCGGCGTAGTCGACCGCTTCGAGCTGGTCTCCTCGTCGAGCTCCGACTCGTGCTCGTCCAGCCAGGCTTCGAGCCGCTCGACGTAGGCCGGGCGGCAGTTGGCGTCTCCGATCGAGTTGAGCAGCAGGACGTAGTCGGTCACGCCCAGGCGGCGGAGGAGCTCCGCGTAGAACTGGATCAGCTCGCCGTCCACCGCCGGGTCGTCGGAGCCGATCGCCTCGACCGAGAGCTGCCAGTGCTCGCGATACCGCCCCTTCTGGGGACGGTCGTAGCGCCACATCGGCCCGAGGGTGTACAGCTTCACCGGCTGTGGCTCGCGGTGCATGCCGTGCTGGAGGTAGGCGCGGCAGATCGGCGCTGTCGCCTCGGGCCGGAGCGTCAGGGAACGCCCGCCCCGGTCCTCGAACGTGTACATCTCCTTCTGCACCACGTCGGAGCCGCCGCCCGAGGTGCGGATGAAGAGCTCCGTGTCCTCGAAGCCGGGCGTCACGATCTTGCGGTAGCCGTAGAGCGCGCACAGCCGCTCCGCCTCCACGGCGAGCCGCTGCCAGAGCGGCTGCTCGGACGGGAGGATGTCATGCGTCCCCCTCGGCGCCTCAAAGCTCACGACGCGCGTAGCTCGGCGAGGAACGGGTTGTTGGCTCGCTCGTCGCCGAGCGTGGTCGCCGGGCCGTGGCCCGGGTAGATCGTCGTCTCGGGTGGGAAGCGCTCGAACAGGGCGCGGATCGAGCCGACGAGCGTCTCCCAGTCGGCGAACGGCAGATCGGTGCGCCCGACGCTCCCGGCGAAGAGGACGTCGCCGGAGAAGAGCGCTTCCTCGCCGGCGAACGCGACGTGGCCCGGTGAGTGACCGGGGACGGAAACGGTCTCGAAGGTGAGCGCACCGAGCTCCAGCACCTCGTCGCCTCCGAGCCGGACGTCCGGGTTGTATGGGCGGACCATCCGGCCGGGGTAGAAGGCCTCGGGGTTCTCGAGCACGGCGGCCTCGGCAGCCGGGATGTAGACGGGCGCTCCAGACGCGTCCGCCAGGGCGGCGACGCCGCCGATGTGGTCGAAGTGGGTGTGCGTGATCAGGATCGCAGCGACCTCGATGCCGTCCGGCGGCACCACCTCATAGCCCGGGTCGATCACCACGACCTCGGTCGCGGCGGGGTCGGCACGGACGACGTAGCAGTTCGTCTGCGTCGGCCCGAGCGGGTAGGTCTCGACGGTCAGCGCCATCGCCGGGCGAGTCTAACCGGGGGTTCTCCACGGTTAGGATCGCGCCGTGCAGAGCTGGAACCTGCTCGAGGTCGAGCTTCTAGGCGGGACCCGGGGTCCGATCGTCCTCCACTCGACGGAGGAGGCCCGGGCAGTGCTGATCGGCCTGGAGCCGGGGCAGCAGCTCGGCGACCACCAGGTGCACGAGCACGCGTGGATGGTGGTCGTCGACGGTCGCGTGCAGGTCTCGTCCGGCGATGAGCAGATCGAGGCGGGCGCCGGGACGCTGTTCCGATTCGAGGAGAAGGAGCGCCACCGCGTCTCCTCGGCCGAGGGGGGCCGGATCATGCTGCTGCTCGCGCCCTGGCCCGGGCCCGGGCACTACCGCGGCGACCCCTCGCGGGCCGTCGGTTAGCGCTTCTTCGCCGCCGTGGCGCGTTTCTGTGCCATGCGGTACATCAGCGTGTCCATCAGGTAGCTGAACGGCAGGAAGAACGCGAGCAGGAAGACGGTGTTCACGATCCGCTGGATGACCGTCAGGTCGCCGCTCAGGAACGTGACGGTCAGGAACATCAGCGGCGCGAAGATCAGGCCGCGCTTACCCACCCGCTGCCACGACGGCGGCTGTACCTGACGTCCGCCCCGCTGTTGGATCGGTGCCTGCCTCGTTCGCTTGCCGTTCCGGCTCGGCGCCTCGAGCTCGGCTTCAGGCGGAGGCTCGATCTCGTGGCCCTCTTCGTCGACCCAGACCTCTTCCCATTCGTGGCGCTTCGCCTTCGCGCGGCGTTTGCGCTGCTTCCGGCTCGGCATGCGGCAAGCCTAGCGCCGGTACACCGGCTCGCCGCCCTGGACGACGGTGCTCACGACGTCGCCGGCGAGGTGGTAGGCGAGGTAGCGCCAGTCCGGCGCTTCGACCAGGACGATGTCCGCGTCGAAGCCCGGCGCCAGCCGTCCCTTCCGGTCGGCGCGGCCGAGGACGTGAGCCGCGTTCACGGTCATGGCCGTCAGTGCCTCCTCCGGGGATAGATGGAGCTGCGTACACGCCAGCGCGGCGATCAGCGGCAGGCTCTCGGAGAACGCGCTTCCCGGGTTGAAGTCGGTGGCGAGCGCGACCGCGGCGCCTGCGTCGGCGAGCGCCCGTGCCGGCGGCATCGGCCGGTCGAGAAAGAGCGCGCTCGCCGGCAGGAGCACGGCCGTCACCTGGCCGTCCGCGAGCCGGCGGATGCCGTTCTCGCCCGTCGCCTCCAGGTGGTCGACCGAACGGGCGCCCAGCTCGTCGGCCAGCTCGACCCCGCCCGCCTCGGTGAACTGGTCCGCGTGCAGGCGGAGCTCGAGACCGAGCTCTCGCGCGGCGGTGAGGTACCGCCGCGCCTGGTCGGCGTCGAACGCACCCCGCTCCAGGAAGACGTCGGCCGCCTCGGCGAGCTGCGCCGCCTCGGGGAGCACCTCGGCGATCGCGAAGTCGAGGTAGCCGTCCGCATCGTCGAACTCGGGCGGGACGGCGTGCGCGCCGAGATACGTCGGCACGCCGCCGGCGTCTCGGATCGCCCGCAGCGACGCCAGCTCGGTGTCGCGGTCGAGGCCGTAGCCCGACTTCGACTCGAACGTCGTCGTGCCCTGGCGCAGCATCCAGCCGCGGTGCAGATCGACCGCCGCGTGCAGCCCCTCCTCGCCCGCCGCTCGTGTGGAGCGGACCGTCGAGAGGATGCCGCCGCCGGCCGCGTGGAGCTCCTCGTACGACGCACCGCCGGCCCGGAGCGAGAACTCCTCGACACGGTCACCGCCGAAGCAGGCATGCATGTGGCAGTCGACCAGCCCGGGGATCGCGCAGAGGCCCGTTCCGTCGAGCTCCTCGACGTCGCCCTTCGGCGCTGCGAGGTCACGCATCCGCCCGATCGCCTCGATCCGGCCGTCCACGCTGAGCACGTAGGCGTCGTCGATCACCTGGACGTCGCCGAGCGCCTCGCCGTGTCGTGGCGCGCCCGTTCCCGCCGGCGTGGCGAGCTGCTCGAGGTCGCGAATCAGCAGCCGGCGGCGGCCGGTCGCGGCGTCGGTCACCCGCCGGCGGCGCCCGGGCCCATCGGTAGGTCGAGCCCGCGGTCGGCGGCGGCGTCCAGCGCCTCGGCGTACCCCGCGTCTGCGTGGCGCAGGACGCCCGTGCCGGGGTCGGTCGTCAGCACCCGCTCCAGACGCTCTGCCGCGTCGGCCGAGCCGTCCGCCACGACGACCATGCCGGCGTGGATCGAGTTGCCGATCCCGACCCCGCCGCCGTGATGGACGCTCACCCACGTTGCGCCGGCGGCCGTGTTGAGCAGCGCGTTGAGGATCGGCCAGTCGGCGATCGCGTCCGAGCCGTCGCGCATCGACTCGGTCTCGCGATACGGCGAGGCCACGGAGCCGGCATCGAGGTGATCGCGCCCGATCACGACCGGCGCCGTCACCTCGCCGCTCCGGACGAGCTCGTTGATCGCGAGCCCGGCCTTGGCGCGGTCGCCGAGCCCGAGCCAGCAAATCCGCGCGGGCAGCCCCTGGAATGCCACCCGTCCGGGCGCCAGCTCGAGCCACCGCTGGAGCAGGGCGTCGTCCGGGAACAGCTCGCGGAGCTTGGCGTCGATCACCGCGATGTCGCTCGCCTCGCCCGAGAGAGCAGCCCACCTGAACGGCCCGATCCCACGACAGAAGAGCGGTCGGATATACGCCGGGACGAAACCCGGATATGTGAACGCGTCCTCTAACCCACCCTCACGGGCCTCACCTCGCAGGTTGTTGCCATAATCGAAAACATAGCTTCCGGCACGGACGAACGCGAGCAGGGCGCGCACATGCGTTGCGATCGAGTCACGGGCTCGGCGCAGGTACTCCTTCGGGTCCGATGCCCGCAACCCGGCCGCCTCCTCGACGCTCAACCCCGCCGGGACGTAGCCGTTGAGCGGGTCGTGCGCCGCCGTCTGATCCGTGACGAGATCGAAGTGCTCGCCCCGTGCCGCCAGCTCGGGCACGACCTCGGCCGCGTTGCCGACCAGACCTACCGAGACCGCACGTTTCTCCGAGGCCGCCGCGCGGATCCGCGAGAGCGCTTCGTCGAGCGAGTCGGTCGCCTCGTCGAGATACTGGGTCTCGATCCGGCGCTCGATCCGGCTCGGATCGACCTCGACGCACAGCACGGCAGCGCCGGCCATCGTCCCGGCGAGCGGCTGCGCGCCGCCCATCCCGCCCAGACCGGCCGTGAGGATCGTCCGGCCGGAGAGGTCGGCGGAACCGAAGTGCTTCTCGCCCGCGGCGGCGAACGTCTGGTACGTCCCCTGGAGGATTCCCTGGGTGCCGATGTAGATCCAGCTCCCGGCGGTCATCTGGCCGAACATCGTCAGCCCGAGCGCCTCGAGGCGGCGGAACTCGTCCCACGTCGCCCACCTCGGCACGAGCAGCGAGTTGGCGATCAGGACCCGCGGGGCGCCGGCATGCGTTCGGAACACGCCGACCGGCTTCCCGCTCTGGACGAGCATCGTCTCGTCCTCGCCGAGTCGCAGCAGCGTCGCGACGAGGGCCCGCAACGACTGGTGGTCGCGCGCCGCCTTCCCGGAGCCCCCGTACACGACGAGCTCCTCCGGGCGCTCCGCCACCTCCGGATCGAGGTTGTTCAGCAGCATCCGGAGCGGCGCCTCGGTCGACCACGACCGCGCGTTCAGCGCCGTGCCGCGCGGTGCGCGGATCCGGGAGAGGTCGCCGCAGAGCGCCTCGACCGTCGCGTCGAGCGTTCCGACCGCGGTCACTTTTCCTCCTCCTGCTCCCGCGCCCGGGCGAAGCGCCACCAGCTCCACGACGTCGCCAGCGCGAAGGCGGCGAACGCACCGAAGGCCGCGCGGCCGGCCTCCTGTCCCGTCAGGAGCAGGAAGCCGAAGCCGAGCAACGCCAGCACGCCGTAGAAGATCGCGCTGTCGCGGAACGGCCGTTTCGGGAGCTGCCGCCGAGCGCTCACCGCAGCTCGCCCACCTCTGCCTCGACAGAGTCCGCCACCGCTCCGCCGCGGATCGCTGCCGCCACCGACTCGATGTCCGCGGCGAGGGACCGGTCCTCCGTCACCCGCGGCGAAAGCGTTCGCACGAAGCGCCGAGCGGCCTCGGTTCCCACACCGGGCTCGAGCGGCGCCAGGAACTCGACGGCCTGCGCGCCCGCGAGCAGCTCGATCGCCAGCGCCCGCTCGGCGTTCGCCAGCACCTGCCACGCCTTCAGCCCGGCGGCATTGCCCATGGACACATGATCCTCCTGGCCGGCGCTCGTCGGGATGGAGTCGACGCTCGCCGGATGCGCGAGCGCCTTGTTCTCGCTGACGAGCGACGCGGCCACGTACTGCGGGATCATGAAGCCGGAGTTGAGCCCGCCGTTCGGCGCGAGGAACGCCGGCAAGCCCTCGGAGAGCGCCGGGTTGACGAGCCGCTCCGTCCGCCGTTCCGAGATGTTCGCGAGCTCCGACACCGCCATCGCCAGCGCGTCCAGGGCAAAGGCAACGGGCTGTCCGTGGAAGTTCCCCGCGGAGACGATCTCTTCCTCGTCGACGAGCACGAGCGGGTTGTCGGTCGCGGCGTTCAGCTCGACGGCCACCGTCTCCTCTATGTAGCGGAGCAGGTCGCGCGACGCCCCGTGAACCTGCGGTGCGCACCGGAGCGAGTAGGCGTCCTGCACGCGGCCGCACCACCGGTGGGAGGCCATCACGGTGGACCCGTCGAGCAGTCGCATGACGTTTGCCGCTGACTCGGCCTGGCCGCGCAGCGGACGGAGCTCCTGGATCTCCGGCCGGAAGCCCTGCGTCGAGCCCTGCAGCGCCTCCACCGACATCGCGCACGCGATGTCCGCCGCGGCCGCCAGCCGCTTCGCGCGCACGACTCCGAGCGCCCCGAAGGCGGCCATGAACTGCGTCCCGTTGATGAGCGAGAGGCCCTCCTTCGCCCGCAGGTGGAGCGGCTCGAGCCCGACGCGCGCCAGCGCATCCCCACCGGGCAGGAGGTCACCCTCGACCCACGCCTCGCCCTCTCCGATCAGCGGCAGGGCGAGATGGGCGAGCGGCGCCAGGTCGCCGCTGGCTCCGACGGAGCCGCGGCTGGGAACCCGAGGTAGGACGCCCCGGTTCAGGCACTCGACGAGCAGCTCGGCGACCTCGCCACGGGTCCCGGAGCAGCCGGTCGCGAGCGCATTCGCCCGCAGCAGCAGCGCCGCACGCACGATCTCGTCGGGATACGGATCGCCGACGCCGCACGCATGACTGCGGAGCAACCGCACCTGCAGCTCGTCCGCCAGCTCCGACGGGATCGTCTTCGTCACGAACCGGCCGAACCCGGTGTTGACGCCGTAGGTGCGCTCCGGATTCGCCGCCGCGCGCTCGACCACCTCGCGGGACGCCCGCATCCGCTCCTTCGCCTCCTCGGCCACGGACGCCGGCGCGCCACCGACGGCCACTTCCCAGACGTCTTCGACCGAGAGGGAGGCTGCTAGCGCGATCGCCTTCGTCCGCGCCATCGCGCGCCAGTCTAGCTCCGGCCACTCGGGCAGACTGGCTCGATGCCCGACCGCATTCGCGCGCTGCTCCGTCGCCGTGACTTCGGCCGGACGTATCTCGCGATCTCGATCAGTGAGCTCGGCGACGCGTTCCAGTACATCGCGCTCATGTGGTTCGCGTTGGAGGCCGGTGGACCGCTCGGAGTGATCGCGGTGCGGCTCGCCGACAGCGTCCCCGCGCTGCTCTTCGGCCTCCACGGCGGCCTCGCCGCCGACCGCTGGGACCGCCGACGGACGATGATCGCCGCTGACCTCGTCCGCGCGGCGGTGCTCATTCCGGTCGCGGTGATGGGGCTTAGGGGCGATCTGCCGCTCGGCGTCCTCGTGGCGGCGGCCTTCGTGCTCACCGCGGCGGCCAGCTACTTCGCACCGGCGTACGGCGCGCTCCTCCCTGCACTCGTGGAGCGAGGGAACGTTCAGGCGGCGAACGGTCTCGTCCGCGCCACGGCAGATGCGCTCTCGGTCACCGGCTGGGCGCTCGCGGCGCTGCTCCTCGCGTTCGTGCCGCTCTCGGCCTTCTTCCTGCTCAACGCCATTTCGTTCGTCGCGTCCGCCGCACTCCTCGCCGGGGTGACGGCGCGGCGGGCGGTCGTCCACGAGGAACCGCCGCACATCGCGGAGGGATTCGCGGCCTTGCGACCGCTCCCGATGCTCGCCGCCGCCGTCGGCGTCCTCGCCGTGACGGTCACGATCTCCTCGGGCACGTGGATCGTCGGCGTGCCCGAGCTCGTGCGGAGCGACCTCGGGCGCGGCGCCGCCGCGTTCTCGGTCGTGGCCGCCGGGTACGCGCTCGGCTCGATCATTGCCGGAATCGTGCTCGTCCGCATCGACGTCCGCCGCAAGGCGCTCGGGAGCATCCTGGCCTGGATCGCCTACCTGCCGGGCTACGCACTCTTCGCCGTCGCCGACTCTGTGGGGATCGCCCTCGCCGCCGCCGTCGTCGTCGGACTCGGCCAGGGCGCCGCGTGGGTGCTCGTGAACTCCGCGGCACAGGAGCAAATCCCCGATCGCCTGCTGGGCCGCGTCGTGGGCCTGATCGCGCTCGTCCACCGAGGCGCCCACGCGACGGGGCTGCTTCTCGTCGCGCCGCTCTTCGCGGTCGCCGAGCCTCAGGTCGTGTTCGCCGCCGCCGCGCTCGCGATCCCCGCGACGGCCGTGGCCGGCGTGCTCATCGCGGGTCGTCGAGCAGCCGCAGCTCCAGCAGCCGCGTAGCGTCGAAGCCGTCGATCCGCAGCTGCGCCCCGGCGGCCGCGGCAGCGGCACCGGCCGGCATCAGCCCGACGAGCTCGGCGCGCGCTACCTCGACGCCGCGCGAGGCGGCCTCCGACTCGACCCGCGCCATGACCTCGTGGAGCGCGGCCGCCTCCCAGTTCTCGACGTTCATGCTCACCTGGATCCGGCCGGAGCCCGGCAAATCGAGCCCGAGCGCGCGGACACCGGGGAAACCGCCGTCGCGCTCGCGGACGACCGACGCGATCGCGCGGGCGTCGTCGACCGTCCCGCCCCGCAGCTCCACGTTGAACGCGATCAGCGGGCGCCGGGCGCCCACGATCACGCCGCCTGCCGACGGATGCAGCTCACCCGGCCCGAAGTCCGGCTTCAGCTTGCCCTCCGCCAGCCGTCGCGCAAGCTCCTCGGATCCGCCGCTCCGGAAGAAGGCAGGCCCGCGCTCCGGCGCGAGCTCGCCGTAGAGGAACACGGGCAGGCCGAGCTCCTCGCCGATCCGCCGCCCCAGCTCGAGCGACGCCTCGCGCGCCCGCGGCATGTCTCCGGTGCCAAGCGGGACCACCGGCACGACGTCGGCCGCGCCGATCCGCGGGTGCACGCCTTCGTGGCGCCGCAGGTCGATGCGATCCCGGGCGACCGCGATCCCGGCGAGCAGCGCCTCGACGAGCTGCTCGTTCTCGCCGACGAGGGTGAAGACCGACCGGTGGTGGTCCGCGTCGGAGTGAACGTCCAGCAGGCGCGCAGCCGACGAGAGCGCGGCGCCGATCTCGTCGATCACGCCTCGGTCCCGACCCTCCGAGAAGTTCGGGACGGCCTCGAGCGGAAGCACGTGGTAACTCTAGGAGCCGTGAAGGCGTACTACGAGGCGAGGGCGCGCGAGTACGACGACTGGTGGCTCGGCCGGGGCCTCTACGAGCAACGCAGCCGGCCCGGCTGGGACGAGGCGAGGACGGGGCTGGAGGGCTGGATCGCCGCGCTCCCCCCGGCCCGCACGCTCGACGTGGGCTGCGGCACCGGCTTCATGACCCGTCACCTTCGGGGCGAGGTCACCGGACTCGACCAGAGCGAGGGCATGATCGCGGTCGCCAGCGAGCAGGCCCCGAACGCCGAGTTCGTCGTCGGCGACGCGCTCGACCTCCCCTTCGAGGACGGCACGTTCGACCGGTTGTTCACGAGCTACTTCTACTGCCACCTCGAGGACGACGATCGGGCTCGTTTCCTGACGGAAGCGCGACGCGTCACGCGAGAGCTCGTGGTGGTCGGCACCGTCCTCGGCGAGGGCGAGGAGGCCGAGCGCTGGGAGGAGCGCCGGCTGAAGGACGGCTCGCGGTGGCAGGTCTACAAGCGTGTCTTCGTCCCCGAGGAGCTCGCCCGCGAGCTCGGCGGGCGGGTGCTCCACGAGAACGGCTACTTCGTGATGGTCGCCGCGCCTTGACGCGGCGCCGGTCGCGCTACTCCTCCATCGCCTCTCTCCAGCGCGACAACCGCGTGTGCCGGGCCTGCGCGGAAGAGGGCTTTCCGCTCTACTCGCTCCCGGTCGTCCAGCCCTACACGGGCCAGCGCGCGTACATCCACGGTCAGGCGCCCGGTGAGCTCGAGGGCATCGAGCGGCTGCCCTGGCGAGGCCGCGCCGGGCGCACGCTCCGCCGCTGGCTCGAGCTGGAGGAGGACGAGTTCTACGCCACCTTCTACTGCGCCTCGGTCACACGGTGCTACCCGGGCAAGGCGCCTTCGGGGAATGGCGACCGCACGCCGGCGCCCCGCGAACAGCAGCTCTGCTCGTTCTGGCGCGAGTGGGAGCTGCGCCTGATCCGGCCCCAGCTGATCCTCGTCGTCGGCGGTTTGAGCGCCCGCCGCCTGCTGGGGATCACGAATCTCACGGAGGCGATCGGCGAGCGGTTCGAGTTGGACGGGGCCGCGGCGATCCCGCTGCCCCATCCGTCCGGGACCTCACGCTGGCACAACGACCCGGCGAACCGCGACCGGCTCGCACGGGCGCTCGAGCTGGTCAGCTCCGAGCTGCAGCGGGTTCGAACTGCGCCTCCTCGGTCGAGCCCTTGAGCGCCAGGGTCGACGACTTGCCGCCCGAGATCGCCTGCGCGACGGCGTCGAAGTAGCCGGCCCCGACCTCGCGCTGGTGCCGCGTGGCGGTGTAACCCTCGGCCTCGAGCTCGAACTCGCGCTCCTGCACCCGCACGTACGCCGGCATCCCCTCGTCGACGTAGCCGCGCGCCAGCTCGAACATCGCCGCATTCAGCGAGTGGAACCCGGCGAGCGTGATGAACTGGAACTTGTAGCCCAGCTCGCCGAGCTCGACCTGGAACCGCGCGATCTGGTCGTCGTCCAGGTGCTTGCGCCAGTTGAACGACGGCGAGCAGTTGTACGCCATCAGCTTCCCCGGGAACCGCTCGTGGATCGCCGCGGCGAACTCGCGCGCCTCGCCCAGGTCCGGCGTCGAGGTCTCGAACCAGACGAGGTCCGCGTGCGGCGCGTACGCGAGGGAGCGCTTGATGCTGGCCTCGATTCCGGGACGCACGGTGAAGAACCCCTCGGGCGTGCGCTCGCCGGTGAGGAACTCCTCGTCCGCCGGGTCGACGTCGCTCGTCAGCAGCGTTGCGGCGTCGGCGTCGGTGCGGGCGACCAGCACGGTCGGCACGCCCATCACGTCCGCAGCCAGCCGGGCCGCCTTCAGCGTCCCGACGAACTGCGCGGTCGGCACGAGTACCTTCCCGCCGAGGTGGCCGCACTTCTTCTCGGACGCGAGCTGGTCCTCGAAGTGCACGCCCGCGGCGCCGGCCTCGATCATCGACTTCATCAGCTCGAACGAGTTGAGGTTCCCGCCGAAGCCTGCCTCGGCGTCCGCGACGATCGGGACGAACCAGTCGCGCGTGACCTTTCCCTCCTGAACCTCGATCTGGTCCGCGCGCTGCAGCGCCCTGTTCAGCCGCCGCACCATGGCGGGCACGCTGTTTGCCGGGTAGAGGCTCTGGTCGGGATACGTCTCGCCGGCGAGGTTGTTGTCGCCCGCGACCTGCCAGCCGCTGACGTAGATCCCCTTCGCCCCCGCCTTGACCATCTGCACAGCCTGCGCGCCAGTGATCGCGCCCAAAGTCGGAAGGTAGTCCTCGCTGTGGAGGAGCTCCCACAGGCGCTCGGCGCCCCGGCGGGCGAGCGTGTGCTCGACGTGAACCGACCCCTGGAGCCGCGCCACGTCCTCGGCCGTCCAGTCCCGCTGGATCCCGTGCCACCGCGATTTTCCGTTCTCATTGCTCACCGCAGCCTCTCCTCTCAGTCGATGTACTCGTAGGCGGGAAGGGTCAGGAACTCGACGAACTCGTCGCCTAGCGCCACCCGTTCGAAGATCTCTTGCGCCTCCGGAAAACGCCCGCCCTCGAACCCCTGGGCGGCGATCACCTCACGGACGTGCTCCGGGGTGAAGACCCCGTGCTGGACCCACTGCCAGACCTGCGAGCGCGAGATCTCGGCGGTGGCGGCGTCCTCCATCAGGTTGTCGATCGCCGCGGCGCCGACGCCGCGGAGCCAGGACTCGATGTAGCGGATCCCGACGCTGACGTTCTGGCGCACGCCGCCCTCGGTCACCTCGCCGCCTTCGACCTCGAGGTTCAGCAGATCGCCGGCCGAGACGGAGACCTCGTCGCGCTGCCTGTCGACCTGGTTCGGCCGGTCGCCGAGAAAGCTGTCGAAGACCTCGGTGGCGACCGGCACGAGATCCGGGTGCGCGACCCAGGTTCCGTCGAAGCCGTCGCTCGCCTCACGCACCTTGTCCTCCTGAACCTTGGCCAGGGCGACCGCGTTCACCTCCGGGTCGCGCCGGCTCGGGATGAACGCCGCCATCCCGCCCATGGCATGTGCGCCCCGCCGGTGCGTCGTCTTCACGAGCAGCTCGGTGTAGGCGCGCATGAACGGCGTCGTCATCGTCAGCTGCCCGCGGTCGGGCAGGACGACGTCCAGCGACCGCAGACGCTTGATCAGGCTGAAGAGGTAGTCCCAGCGGCCGGCGTTGAGCCCGACGATGTGCTCACGCAGCTCGTAGAGGATCTCGTCCATCTCGAACGCGGCGAGGACGGTCTCGATCAGCACCGTCGCCTTGATCGTCCCGCGCTCGAGGCCGAGCTCGTCCTCCGCGTGGTCGAAGACGTCGTTCCAGAGGCGTGCCTCGAGGTGGCTCTCGAGCTTCGGGAGGTAGAACCACGGCTGCTCGCGGTTGTGAAAGAGGTAGAGCCCGAAGTCGAAGAGCGAACCGGAGACCGGCGCGCCGTCCACGACCAGGTGGCGCTCGTCGAGATGCCAGCCGCGGGGTCGCACGAGCAGGACTGCCGGATCGGCCCCGAGCTCGTAGCGCTTCTCGCCCGTGTCCAGCGAGATCGTCCGGGCGCTCGCGTCTCGGAGGTTGATCTGCCCTTCGACGTTGTTCTGCCACGTCGGCGAGTTCGCGTCCTCGAAGTCCGCCATGAAGACGCGCGCGCCCGAGTTCAGCGCGTTGATCACCATCTTGCGGTCGACGGGACCGGTGATCTCGACACGCCGGTCCTGGAGCTCCCCCGGCGCCGGCGCGACCTGCCACTCGCTCTCCCGGATCTCGCGGGTCTCCTCGAGGAAGTCCGGCAGCACCCCCGTGTCGAGCTCGGCCTGCCGCTCGGCGCGCCGCGCGAGCAGCCGCTCGCGCTCGGCGCCGAACCGCCGCTGCAGGCCCGCGACGAAGTCGAGCGCCTCCGGCGTGAGGATCTCCGCGGCCCGGCCCTCGACCGGCCCGCGGAGCTCGACACCGCTACTCGTTCCCGTGGTCGCGCTCACAGGGCTCGGGGCACGTGCAGGGCGCATGCTCGCTGCGCAGGACGAGTTGCTGCGTCGAAACCTTCGGCTTTCGCCGCCTGAGTCGCTTGATGAGGGTCACCGTCCAACCTCCTGGGTCGCTTGGAGGCGCTCCACCCTAGGGGCCGCGAGCTATAAACGCCAAGCGGGAAGTTCAATCTCACCTATAGACGTTCTCTATACTCGACCGTCGTGCGGTTGGAGCAACTGGACGCATTCGTGGAGGTCGCAAAGCGCGGCAGCGCCAGCCGGGCGGCGGAAGTGCTGTATGTGACCCAGCCGACGCTGACCGCGCGGATCAAGGGTCTCGAGGCAGAGCTGAACGCAGTCCTGTTCGTTCGCTCAGGGAGGGGAATGCGACTTTCGGACGCAGGTCGTGCCTTTCTCCCGTATGCAGAGCGAACGCTTGACGCAGCACGAGCGGGCCGGCGCCTGCTCGACGAGCTGGCGCGTGGCGAGGGCGGCCAGCTGGCGCTCGGCGCGGCGCCTGCGGTCAGCACCTACGTCCTCCCCGGGATCCTGACGCGCTTCCGGCGGACGCATCCGAAGGTCTCGCTGGCCGTCCGCACCGGCCACTCCGAGGAGGTGCTCGAGCTGGTGCTGCGCGACCAGGTCCAGGTCGGCCTCGGCCGCGCGCTCCACCACCCGCAGGTGGAGGCGATCCCGCTCTACGAGGACGAGCTGGTGCTCGTCGTCGACCCCGAGCACCCGCTGGCCGCGGGCGGCGCGGTCGACCCCGGCCGACTCGCGGACATCCAGCTGATCCTCTTCGACCGCACCTCGAGCTACCACCGGCTGACGAGCGAGTTCTTCGAGCAGGTCGGCGCGGTGCCGCGTGGCGTGATGGAGCTCGACAACATCGACGCGGCGAAGAAGATGGTCGAGCAAGGCCTCGGCGTCGCGCTGCTCCCCCACACGGCGGTCGCCGCGGAGCTCGAGGAGAAGAGGCTGCATGCGGTCACGCTGACCGACGCGCCGGCGCCGAAGCGCAGGATCGTCGTCTACCGGCGGCGGGAGGCTGGGCCGCCCTCGGGCGCGCTGCAGGCGTTCATGAACTGCCTCTCCGACCTGCGGCCAAAGCTCCAGCGCGACGCTCACCTGGCGACCGCCTAGGCGGCCACGCGCCTGGCCGCGGCTAGATTCTGACGGTGCCTGAGACGCCCACCTACCGGCGGACGTTCCTTCGCCTGCTCGGCTTTCTGAAACCGTACAAGTGGTCGCTCGTCGTCTCGGTCATCCTCGCCGTCGCCTCGCAGGGCGCGGCAGTCCTGATCGCGTTCCTGACCGGTGAGGGCCTCCAGCGCGCCGTCCAATCGGGCGGAACGCGCGAGATCTGGCTGGTCGGCCTCGCGGTGCTGGTGGCCGGCGCGATCAGGTCGCTGCTGATGGTCGGCCGCCGGTTGATTTCCGGGCGCCAGGCGCTCGGCGTGGAGTTCGACATGCGGAACGCGCTCTACGCGAAGCTCCAGCGGCTCTCGTTCCGCTTCTACGACAGCCACCAGACCGGGCAGCTGATGTCGCGTGCGACGGTGGACCTCCAGTCGGTCCGCTTCTTCCTCGGCTACGGCCTGATCTTCTTCTTCCAGCATGTGATGACGATCGTCGGAGTGACGATCGTGATGTTCGTGCTGGACTGGCAGCTGGCGCTCGCGGCCACGGCTGTGACACCGCTGATCGTCGTCGTGGCCTACCGCTACTCGACCGTGTCGCACCCGGTCCTGCGAGACGTGCAGCAGAAGATGGCCGACGTAGCGACGGTGGCCCAGGAGAGCATCGTGGGCGTCCACGTCGTGAAGTCGTTCGCGCAGGAGCCGACGCGGAGCGAGGAGTTCGGGCGGCGGTCGGACGCGGTGTTCGCGCGCAGTGTTGACGCCAACCGCCAGCGAGCGACCTACGTCCCGCTGCTCTCGTTCCTCCCGCTGTTCGCCCAGGCGATCGTGCTGCTCCTCGGCGGCCGGATGGTCGTGCACGGCTCGCTCAGCCTCGGCGGGTTCATCACCTTCAACGTCCTCGTGGTGATGCTCGTGATGCCGCTGCGGATGCTCGGCATGTGGATCGGCCAGGCGCAGCGCGCGACGGCGTCCGGCGAGCGGATCTTCGAGATCATGGACGAGCCCGAGCACGTCTCGGCCGCGCCCGGAGCCGTCGAGCTTCCGCGCGGCGAGGGCCGTGTCCGGTTCGAGTCGGTCTCGTTCGGCTACGACCCCAAGCGGCCGGTGCTCGAGGGGATCGACCTGGAGCTCGAGCCCGGGAAGACGGTCGCGCTGATCGGCCACACCGGCTCCGGCAAGACGACGCTCGCCTCGCTCGTGCCTCGGTTCTACGACGTGACTGAGGGGCGGCTCACGGTCGACGGCGTCGACGTGCGCGACGTCCAGGTCGTCTCGCTGCGCCGGGAGATCGGCATCGTGGCGCAGGACCCGTTCCTCTTCTCGGCGCCGGTGCGGGAGAACATCGCCTTCGGGCGACCGGACGCGACGGACGAGGAGATCCGCGGCGCGGCTCGCCTGGCGCAGGCCGACGAGTTCATCGAGGCTCTGCCGGAGGGCTACGACACGGTGATCGGCGAGCGCGGGATCACGCTCTCCGGCGGGCAGCGGCAGCGGATCGCGATCGCGCGGGCCCTGATCGTCGACCCGCGGATCCTGATCCTCGACGACGCCACGGCCTCGGTGGACGCAACGACCGAGGCGCGGATTCGACTCGGCTTCCGCCAGGCGATGGCGGGCCGGACGACGATCATCATCGCCCACCGGCTCTCGACGCTGGCGCTCGCCGACGAGCTCGTGGTGCTGGATCGCGGCCGGATCGCCGCGCGCGGCACGCACGAGGAGCTGCTGGAGCGGAGCGCCGTGTACCGCGAGATCTACGAGCACGGCCTGCTCGAGCGCGAGTTCGCGGAGCGGATCGAGGCCCGAGCGGAGGCGGCGTCGTGAAGGTCTGGCAGCCCGGCTCCTACCTCTCCGCACAGCGCGACGCGAAGGTCGAGGACTGGTCGTGGCAGCGGACGGCGCGCCGCGTCTCGACCCTGGCGCGGCTGACGGCGCCGTACAAGCTGCGGACGACGCTGGCGGTCGTGTCGCTGCTGGCGGCCACACTGACCGCACTCGTCCCGCCCTACCTCGCGAAGCTCGCGGTCGACGACGGGATCCGCCAGCAGGACCTGCACGCGCTCGCGGTGATCGTGGCGTTGTTCCTCGTCGCGGGTCTCGCGAACCTCGTCACGTCGGCCGCGCAGACCTACTTCACGGGCTGGACGGGCGAGCGGGTCCTCGCCGACCTCCGGAACCGGCTCTTCAAGCACCTCCAGGGCTTGTCTCTGGGTTTCTACGAGCGGAACCGCGCCGGCGTGATCATCAGCCGGCTCACGAACGACGTCGATGCGCTCGACCAGCTCGTCACGGACGGAGTCACCACGCTTGTCCAGAACACGCTGATCCTGGTCGGGTCCGCCGTCGTCCTGTTCCTGCTCGACTGGAGACTGGCACTCGCGACGTTGTCGGTGGTTCCGGCGATGGCGATCGGAACGGCGATCTTCCGCGTGCGGAGCACCCGCGCCTATCGGGCGGTGCGAGAGCGGCTCGGTCTCGTGACGGCCACGCTCGCCGAGGACATCGCCGGCATGCGTGTGATCCAGTCGTTCACGCGCGAGTCGTCGCGCCGGCGGCACTTCCGCGAGGTGAACGAGCACTACCGGTCGGCGAACCACCAGACGGTGGTGAACAGCGGCGTCTACTTCCCGTTCGTCGACTTCCTCTCGTCGGCGGCGACTGCGGTCGTGCTCGGGTACGGCGGCTACCTGCTCGCCGGCGGCGACCTGACCGTCGGCACGCTCTTCGCCTTCATCCTCTACGTCTCGAACTTCTTCGACCCCGTCCAGCAGCTCTCGCAGCTCTACAACACGTTCCTGGCCGCCGTGGCCGCGCTCGACAAGATCATGGACGTGCTCGACGAGGAGCCCGAGGTCGAGGACCGGCCGGGCGCGCGCGAGCTCGGCCGGATCGAGGGCGACGTCTCACTGGAGGCGCTCCGGTTCTCGTACGGAACGGGGCCGGAGGTGCTGCACGGGATCGACCTCGACGTCCCGGCCGGGACGACGGTCGCGCTCGTCGGCCACACCGGCGCCGGGAAGTCGACGATCGCGAAGCTGCTCGCCCGGTTCTACGACCCCGTCGAGGGGCGGATCACCATCGACGGCACCGACCTCAGGGACGTCACGCAGGCGTCGCTGCGGCGGCAGCTCGGGATCGTCCCGCAGGAGGGATTCCTCTTCGCCGGATCGGTGCGCGACAACATCGCCTTCGGCCGGCCGGACGCGACGAACGAGGAGATCCGCGCGGCGGCGACGGCGGTCGGCGCACACGACTTCATCCTGCGGCTCGAGGACGGCTACGAGACCGACGTCCAGGAGCGGGGCTCGCGCCTCTCGCTCGGGCAGCGCCAGCTCGTCGCCTTCGCGCGGGCGCTGCTCGCCGATCCGCGGATCCTGATCCTCGACGAGGCGACGTCGTCCGTGGACATCGGCACCGAGCGGAAGATCGAGCGGGCGCTGCGAACGCTCCTTTCCGGCCGCACGGCGTTCGTGATCGCCCATCGGCTCTCGACGATCCGCGGCGCCGACCTGATCGTCGTGCTGGAGCACGGGAAGATCGTCGAGCAGGGGACACACGACGAGCTCATGGCCCGCCAGGGCCTGTATACCGCGCTCTACGGCGACTGGGCCGCCGACGTCGCCTGATCGGCTCAGTTTCGTGCGGCTTCTGGTCGCCTTTCCTAACGGGACCTGGTCCCGTAAGCGGCCCGGCAAGCCGCCGCGGCCGCACAACAGAGCCACGGCTGGTCGCGCTTCTTAACGGGACCTGGTCCCGTAAAGGCCCGGCGCCAGGTCCGTCGAACCTGGCCACAATGGTCGGTGACGTGGTGCGGGAGAGCTGGCGGCTGTTCCTTTCCCGCTTCTGGCGGACGCTGCTGATCGTCGGGCTCGTGCTCGCGCCGCTCGAGCTCGCGCTCGCCCTGCTCGACCCCGAGTTCTCGTCGCGCGGCGGCGGCGCCTGGGTGGTCTGGGTCGTGGGGTCCTCCAGCCTCACCCTCGTCGCCTTCCCGTGGATCATCGGCGCCGTGATCCACGACGTCGCCAGCGGCGACGAGAGCGCCACCGACCCCTACCGGCACACGAAGGACCGACTCGCCGACCTCGTCCTCTCCGCGCTCGTCACGACCGTCGGCATCCTGCTCGGCACCCTCGCTTTCGTCGTGCCCGGGCTGATCCTGATGGCCCGCTGGGCGCTCGTCGTGCCGCTGATCGTGCTCGAACGCTCGCCCTGGCGCGTTGCGCTCGCCCGCTCGAACGACCTCGTCCGTGGCCGCACCGGCCGGGTGCTGGCCATCTTCGCGCTCCTGACGCTGATCGGCCTGGCGCTCGTCGCGATCCCCGTGATCCTCGGCTACTGGGTGATCGGTGGCGTGATCGGAGCGTGGCTCGCGACCATGGCGATCAACACCGTCTTTCTCGCGTTCTACTCGTTCGCGCCCTTCTCGCTGTACCGGAGGCTCGCCTGAGAGCGGCTACAATCCGAGCCCCGTTGCGGGGTCGTCTAATGGTAGGACGCTCGGCTCTGGACCGAGTAGTCTAGGTTCGAATCCTAGCCCCGCAGCCTTGAGCAAAAGGCGCCATTTGCGGCCTTTTTTCGTCGCTCAGGCTGCCGCGCCGAGCAGCGCGACGGCGAGCACGCACGCAACGCTGAAGCTCGCCGCAACGAACAGCTTGGTCTTGAGAACCCCTCCCGCTCCATCCGCGCGGACGATGACATGGCCCCGCCGTCCGCTCAATAGGCCGACCGGCCCGTTTCCAAAAGTCGCCGCACAGGCCTGCCCGGCCGTCCGTCGGGAACGATAGGCTCCCGCGCGTGCTAGCCGACCCCCTGCGGCGAGGGATCGCCGAGTTCATCGGCACCTTCGCGCTCATCTTCATCGGCGCGGGCGCGGTGATGTCGGCCGGCCCCCTCCCGGAGCCGGGCGTCGTCGGGATCGCGCTCGCGAACGGCGTGATCATCGCCGTGATGGTCTCGGCCGTCGGTCACATCTCCGGCGGGCACTTCAACCCGGCCATCACGCTGGGGTTCCTAGTCACCGGCCGGATCGCGCCGCTCTTGGCGGTCGTCTACTGGGCGGTGCAGTTCACCGGCGCCGCCGCGGCCGCCGCCATCCTCCGCTGGGTCTTCCCGTCGGATCAGGAGGGCACACTGGGCGCGCCGGGACTCGGCCCGGGGATCCAGCCGGAGGCGGGCCTCGTGATCGAGGCGATCCTGACCTTCTTCCTCGTCTGGGTCTTCTTCGCCACCGCCGCCGACCCGCGCGGCACATTCAAGTCGATCGCCGGCCTCGGGATCGGCCTCACGATCACCGTCGACGTCCTGATGGGCGGCCCGCTCACCGGCGCGGCGATGAACCCGGCCCGGGCCTTCGGCCCCGAGCTGATCTCAAACCACTGGAACGACTTCTGGATCTGGTACGTCGGCCCCTTCGCCGGCGGTGTGATCGCGGCCGTCGCATACGAGTTCCTCTACCTGCGGCCAGTCGCCCCCGCTGTCGTCGGGCCCCCCGAGACCGGGGTCGAAGAGCCCCGTCCCGGCGACACAGCGCTCAGCTAGGCGCCCGCAACCCGCCGGTCAGGAGCGATACGACGTCGCGCTCAGCGCGTGCGATGTCCTCGTCCCGGTCGGGAAGCTGGCCGAGCACCCAGCTCGTGAGCACCTCGTCGAGCGCCCCGTAGAAGACGACCGCCGCGAGCTGCGGGTCGAGCTCCGCCTGGAACTCTCCCGTCTCCTGGCCCCGGCGGACGATGTTCTCTAGCGCCTCCATCGCGTCGGAGATCTCCTGAATCTCGTGCTGGACGTGCGGGCCCCGCGTCACCTCGCGGACGAGCACGCGGACGAGATCGGGATCGCGCCGCCAGGTCCGGAGCAGCAGCGCGGTCACCTGCCGCACCGCCTCGATGGCGGGAACCCCGGCCGCCTCGACCTCGCGGACCCGCGCGAGCATGTCCGTCCAGGTCGAGCGGAAGATCGTCTCGAGCAGCTCGTCCTTCGAGCTGAAGTAGTGGTAGACGAGGCCGTACGCGACGCCGGCCTCCTCGGCGATGTCACCGACGCGGGCTGCGTGGAAGCCCTTCGCGGCGAAGACCTTCACCGCCGCTCCGAGGATCTGGCGGCGACGGTCCGTCTGCCGCTCCGTTCGCACAGCCATGGGCGCGGGAGTCTAAAGAGCGAAGATCCGTGCGGGATTCAGTCGGTTTCCCGATCTCGCTCGCGACGTTCCTCGACCGACAGCCCTTCCTGCGGCGCTCCGCCGGGCCCACTCATCGCCACACCGCCATCCTCGACCACCTCGCGCGGGTCTGCGTGGCGGTACTCGTCGCTCTGCGTCCCGCCGCGCGGATCGTCATCGCGGTTCAGCACCGTCGGGTCCCCCTCCTGCCGGGCGGCAGTCGGCTCGTCGTCAGGTTTCCGCCCCAGCAAACGGTCGAGAAGGCCCATGCGGTCGCCCTACCCGGCCCTCGCTAGACTTATGCCTCTCGGCGCATTCGTCTAGTGGCCTAGGACGCCGCCCTCTCACGGCGGTAGCACGGGTTCGAATCCCGTATGCGCCTTGACCGCGATCCCGGTTGGCGCGCTCGCGCCCCGTCGCGGCTACTACCTCTGGTCGACCTCTTCTCCGCCCGCGGAGAACCTCCCCGCGACTAGCGCCACACCTGCCAGCGCGGCGGCTGCGGTGTCGACAGGCGTCCGGCCACGGCTCCGACCGCGACGCCGACGGCGAACCCGCCAGCCGCAGCGATCACGAGGCCGCCCGTCAGGATGCCGACGAGCGACCCGACGGCTCCCGTCGTCTTCTCGCCGACTGCACTTGCGGTCCCTCGCACGCTCTTTGCGACACCGCTCCGATTCGTCGTCGCCCGTGTCTTTGTGTCAGCCATGCAAAACCTCCATGTCATCGTTCACCCTCTGCCCGGGTTGGTCTTCCCGCGCCGGCGCGTGACCAATCCGAGGACCGCCTTCTCCCCGTCCGGCAGGCTCCGGCCATGGCGCGAGCTGGAACCCCGATACGCGAGACCCTGGTGATCGGGCTGATGCCGTTGCTGGGGCTGTTCCTGGCCGGGATCGCCGCCCGCGAGGCCGATGGCGCGGACTACGGGTGGGCCGCCTTCGTTGTCGCGTTCACGGCCGGGATCTTCGGCCCCCTCGTCGCGACGGTCGTGCTCGCCCGGCGGGATCGACTCTTCCTGAGAGGCGAGGCAGAGGTAGAGCGAAACCGCGGCCGCATCT